>CAINRW010000092.1 GCA_903852815.1 uncultured Actinomycetes bacterium
ACTCACGCTTCCTAAAGCGATTGTTCGCGATCCACTAAAGCAAATTCTTGAACACATCGACTTGGTGCTTGTACGTCGTGGAGAAAAAGTTGTTGTTTCAGTTCCTGTTCACGCAGTTGGTGAACACGATCGCGACGGAATCCTTGAGCACGTTCACAACACAATTGAAGTTCGTGTTGATGCATCTGCAATTCCAAACTTCCTAGAAGTTGATATCCAAGGTATGCACTCAGGTGAATCACGCTATGCATCAGATGTGAAACTTCCTGCAGGCACTGAACTTGAATCAGATCCAAAGACAATCGTTGTTCACTTGTCTGAAAAGGCAACTGCATCAACTGAAGAAGCCGCAGCTCCAGCTGCCGCCGCAGCACCAGCTGCAACTGATTCAGACAAGTAAGACCCACAAGCTTTACGCTTAATGTTATGACGTGGTTGGTAGTGGGCCTGGGTAACCCAGGAGATAAATACGCTGCCACCCGTCACAACATAGGTCAGATGGTGATTGATGAATTGATTCGTCGCCACAACGTGAAATTATCGTCACACAAATCTCGTACAGATATCGCAGCATTTAAATTAGGTGTTGGTGTTGATGCCCACCCTGTCATCGTTGCAAAATCAAAATCATTTATGAATGAAACCGGCGGACCAATTAAAGCGCTGGCTAATTTTTATTCAGTAGAACCAAAAAACATCATCGTCCTTCATGACGAATTAGATATTGCATTCGCGGCAATCCGTAGCAAGAACGGTGGCGGCGACAATGGGCATAATGGCTTGAAGTCCATGACGTCAGCTTTTGGAACACCAGAGTATTTCCGAGTGCGACTTGGAATTGGTCGACCAATGGGGGAACAAGATCCCGCAGATTTTGTTTTGAAAGCATTTTCAAAAGTTGAACAAAAAGAACTCGGCGAATTTATTGATCGCGGAGCCGATGTGGTCGAATCCTTGATTAGTGAAGGTCTCGAACGCACCCAAACTCGTTATAACTCTTAGTTAAAACAAATCAGCTTAAATCAATTTCGTTGCAATCCTTTGCGTCCCCAAAACTCCCACATTCCTAAAACACTGAGTACGAGAGCAAAACCGAAAAGCAAATCTTCTATTGGCGCAGAACAAAAACGAATTCCGATAATTGCATCAGGGCTGTACATCACAATGTCGCGCGAAGTTAGCCACCAGTTAGTTAATAATTGGAATGGCAAGATGATTGCATAAGAACTCCAAAATGCCGCTCGCGTCAGCATTGAATTTTTGAACAGGAATAGATCTGCCATTACAGCAATGGCAAAAGCGGAAATCGCGATATCTGAATAAATCATTCGCCGAATTCACCTTTGCGCCATTGCGGTTTGATTGTCGCAATTCCTTCTAGAGTTAAAATCGCTGCCAACGGTACGATGATGAAAAAGAGATATTCCTCAAGCGGAATGTTGAAAGGTCCGTAAATTCCAACAATCTGTTTCCGGTCAAATAGCCAATGACCCTGCGCAATTGCATAACCATCCCAAATAAGAAAGAGCAGACTTATTGGGCAAATACTCAGGGCTACACGTTTGAATCTTCGAAGCACACCGGTTTTTAAAACGATTTCCAGCCAACCCGAACCACAAAGCGTGAAAACTAACATCGCTGCGTAGGACCAATGCTTCACGGCCGAATTTTTGCATACTCTGCTTAAGAAATTGCTAATGTGACGTTTATGAATCAATCGCAAAAGGGAGTTTTCAAAGGAATTCGTCTCTTTTCAAGTAGCGCAGTCGCTATTGCGATTGTGCTTTCACTTGTTTTTTCGCAATCCCTCGGTAGAGATTCTCTCAATTGGCAGATTCTCATGGCCGCTATCGCGCTGGCGATCGGTATTCCCCATGGATCTCTTGATCATTTAGTAACACTTCCACGAGCAAATCCAATACGAATGGCGATATTTATTTGTCTTTATGTGTGCGCCACACTGATTGCGATTTGGGCACTGTTGCAGTGGAATGTTGTGGGTTTTATCGCAGTAGTTCTTATGAGCTCACTTCATTTTGGAGTTGGCGACAGTGCATTTATCTCTGAACTCGACAGTTTAGAAAATCGAAAAGGTTTGCCAATTACTTCTTGGGCTTATGCCAGCGCTTCAGGATTATTGCCAGTTGTTATTCCTCTAGTTAATGAGAGAAGTACGGCGGCGTTAGAAAAAATCAATAAGAATCTAGTTAATTGGCACCAGGGTTTTACTGTGCAGATTCAATTAGTTGTTACGGCAATTTCATCCATATCGATAGTGACACTCTTTATGAAGAAACGGTTTAGAGATGCTCTCGATATTTGTCTCCTGGCGGCCCTTGCGATTTTTGCTCCGCCGCTGGTCGCCTTTTCGGTTTACTTTGGTTGCTGGCATGCCATGCGCCATACCGCTCGCTTAACGACTTTGTTATCACAATCGCTGAAAGCGTATGAACAAGGAAATAAGTTTGCTGCTTTTAAAGCTGCCGTGATCCCAGGACTGCCCGCATTACTTGGGACAGTAATTTTTGTTGCGCTATTGGCAGGCTTCAGAAATCAAGAACTCAGTAATTCCTTTTTTTGGTTTGCTTTAGTCACCGTTTGGGCACTTACGGTGCCACACATGATTGTTACTGCAAAACTAGATCGTGCCGCTTTCAACCAGTATTTCTAAGTCCCGCAGCAACGCCATTAATGGTCAAAAGAAGTGCGCGACGCAAGATTGGATCTGCTGAATCGCCTGCATCACGAACTCGCTTGAGCAAATTAATTTGTAGTAAGTGAATAGGTGAAAGATAAGCATCACGAACTTGCAACGTACGGGCCAAAATCTCTTGGTCACCAAGTAGTGAGGCTTTACCAGTCAGTTGCAGAATTTCTGTGACGGTTAATTCAAACTCGACTTGAATTTCATCTAAGAAATGATGAAGTTCCTTTGGCACCAAAGTTTCAACATAGCGACGGGCTAAAATCAAATCTGTTTTAGCTAAAGTCATTTCAACGTTGCTTATAAAAGTATTAAAGAAATGCCACTGACTTAACATCTTGGTCAGGACTTCACCCTTGCCGGCCTCACGCGCAGCTTTTAAGCCTGAACCCACACCAAACCAGCCTGGGACAATTTGCCGTGATTGCGTCCAACCAAAAACCCATGGAATTGCACGCAATGCATCCAGACCTCCAGCTGCATCAGGTCGCCGCGAAGGTCGAGATCCTAAGAATAGATTTCCCAACTGTTCGACTGGTGTTG
>CAINRW010000093.1 GCA_903852815.1 uncultured Actinomycetes bacterium
GCTGAGTCCAGTGAGTGACGTCGCCACTCCTCTAGATATTTATCGATTCCAATTGGTGACTTCTCGAGTTCACCGCGCAAAATCTCTGCTTTCTCCTTAAGGCGACGATGGCGTCCCTCAAGAATTCGTACTCTGTTCTTTGATGATGTTGGGGAAAAAAATGCAAAGCGGATTTCAAAACCTTCATCTTCCCAAGTTTCAGGGCTGACTGTTTCGGTGAGATCTTCGAAGCGGGCTGCACCTTTGGGGGTAATGTCATAAACAATTCGCGAGCGCCGTGACGGTGATTCAACGACGCTCTCCTCAATTAATCCCGCTTCCATCATTCGACGAAGTTGGGGATATAAAACTGAAAATGAAAGCGCTCGGAATGGGCCAAAAATTGCCCCCATGCGCTTGCGCAGTTCATAGCCGTGAAGTGGTGTCTGGGATAGCAGGCCAAGGAGTGCAAACTCGAGTGATTCACTTCTAGAGCGCATTTCGACCTCCTACCTTACGTTTTACCTATCGGCTTATGTATCTATTCGATATATCCAGACGTAATGTATTACGATAGGTGCAGCGGTGCAAATTGAACACTCCTAAAAAGTGAGCTTTTACCCCTTCTAGGGTGTGGCGTACGCCTCAGTAGCAATCACGCCAGTTCTAGGCTCCCCTTTAATGCCAAACATCTTTAGTGCTTGGCCTTAGGAGATCTGAAAGGACGTCAGAAATGTCGCTACTCTCATGGAAACTTCATGGAAACGGTAAATCACTCACCCCAGGCGCAGTTGTTTCAACTGATGAACGCTTGACGTGGCCTCGCACTATAGGTGTAGGCCTGCAACATATCGCTGCAATGTTTGGAGCCACCTTCCTCGTTCCGCTCATCACTGGATTTCCCCCAACTACAACGCTTTTCTTTTCTGGAATCGGCACACTGCTTTTCCTTGCGCTGACTCACAATAAAGTTCCAAGCTATTTAGGTTCCTCTTTCGCCTTCCTTGCACCAATCGCAGCAGCTAAGACAGGTGGCGGCATGTCTGCAGCCCTTGGCGGAGTCGTTGTGACTGGTCTAATTCTTGCCGCAGTCGGTCTCATTGTTCGACAAGCCGGAATCAATTGGATCAACTGGATGCTGCCACCAGTAGTAACTGGAACTATCGTCATGGTTATTGGTTTGAATTTAGCGGGAGCTGCTAAAAATAACTTTGCTGCAGGACCGATGATCGGCTTAATCACTTTGGCATCAATTGCCTTAATCTCAGCAATTTCTCGCGGGTTCCTCAATCGCATCAGCATTTTCGCTGGCTTAGTTGTTGGTTACATCGTCGCCTTGATTCAAGGTGATGTTAAAACAGAAACTATTGGCGCAGCAAAATGGGTTGCCATGCCTTCATTTACAACACCAACTTTTGATGGCAAAGCGATTGTTCTTTTCTTACCAGTAGTCCTTGTCTTGATTGCAGAAAATGTCGGTCACGTTAAAGCTGTTGCATCAATGACTGGCAAGAATCTCGATGATCAAATGGGTACTGCCCTTATGGCAGATGGTCTTGCCACAACACTTGCTGGTCTCGGCGGAGGTTCAGGAACAACTACGTATGCTGAAAATATCGGCGTAATGGCGGCAACTCGTGTGTATTCAACTGCGGCATATTGGATTGCCGGAGTTGGCGCAGTTGGCTTGTCACTGTCTCCAAAGTTTGGGGCAGTTCTAAGTGCTACTCCAGTTGGAGCTCTTGGTGGAGTTGGCGTTGCGCTATTTGGAATGATCGGTGTTCTGGGCGCTCGCATTTGGATTGAAGGCAAAGTTGATTTCGCTAACTCAACAAATTTAATCATTGCAGCTTCTGCTTTGATTATTGGAATCTCAGATATGTCATGGACTCGTGGAGATTACACATTTAGCGGAATCATCAATGCAACATTGGTAGCGATTATTGGTTACCGAGTTCTAAGTTCAATTGCATCAGCACGAGGCAATAACTAATATCTAACCCATGGTGATTCCATCACGGCTAGCTGAATACCTTGTTGCCGCGATGGTAATTATCTTGGCGCCTGGCCCGAGCGTTTTATTCGTAATCGCTCGGGCCATCGCCTGGGGTCGAAAGACTGCCGTCTTTACTGTTGCCGGCAATGTGACTGGAGCCTTTTGTTTATCTGTCTTCGTCGCTTTAGGTCTTGGCCCGATTTTGCAAAGATCAGATCTTGCCTACACCGCAGTTCAGTGGGGTGGCGGGTTGTATCTAATGTATTTAGGAGTTGATGCAATTCGACACCGCAAGACTCATGCCGCAGATATGACGAATCAAGGAGATTTCGCTCCAGGAGTTTTTCGGTCTATGCGCGATGGTTTTTGGGTCGGAGCCCTAAATCCAAAGGGAGTCGTCTTCTTTGCCGCAGTGTTGCCACAATTTATTGATCGAGAGCGAGGCAGCATCACTGCGCAGTTGATTTTACTCGGGGCTATTTTTGCAGCTCTGGCTTTTATTTCAGATGGCTCTTGGGGAATGCTCGCTGGCACTGCCCGCGCGTGGCTAGCGAAAGATTCCAGCAGGTTAGAAAAACTACGTGCGACTGGCGGGGCGATCATGATTGCACTGGGTGTATCGGTATTGGTCTTAGCAAATGTCAGTGGCTAGCGAGAGAATATTGTTATGAAAAAACCAGTAAAGCCAGCCCGTGAAAATATCTCGCCATCTGATTTAACTTTTGGCCTATCTACGTGCAAGCGATGTCTATGGGTTAAATACTGGTACAAAGTTACTTCGCCTATGGTGATGCCACTTGTCGGCACACTCTCCCGATTGCAGGAAGAGTATTTTCAAGGTGCAGATATGCCAACAATTGATCCCGGACTTCGAGCCGGAAAAGTTACTAAGTGGAGCGAGTTTGTGAAGAGCGCTCCAATTGTGATCGATGGAGCGCAGACACGTTGGCGCATTTTAGGAAAATACGATCTGCTCTCTTCAAATGAAGATGGAACTGTGGGATTAATTGATTGCAAAGTTTCAGAATCTGAACGCGATAGCGGTGCATTTTATTCACCACAACTTGAGGCATATGCATATGCACTTGAAAAGCCATTAACGGGTAAAGCTGTGGAAGTAGCTTCCATGGGATTGTTAGTGTGGAAACCAACTCACACTATGGGTAACAATCCTGACAATGCAGGTTTTGGAATTTATCAAAAATATATCTCAGTGCCACGAAATCAAGCTGAGTTTATCTCTGTTATTTCTCAATTCATCGATGTCCTCGAGGGTGAAATTCCAGAAGCTGGCCCTACGTGTGAAACATGTAATTTCTTAACTGCCAGAAATGCGTTGGATCTGCTTTAGTCTTCCTCGCCGGCAACATTAATATCATCAGGTTTAGATTTTTTCGGTGCATAGACATCTATATATTCTTGACCTGACATGCTTTGAATCGCATTCATAATTTGATCTGTAACTTCACGTAGATACAGCATGTCGGTTGAATCGCCGTCAAAATACATTGGTTTACCAAAGTGCATTCCTACACGATGTAAATTTGGAATCACTTTTCCAGTTGGTTGAATTTTCTCAGTGTTAAACATTGCAACCGGTATGACGGGTGCACCAGATTCAATTGCTAGCCGGGCAATACCAGTACGGCCTTTATATAAACGCCCGTCAGGTGAACGAGTTCCCTCAGGATAGATTCCAAGGCACTCACCTTCGGCAAGAACTTTTAAACCTGTAATCAATGCAGCTTCGCTTCTGCGCCCACCTGAACGATCGACCGGTACTTGGCCAAGTGCGATAAAAGTTAACTTCTTAATAAATCCCTTAACGCCAGGTGAAGTGAAGTACTCACTTTTGGCCAGAAAGGTCACTTTGCGCGGAACTACTAGCGGCATAAAAATTGAATCGCTAAAGGAGAGATGGTTGGAGGCAATAATGACCGGGCCTTTGGCCGGCACATTTCGCAAGCCCTTTACCTTTGGACGAAAGCCGGCCATCAGAAATGGGGTCAGGAAAGCCCTCAGTGTCCCGTAGGGCAGGTTGTTTAGCACTCCCCTAATTTAGTGGCTATTGCCAAATATGACACTATCGGGGAGTGAGCAAAATAGGCCCAGAGGATTTCGACGAAGAAGAACTCATCCGCAGCGAGTTTGAATCAATCGTCTCCGGTCTCTCTCTTGATGAATCCGCGCCTACAACCTATCTCGATGAACTCGATGCTTTTGAAGATCATAATCGCTTCATCCCACCTAATCCCCCAGGTCAATCACCTCGAGCATTTTTTCGTTCAGTCAAGAATGCAATCAGGCGTTGGTTTAATTCGGGTTACCGCGATGATGATGGAGCAACGCTATGAGTGATTTTAAGTGGGGAATTTTAGGCGCTGGAAAGATTGCCCATGCATTTTCAAGTGATCTCAAGAATTTACCAAATCACCAAGTTGGCGCGGTTGGTTCACGTACTTTAGAAAACGCGCAACAATTCGCGGCCGCCTTTAATTGTGAAAACGCTTATGGGAGTTATGAAGAGTTAGTCAATGACTCTTCAATCGATGCAATTTATGTGGCAACACCGCACCCTATGCACAAAGATAATGTCATCCTTGCATTGAACGCCGGTAAACCAGTCTTATGTGAAAAACCTTTTGCAGTAAATGCAAGTGAAGCCAAGGAAATGATTGATGCTGCACGCAAAAATAATGTCGCACTCATGGAAGCAATGTGGGCAAGATTTTTACCGCACTATGCAAAGATTCGAGACATCATTGCAAGTCGCGTTCTGGGTGAGATAACAACTATCCATGCTGACCATGGACAATCTTTAGCCAGCAAAGGAATTGCGCGATTAGTCGAACCAGATTTAGCTGGTGGAGCACTGCTTGATTTAGGGATCTACCCAATTTCATTGGCGCACATGATTCTTGGTCAGCCAAGTGAAATTCTTGCGACCGCTACATTGACGCAGGCAGGCGTGGATGCGCAAACTTCAATGGTTTTCACTTATCAGAATGGTTCTCAAGCAATTCTTACCACAACAATGTTGGCAAAGACTCCATGTACTGCCGTGATTGCTGGACTTAATGGCTACCTTCAAATAGATCAAACGTTTTATAACCCAACGTCGATGCGGCTCGTTTTAAATGATGGAAGCATTCAAGAATTTGCACGCGATTATCATGGCCATGGTTTACGTGAACAAGCCCTAGAGTTTGAGCGAGTGGTTAGAAATAATCAAAGCGAGTCACCGATACTTACGTGGAAAGACACCCTTGAAATAATGCAGTGCATGGATGATGTAAGAGCGTTAATTAACCTTAAATATCCATTCGAGAATTAATTTCTCGCTAGATCTGCAACTCCAACTAATCCTGCTTCATTTCCTAATTTAGCTGCAACAAGTTCAGGGTATGGATGCTTGCCCGCAAAAGGCATGTTTCGCTCTAATGATTCACGGGTTGGTTTTAGCAAAATCTCACCAGCATCAATCACGCCGCCGCCAATTACAACGCAGGCTGGATCGAGCAAAACAGAGAGTGAGGCGATTCCCGCGCCCAACCATTGTCCAGTTGTATTAAAAGCGGCAAGTGCAACCGCATCGCCGTCTCGTGCCGCTTCGGTAATTGCTTGACCTGTTAAACCAGCAACGGTGCCATCGCCTCTAGAAAGTAAATTTCTAGCAACTTCTGGACTAGCGTTAATTGCTTCGCGTGCATGGCGAAGTAGCGCATTTCCTGATGCATATTGTTCGAAGCAACCGCGTGCACCACAGCCACACAAGTGGCCTTCGGGAACAACACGTAAATGTCCAAACTCTGCCGCGATTCCAAATGCGCCGCGATACAACGCACCATTAACAACGATTCCACCGCCAATGCCAGTACCAACTGTAAGCATCATCATGTGGTCTTGATTTTGACCTGCACCAAATTTAGCTTCGCCCCACGCTGCGGCGTTAGCATCATTTTCAATTACTACTGGCAGTCCAATTAATTGAGTCAATTGATTGTCTAGATCTACGCCATTCCAATCGGCAATATTTGGTGTAGCCAACATTGTTTTTCTATCCGATGAAACGAATCCAGCTGCAGAAACTCCTACTGAAGTTACTGTGTATTGAGTTAGAAGTTCTTTGGCTACATCGGCAATAGTTTGAGTAAGAGCAACTCCACCTTGTCGTGGAGTATCTTTTCGCGCCGTCGTTATGACATTTCCTTCTTCATCTACAACTCCACCAAGAATTTTGGTGCCACCAACATCAATACCGATTGTGTATGACATCTATGTAAATTAGCTTTCTAGTGAAGACTTAAGTTGTGAGAGTGCTTGATCAATTGTTGCCTTTTCAGCCTTTTGGCGCATCATTGCCGGAATCGGCATCGAGAGCGAAACGCTGAGTTGGTATGTCACTTGCGTTGAGTCCTCATCGATTGCCTTAACGATGTAGGCGCCATCCATCGTTGTTAGAAGATCTGCATCATCGAGGGAAAAGCTCAGTTGTGCCGGCGCTTGGCTCCAGTCATAGTCCAAAATGACACGGTCCTTCATCATCCCGGCATCAATGCTCAATTTCGCCTTTAGCGCCCGGCCTTGGTCATCGCGCTCGACAACTTCGCTGGATTTAATAGATGTTGACCAGGTTGGATAATCCTCAATTGCAAATAGGGCGGCGCAGACATCGGCTAACGGGGCCTCTATGGTGATAGTTGAACTACTCAAATCGCTCATGGTGGCAAGGTTACCCTCTTCCGTATTTATTATTTCTCACGCTAGCGTTAGCGCCATGAATGAAGTCACAGCACCTGCCCTCGTACCCGCGGCCACTGCCGGCAACCTCACTAACCTCATTGCTGAACGCGCCTGGTTTGAACCAGAGCGAATCACAATGTCTCGACCTCTCGGAGATGGCTGGCAAAGCGTCACCGCCCGCGAAGTTGATGAAGAAATCAGAGCAACAGCAAAGGGATTAATTGCTGCTGGAGTTGGCGCAGGTGATCGCGTAGCCATTATGGCTCGCACTCGTTATGAATGGACCATTCTAGATTTCGCGATTTGGTTTAGCGGCGCAGTTGTTGTGCCGATCTATGACACATCATCGGCAGAGCAGATCGATTGGATTCTCAATGACTCAGGCGCAGTTGGCATTATTGTCGAGACGCCGGTCCTTCGCGAATTAGTACAAACTGTTCAGCCATCACACACCAAACATGTGTGGACCATGACTGAAGATGTATTAGCGGTTCTTAAAAATGCTGGTGCACATATCAGTGATGAAGAAATCGATCGTCGACGTAATTCACTCGGACCAGATTCTTTGGCAACACTTATTTATACATCTGGAACGACCGGAAAACCTAAAGGCGTATCGCTTACGCATGGAAATTTCCTTGCAGAGTGTGGAAACGTTGTGCAAGGCGCAAGTGACTTATTCTTAAAGCCAGGTGGATCTACTTTGCTTTTCTTGCCAGTAGCCCATGTTTTCGGACGCATGGTTCAAATTGGAGCAATCAATGCAGGACTCCACCTTGCGCACTGCAGTGATCCAGTCGGTCGCTTGCCATTTGATTTAGCTTCATTCAAACCAACATTTGTGCTTGCAGTTCCACGTATATTTGAAAAGATCTATAACGGTGCTGAAGCTCGCGCAGAGGCTGCAGGTAAGGGAAAAATATTTAGAAAAGCTGCAGATGTAGCGATTGCATACTCTGAAAACATGGATAAGAAATCAATATCACCGTTACTTTCACTCAAGCACGCTCTATTCGACAAATTGGTGTACTCAAAAATTCGTGCAGGTATGGGTGGACGTGTTGAGGCGGCAATCTCAGGTGGCGCTCCCTTAGGTGCGCGACTTGGTCACTTCTATCGAGGCGCAGGAATCACAATCTTGGAAGGCTACGGACTCACTGAAACAACTGCTGGAGCCACGTTGAATTTAACTGGTGCACATCGCGTGGGATCAGTTGGACGACCAATTCCAGGTACGTCGATAAAGATTGCTGAAGATGGCGAAGTTCTCATTCGCGGACCAATTGTGATGCGCGGATATTGGCAAAACGATGCAGCTAATGCTGAAGTATTTAATGAAGATCATTGGTTCAAATCAGGTGACCTCGGCAAACTCGATGATGAAGGATTCCTCTACATCGTTGGCCGCAAGAAAGAATTAATTGTTACTGCTGGTGGAAAAAATGTCGCACCGGCAGTTCTTGAAGATCGACTGCGAGCTCATCCTTTAGTAAGTCAATGCATGGTGGTCGGAGATAACCAGCCATTTATTGCAGCGCTCGTGACTATTGACCAAGATGCACTTAAGGCTTGGGTGACTAATCACAAAAAAGACGGTGCCTCATTAGCAGATTTAGCCAATGACCCAGATTTGATTGCAGTAATTCAAACGGCTGTCGATGATGCAAATAAGGCAGTAAGTCGCGCAGAGTCAATCCGTAAATTCGTAATCTTGTCATCGGATTTCACGATAGCTGGTGGGCACTTAACGCAAAAACTTTCAGTCAAGCGTCACGTCGTTGCGAAGGAATTCGCAAAGGAGATTGAACAACTCTTTACTAAGTAATTATGTGATTACTTCCCAGCGAATCCGTTTCGCACAAGAGTTACACGATGGCATCGCCCAAGATCTCGTGGGTCTGGGCTATGCCATCGATCTCATCCTTGCCACAAGTGAAAACCTTTCAGAACGTGACTCATTGCGGGCACTTCGCCTAGATGTCATTTCAATCATCGATAAAGTTCGCCGAGAAATCTTCCAACTGCGTCAATCAAGTGGTGACGTGGACGTCCTGCACACTGAACCTGAAATAAGAGTCACGCTTGAAAGAGTTTTCAAAGAGATTATCGACAACGTGCTCACCCACTCACAAGCAAGTGATCTTAAAATCACAATTTCAGATAATGGTTTAGGTGGTGCGCAAGAGAAATTTGGTCACCACGGTTTGCAGGGAATTCGAGAAAGAGTTGGAGAATTAGCTGGAACCTGTGTTATTAGTTCAGATTTCATAGGTACTACTTTTACTTTAGATATTCCGATAGCCACTTCATGACTTCGATTGTCATCATTGATGACCACCCACTCATACGTGAGTCGCTCATACGAGCGTTAAGAATTGAAGGCCATACAGAAATTTATGAAGCGGGAACGATTTCACAAGGTCGCTCACGCATTGCCGCCCACAACCCACAACTGATTCTTGTTGACCTTGATCTTCCCGACGGCTCGGGTTTTGAATTAGTCTCGTGGGCACGTTCAATATCTGCCGACATTGCCATCGTAGTTTTGACGTTCCATGAAGATTCCAATCACGTAATCGCAGCCATGAAAGCTGGCGCAAGTGCTTATGTCTGCAAAAGTGCCCCAATTCCTGAACTCATTTCGGCAATAAACCATGCTTTAAGTTCGCCATTAAGTTTTAGTGCGAGAAATCTCGCCGTACTTCTCAATCAATCTATAACAGAGAAAAAATTAACTGCACGTGAATACGATCTTCTTGCCTTGCTTGAGACGGGCATGACCACCAAAGAGATTGCAGAACGTTTGTTTATAAGTCAGGCAACGGCGAAAACGCACTTGGCCTCTATTTATCGAAAACTAGAAGTTAAAAATCGAACTTCAGCAGTTAGGGTTTATCGCAGTTCCCAATTAGGGATATAGGAGCGAATTGAATTCTTCTGCCCAAATCTGCCAGCGCCATTCTTTTACGATCCACTCACGTCCGGCTTGTCCCATTTTTCTGGATAGCTCTGGGTTTTCAAGAAGTGCAACAGTTTGTTTACTTATTTGTTCAATGTCGGTTCCGCTTACTACAAATCCAGTTACGCCTTCTAATACAGCATCTGGTGCGCCACCGGAATCACCTGCAATAACTGGAAGACCACATGCACTTGCCTCTAAATAAACGATGCCAAGACCTTCAACTTCAAGACCAGCAAAGCGCGAACGAGATGGCATAACAAAAATGTCGCCAACGCAAATGTATGCAGGAAGATCGTTGTATTGAATTCGCCCAATAAAAGAAACGTTTTCCTGGACGTGATCGCGAGCCACTAGTTTTTCCAGATGCGTCAAGTAAGGCCCTTGCCCAACTAAAAGTAAATGCGCATTAGGTACTTTCCTTAAAATTGCTGGCATCGAATTAATCAAGAAATCCTGACCCTTACGATGAACCAAACGTCCAACGCTCACGATTACTTTCTTATCGGAAAGCCCCAATGAATTTCTCAGTATCGTTGAATCGACCGGTTTGAAATGTTCAACATCTATTCCTGGAGCAATTTTTCGCATCGCTTGTGCATTTTTTGAACTCAAGGCTCGAGAAATTGCGGCGCGGGTAAATTCACCGAGATAAGTTAAAGCGTCGGTGGTTTTTCCAATGCGACGCATAGCGAGCGAGAATGGAAAAACTCGAGACCACCACACTTCATGGCCATGGGTTAGCGCAACTATTCGCGACACACCTGCGCGGCGTAAAGCACCGGACATCCATGCAAGTGGTGCTGCCGCACCAAATGCCACAGTCGAAATGGAGTTTTCGCGCACCACACGAGCCACTGCCCGATTAACGCGTAACGTCGGCAAGAGAATTTTTGATCTATCTCGAATTACTTGCACACCGAAATCGCGTAACCATTTTTCATCGTATTCATCAGTATTTCCCTGTTGTGATGTGTAAACAATGATGCTGGCTTTGGGTTGGCGTTCAATTAACCCAATGATAAAAGTTTCAATTCCTCCAGCACGAGGTCCAAAATCATTGGTGACAAATAAAGTTTGCTTAGTAACGGCGCGCTCCTACATAGGGTTTTGACCCTAGAGAAAGTCCCGCAATTTTTACACGAGAACCTGTTCTAGGCGCGTGCACCATTTTTCCGCCACCCAAGTAGATAGACACATGAGAAATTGGGCGACCATAAAAAAGTAAATCTCCTGGTCGTAAATATTTAAATTGAATTGGCTTTCCCAATTGTGCTTGCGCAGCTGCCGAGTGAGGAAGTGAAACTCCAGCGACTTTGAACGCGCGCATAGTTAAGCCCGAACAGTCCCACGTCACCATTCCAGCGGCACCAAATACGTAGCGATCGCCAAGTTGGGCGAGCGCGAACTTCAAAGCAACGCCACCTCGACCAGAAAACTTCGATACTTTTTTCGCGAGAGCTTGAGACGATGCCTGATCTGCATTTTCTTTATCACTTGCAAGTTTGGCTAACCGTTCACGTTCAGCCTTTGTTAACTTCGAAAGAATTGCTTCAGCTTGCGCAAGTTTTGCTTTGGCGATTGCAGATTGTGCCTTTAATTTCTTTTCAGTTGCTGCAACTAAAGCCAATTTGTCATTTACTGTCATCGTTGTTGCATCTAGGCGTTGCTGGGCCGCTTCATACTTTCGCAGTTGCGCCGATTTACGACGGCTTAGGGCATCAAGGGCTCCGGCTGAGGATAAGTAGAGCGCTGGGTCGGAGGAGAATAAAAGTTCAAGACTTTGGCCTAGTCCACCGGCTTTGTACTGCTCAATGGCAATTGACTGCAGAGATTTTTGAAGTTTTGAGAGCGTTTGACCTTGAACTGCCGCCTTGGCTTTTATGCCATTGAGCGTTCTAGTCAAAGTCGCTAACCTAACTTTGGCCTCTTGGACACCTTCCGCTGCAGATGTTGCTTCATCTTGGAGCGCTGAGACCTTTGCCTGAATCTGAGCCAGCGAAGTGGCCGCATCTGCCGGCACGCTCAGTGCAACCACCATGGCCATCGCCGTGATGGCGCAAGCAAGGATGCGCCGTTTCATAGGCAGAGGCTAACGAGGTTTATAGGACTGACTCAACTTTAAAAGGGCGATTACGCCTGAGAAATACACGAGAATCTGCGATAGTTGAGCCTAATGAGCACCGTTGCATCCCTAGTTGTTGGTCACGATGGCTCGACCTCCAAAGGAAATAGCTCCAACGGAGTCTCATCCGATGCCGACCGAAAAGCCTTCTTAGAAAGACGGCGCAAAGTCGATTGCATCATTATTGGTGGCAACACTGCTCGCCATGAGCCGTACAAGCAGAGCCCTGTGCCCCTTGTGATCATTTCGCGTTCAACGATTAACCCCGTTGCAGGAAATGACTTATCCCATGTGTGGAACCTCTCGCCTTCTCAGGCGTTGGATAAAGCTAAGGCGCTCTTTGGGCAACGAATTCTCATCGAAGCTGGAACCTCAATAATCTTCGAACTCATTGAACAGGGATTAGTAGATCAATTGGATTTAAGTGTCACTCCGGTAACTGGGGGCGATTTTCCTATTGATTGGCGCGACCTACTCAGTAAATTCAAAGAACATACGCATACTCATATTGATGGAACTGATTTTTACTGCGCACGTAACTAGAAAGCAGATTAGAAAGCAGATTAGAAAGCAGAAATCAGCGCCACACCAGCTACAGCGAGAATAATTCCAACATATTGAACTTTATGCAGACGTTCATGTAGAAATTTAAAGGCCAAGACTGCAGTTGCAATCGGAAACAATGATCCGAGAACCATTGCAATTGAAACTAGGCCATTGTTGCAAGCAATTCCTAACAATAAATTTGCTAAGAAATCTGAAATTCCCATAAAAGCTAAACCTGGATATTCCTTTGCAGAAAAATTTCCAATGCTTCGATATTTAATCGCAATGCTTGCAGTCACCACAAAAGTTGCCGCTCGCATAGCTACCATTGTCATTAGTGCACTTGATTGCGAACCAATAGACATTAAAGTCAATGCAATTCCAAAACCAAAAGCCGCACCGAGTGCAAGAAGTAAAGGTTTTAGCGGGAGCCCTTGATTTAACTCTGGACCACTTGCGCAAAAAACTCCGACTAAGGCCAAGACGACACCAATTGATGTAATGACAGATAGCGTGTCACCGTTTGCTAACGCATAAATAAGTGGGATGACTGCGCCCATAGAACTAATAGGTGAGACAACCCCCATACGTCCCGTTGAAAGACCGGCATAAAGACAAAGAAGTCCGGCGTAACCAAAAAAACCTGCGAAAATTCCAGCTATTAAGTAGCCATCTGAACCATAAGCATCGGCAGTCCAAGCACCAGTAATAACCATGAGAACTAAGCCGAAAATTAAACCCAAAACTTGCGAGAAACCAAGAACGGCAATTGGTGGATGCTTCTTACTCAAGCGCCCGCCTTCAAAATCAGCGGTGCCCCATAAGAGACTAGATAGCAGTGCCAAAAGTGAAGCCATGGGAGTAAGGCTACCGCCCAGCCTCCCTTAAAAACTGCGTCTACCTGCATATCCTTAATCAGTGGATGCAAAGGGATTTAACGAATTAATACATTACCTTCGCACCTTTACACCAAGATCAGAGATTGTTCTTGAAGAAGTTCCCGCCCCCCAAAAACTTGCAACGTATGCTTTTGCTTTTTCTGCCGACGTCAGCAATGGCTTATTGGGCGATGATGAAGATGAGATTGCTTCTGGCCGATTTGTTCTCTTACATGAACCAGGTGGTCAAGACACATGGGAAGGTGAATTCCGCTGCGTAACTTTTGTACGGGCCGATGTTGATGCAATCATGCAACAGGATCCATTGCTACCTGAAGTTGGATGGAGTTGGTTTTTACAGGCACTTGAATTAAATGAATGTGAGATCGCTGCTCCTAGTGGCACGGTGACTCGCGTTTCGAGCTCTTCCTTTGGAAAACTTTCACCTCGAAATGACGAAGCCGAGATGGAAATTCGTGCGTCGTGGACACCGCTGGTCACAGAGCCGAGAGATCTCATGAACCATATCGCTGGGTGGTGCACATTAATTAGTGACGTTGCAGGGCTTGAACCGATCCCCGAAGGCGTCTCAACGATCTCTGCTGCACGACGCCGTTAAGATTATTTAATATGGACAGCGAAGTTATTCCCGTTCCCTTGCTTGAACCTGCTGGCGGAGTTCCGCGCATCGTTGATACCGAAACTGCTTTTGAAGCCGCAATTGAACAAATGCGCCAAGGAACTGGGGCTTTTGCAGTTGATGCAGAACGGGCTTCAGGTTTTAGATACAGCGCGCGGGCATACTTGATTCAAATTAAACGCACAAATGGCGGTCTCCATCTCATAGATCCGATTCCATTTGGTCCAGGTCATCGACTCATGAACTCTCTCAATGATTTACTCAACACTGACGAAGTTATTTTGCATGCAAGTACACAAGATTTGCCATGTCTTCGAGAGTTAGGGATCAATCCTTCTCGATTATTCGATACCGAGTTAGCGGGGCGAATTCTAGGTTTGCCCCGTGTTGGACTTGGACCACTCCTTGAATCGCTGATGGCGATTTCTTTGGCTAAAGAACACAGTGCGGCAGATTGGTCCACCAGACCGTTGCCTATTGAATGGTTAAATTATGCAGCGCTTGATGTTGAGTTAATGATTGAGTTGCGCGAAATCATTAACTCCAAATTAATTGAAGTAAATAAGAGCGAGTGGGCCCATCAAGAGTTCGCCGCAATACTTCTTGCACCACCTGCACCTGCACGTGTTGATCCTTGGCGACGAACTTCGGGAATGCACAAAATTAAACGTCGGGATCAGCTAGCGATTATTCGAGAACTATGGCAAGCACGTGATGAGATTGCTCGAGCTGCAGATATTGCTGGAGGAAAACTGCTTAATGACTATGCGATTGTAGAACTTGCACTTAATCCCCCAACAACAAAACGTGAATTCGAGAAAACTCTCAGACCACTTGGCTTGCGAAATAAATGGATTGAAAACATTAATATTTGGCTTAGTGCAACTGCACGTGCAGTTGCTTTGCCGGAAGATTCTTGGCCGAGCATGCGCACTAATTCAGATACTTTGCCGCCAATAAAACTTTGGCGCGATAAATTTCCAGAAAAATTCGCACCGCTTTCACATGCAAGACATCGCATCGAAATTATCGCGAGCGAAAACTCAATTCCAGCTGAAAATTTAATTAGCCCCGAAGTGGTTCGAAGAATTTGTTGGGCGCCACCAAGTAATGCAACCAAGATTTATTCACCGGACGCAGTTCGTGATCAGTTGATTTCGTTGGGGGCAAGAACCTGGCAGATCGATTTAGTTAGTGATGCCATTGCCAACTCTCTGCTTGAAAATGAGCCTTTGGAAGTCGTCGAATCTGTGCCCGAAACCACACCTGAAGAAGCCTGATTTACGCAACATTTAAGTTGCGTAAATACCCTCAAGCCCCTAGATTTTCACCCATGGTGAGCACATTTATCATCGCCCTTCGAGAAGGCCTAGAGGCCGCTCTCATCGTTGGCATTCTCGTTGCCTATATCCTCAAGAGCGGTCGCAGGAATTTGCTGGCTCCTCTGTGGATAGGTGTTGCTAGCGCAGTCTTTGGCAGCATCACCGTCGGATTTGTGCTCTCACAAAGCTCTGGTGGCTTAAGCGAGCATGCTCAAGCCCTCTTTGCCGGTACTACATCGTTTTTAGCTGTGGCACTTGTTACCTGGATGGTTTTCTGGATGAAGCGCTCTGCCCGATTCTTAAAAGCTGAGCTTCATGAAAAAGTTGATTCAGCAGTGCCAGGAGGTCCTTGGGCCCTGGCAGCGGTAGCTTTCTTAGCCGTGATTCGCGAAGGCCTAGAAACTGCGCTTTTCCTGTATTCAAATTTCAAGACCGTCTCAGATACTCGATCATCAGCCCTTGGCCTCTTTTTAGGTTTCGCGGTGTCAATCTCTCTTGGTTATTTAATCTTTAAAAGCTCCATCAATTTAAATCTCAGCAAATTCTTCCGCTACACCGGAATCGCATTGGTCGTCGTTGCATCGGGCGTACTCATTTATGGAGTCCATGAATTCCAAGAGATCGGTTGGTTGCCTGGAGATAGCGCATTAGCGTGGGATGTCTCAGCGAGCATTCCAGATGATTCACTCACAGCGGCAACACTTGGCGGAACCGTGGGCTTTGATACAACAACCACGTGGCTTCAACTTTTTGTCTGGGTTTTCTACCTCGGCGCCGTCCTTTCTCTCTACCTTCCTAAAGCGCGTACACGTCAATTAACTCCGGCTTAGCGCTGTCGTAATTGCTTACTGGCGGGTAACATAACCGCTATATCGCACCTAGAGAAGGATCACTATGTCCCGTTCCGTTGTTTTAGTCGATGCCGTCCGCACCCCCTTTGGGAAATCCGGTGGCATGTATGCAGGTACTCGAGCCGATGATTTGATGGTTCGCGCAATTCGTGGACTTTTAGAGCGCAATCCCGGCGTTGATCACAGCGCAATCGATGATGTTGCAATTGCTGCAGCAACTCAAACTGGTGATCAAGGAATGAACATTGGTCGAAGTGCAACGTTGCTTGCAGGACTTCCACATACTGTTCCTGGATATTCCATCGATCGTTGGTGCGCTGGTGCAATGACCGCGGTAACAACTATTGCAGGTGCAATTGCCTTTGGTTCAAATGAAATTGCAATTGCCGGTGGTGTTGAACATATGGGCAATCATCCAATTGGTGATGGGCTAGATCCTAATCCACGTTATCTTGCAGAAAAAATTGTTGAGCAAGATGCATTAGCAATGGGTGCAACTGCTGAACGTTTACATGATCGCTTTCCAACAATTACTAAAGAGCGTGCTGATAAATATGCACTCAACTCACAAATTAAAACTGCACGAGCTTACGAGCAAGGCTTAATTCAGCGCGACTTAATTCCAACTGCAGCACGTAGCGCTGAACTTGGTTGGACAATTGCAACTGTTGATGAACCTCCTCGCCCTCAAACAACCATGGAAGGCTTAGCTGGATTAAAGACTCCATTTAGACCGGCAGGTCGAGTAACTGCAGGAAACTCTTCAGGTTTAAATGATGGCGCAACTGCGGCATTACTTGCTAGTGAAGACAAAGCAAAAGAACTTGGATTAACTATCAAAGCTCGACTTGTTACCTACGCCTTTGCTGGAGTGGAACCAGAAGTTATGGGTTATGGACCTGTACCTTCAACAATTAAAGCTTTAGCGCAAGCTGGTTTAACAATTGAGGATATTGGTTTATTTGAAATCAATGAAGCTTTTGCGGTTCAAGTAATCGCATTCCTAGAGCACTTCTCAATTGCAGATGATGACCCTCGTGTTAATCCATTCGGTGGTGCGATTGCTGTCGGCCATCCACTTGCCTCCTCAGGAGTAAGACTCATGCTTAACCTTGCACGCTCTTTTGAAACACATCCAGAGGTTCGTTATGGATTGACGACCATGTGTATCGGCCTTGGAATGGGCGGATCAGTAATCTGGGAAAACCCACACTTTAACGGTCAGGTGAAATAAATGAGCATTGATATCAAACTTCCAGAAGGCGCACCAGAAGAAGTAATTACACAGGCCCTAGTTCGAGATGTTGATCTTCGTGCTTTTGGTGGCCAAGGAACCCTTGCGCTCATCACTCTCGACAACGGACATGATCACAATCGTCCAAATACTTTTGGTCCACAATCCTTGCAGGCACTTGATGCTGCAATTACTGAGGCAACTTCGCGCAAGCCAACCGCAATTGCAATAACTGGAAAGCCTTTCATTTTTGCTGCTGGTGCTGATTTATCCGCGCTCTCTTTCATTTCAAGTCGTGAACAATCTCTTGCAATTGGAAAATTAGGTCACGATGTATTTCGTCGCTTAGGCGAATCAAGTATTCCTACTTTTGCATTTATCAATGGGCTAGCGCTTGGTGGTGGCCTAGAAGTTGGTTTGCACTGTAATTATCGAACTCTTGCATCAACAGCCTTTACCGGATTGCCAGAAGTATTTCTAGGTCTTGTTCCTGGTTGGGGTGGCGCCACAATTTTGCCTAAACTCATTGGGCCAGAGCGTGCAATTCAAGTAATCATGCTCAATGCGCTCAATAACAACACCATGATGAAATCTAAAGATGCCTTAAAACTTGGCGTTGTTGATGCAGTTTTTGAACCTTCGGATTTTCTAGAACGATCAATTGCCTTTGCTGTTGGCGTCCTTAATAAAACTGCAGTTGTTGAGCGCAAGGATTACAGCAATGACCCTGCTTGGGAAAGCGCGCTTGCTACAGGAAAAGCTGCAGCACTTAAGAAATATGGAGGCGCAGAGATTGCATCTCCAATGAGAGCGCTCGAATTAATTGCCGCAGCCAGAACCAATACTGTGGGACAAGGTTTTGATGCCGAAGATGCTGCCCTTGCTGATTTAACGATGAGTGATCCACTTCGCGCATCTTTGTATGCATTCAATGTGATTCAGAAAAAGCGTAAGAAAGTTGAAGGTGCACCTAAACCTGCACTGGCACGAAAAGTTGGCAAAGTTGGAGTTGTGGGTGCCGGCTTAATGGCTTCACAACTTGCACTTCTGCTGTTACGAAATCTGAAGTGCCCTGTTGTTATGACTGATATTGATCAAGCGCGCGCCGACAAAGGTGTTGTCTGGGTTAAGAGTGAATTGGCAAAATTAGTTGAGAAGAAGCGAATGAGCGCAGAATCTGCTGCACGTCTTTCGCTTTTAATCTCTGGCTCAAGTGATCAAAGTACTTTCGCTGGATGTGATTTCATTATTGAGGCTATCTTTGAAGAGCTCTCATTAAAACAGGATCTCTTTAAGAAACTAGAAGAGATTGTTTCACCTGAATGTGTTTTAGCAACCAACACTTCTTCTCTCTCTGTGGAACGAATGAGTGAAGGGCTAAAGAATCCAGAACGCGTCGTCGGCTTCCACTTCTTCAATCCAGTTGCAGTTATGCCGCTATTGGAAGTTGCGCGCACATCCAAAACCGATGATGCGACAACAGCGACTGCAATTTCTATTGGTAAAGAGTTAAAGAAAACTATGATCATCTGCAAAGATGCGCCTGGTTTTGTTGTTAACCGCCTCCTAACGCGCTTTATGGGAGAAATTACTGATGCTGTAGATGAAGGCACTTCTGTTGAAGTTGCCGATAATGCAATGCGCTCCATCGGTTTCCCTATGTCGCCATTCCAACTCCTAGACCTTGTTGGCCCTGGAGTTGCCCTACATGTATCTGAAACTTTGCATACAAACCTTGGTGAGCGTTATCGAATCTCGCCAACAATGACGGCGATGGTTAAAGAGGGTGTACGTAACTTTTACATCAAAGATTCTGATGGTTCCGTATCTATCAACCCTGCAGCCCTTGCACTTCTTCACAAAGGAGATTCGCCATCAACTGCAGAACAAGTTCGTGATCGCGCATTAACCGCTCTTGCTGTCGAAGCTCGCATGATGCTCGATGAAGGTGTTGTTTCCTCTGCGGCAGAGATTGATCTGTGCATGTTGATGGGTGCAGGTTGGCCAATGCACCTTGGTGGAATTTTGCCGTACTTAGATCGTGAAGGTTTTAGCGAGGCTGCTTGTTCTGTGCGCTTTCATCCAAAGGGAGTTGCATCCCTTCCTTAAAGGAACTACTCCATTCAACAACACTGCGGGCAATATTTTGAGCGGTAATTCCAATGTCGCTCAAAATTTCGCCCCGCTTTGAATGTTCGATGAACTCAAGAGGTACGCCAATTGAGTGAAGCGGAATTAGTACGCCAGCATCCCTAAACATTTCAGAGATTGAACTTCCAATTCCTCCATGGCGAATTCCATCTTCAAGAACTACAACGCTCTTATATCGCTGCGCCATGCGAACTAATGATTGCGGCAAAGGTTTAACCCAGCGAGGATCAATTACCGTTACTCCAACTCCTTCACGATATGCAGAGGATGCAGCTTCAACGGCGATGGCAGCCATGGCACCAACGCTAATTAATAAAACATCGGCGCTTTCACCACGATACAAAACATCAATTCCTTCACGGCGCTCAAAAGCTGGAATGTCGGCCTGCACCGCACCCTTTGGAAAACGAACCATTGAAGGCGCGTCATTTATTTCAACGGATTCGCGCAATAGCTCTTTCAATCGCGCACCGTCACGAGGTGCGGCAACATGCATGGTTGGAACAATTCCAGTTAATGCTAAATCCCAAATTCCGTGGTGTGAAGGTCCGTCATCACCTGTAACTCCAGAGCGATCTAAAACAAAAGTTACTCCAGCTTTATGAAGGGCGACATCTAAAAGCATTTGATCAAAGGCTCTATTGAGAAAAGTTGAGTAAACCGCAACAACTGGATGCAGTCCCGTAAAAGCTAAACCTGCCGCACTTGTTACTGCATGCTGCTCTGCGATACCGACATCAATTGTTCGTTCAGGAAACGCGGATTGAAATTGATCTAAGCCGGTAGGGCCAAGCATTGCTGCAGTTATCGCAATGATGTCTTTACGTGTTTTTGCAATTTCAACTAATTCGGTAGAAAAAACTTTAGTCCAGGAAGTTCCACTTTTAGAAAGTGGCTCTCCAGTTTCAGGATCGATTACGCCAACGGCATGAAACTTCTCGGCCTCATCTGCAACGGCAGGTTTATGGCCTTTTCCTTTTTCAGTAATTGCATGTACCAAAATTGGAGCGCCATATTCTTTAGCTTGATGCAGGGCTTTTTCCATGGCCGCAATATCGTGACCATCGATTGGGCCCATATATTTAAGACCCAAATCCTCAAACATTCCTTGCGGCGCAACGATGTCTTTAATTCCCTTTTTCATTCCATGCAAAGTTTCATAAATCGGTAGGCCAACTACAGGTGTCTTATGTAAAACTTCTTTGCCCCAGTCAAGGAATTTTTCATAGCCACTAGTTACTCGAAGAGTTGAAAGATAAGTTGCTACTCCACCAATAGTTGGTGAATACGAACGAGTGTTATCGTTTACAACGATAACTAAATTTCTTTTTTGTTCTGGCGCAATATTATTTAGTGCCTCCCATGACATGCCGCCAGTTAATGCGCCATCTCCCACTACTACGACTACATGTCGATCATTTAAACCTTGAATTGAAAAACCTCGAGATATTCCATCCCCCCAAGAAAGGGCAGTTGAGGCATGTGAGTTTTCAATAACATCGTGAACGCTTTCGGCGCGATTTGGATAGCCTGAAATTCCTCCGCGCTGGCGCAATTTATCAAAAGCGTCGGCGCGCCCAGTTAAAATTTTGTGGACGTACGATTGATGGCCAGTATCAAAGACAATGACATCTTTCGGTGATTCAAAAACACGGTGGATTGCAATCGTCAGTTCAACCACACCTAGATTTGGTCCTAGATGGCCACCAGTTTTTGAAACTTTTTCAACGAGTAATGCTCTAATTTCATCACTGAGTTCAATGAGTTGCTCATGGTTGAGCGAATCCAAATCGGCAGGTGATTTGATACGGCTCAACATGGGGGCAAGTTTAGGCGCTCAAGCGTGCAAGAGCGAACGAAGCACGAACTGCATAATCCCGCCGTGACGGTAATAATCGGCCTCACCAGGTGTATCGATTCGTACCGTGGCAACAAAGCTCTTATCGCCGGCAGTGACAGTGAGTTCCTTTGGGACTCCCCCAGAGTTAAGGGTGGTTATGCCGTTAATCGTGAAGATCTCATCACCCTTAAGGCCCAAGCTCTGGGCATTTTCGCCATTTTTGAACTGCAAAGGTAGAACGCCCATTCCAATCAAATTAGAACGGTGAATTCGCTCGAAACTTTCAGCGACCACTGCTCGGACTCCGAGCAAAGCCGTGCCTTTTGCCGCCCAATCTCTGGAGGAACCTGAGCCATATTCTTTTCCGGCCAAAATAACTAATGGCGTACCAGCGCTTTGATAAGCAACAGAGGCATCATAAATAGTTGACTGCTCACCATCACTTGCAAAGTTGCGAGTAAATCCGCCTTCAACTCCATCTAGAAGTAAATTCTTCAAACGGATATTGGCAAAAGTTCCACGAATCATAACTTCATGATTTCCACGACGTGATCCATATGAATTGAAATCTTTACGATCGATTCCATGATCTGCAAGATACTTACCGGCTGGCGAATCCGCCTTAATGTTTCCAGCAGGAGAAATATGGTCAGTCGTTACTGAATCACCGAGAATTGCGAGTACGCGTGCTCCCTCAATATCAACTACAGGTTTTGGAGTTTTTGGCATTCCTTCAAAGTAGGGAGGTTTGCGAACGTATGTAGATTGTGGATCCCACTCAAAAACATTTCCAGTTGGAGTAGCAAGTGATTTCCAGCGGTGGTCACCATCAAAGACCGATGCGTAATCTTTCGTAAACATCGCCGATGATATAGATGCATCAATAACTTCTTGGATTTCAGCAGGTGTTGGCCAAATATCAGCTAAGAAGACATCGACTCCATGTGAATCTTTACCAAGTGAGTCTTTTTCAAAATCGTGATCCATTGTTCCGGCAATTGCATAAGCCACTACCAATGGCGGTGAAGCTAAATAATTCATCTTCACATCTGGACTAATTCGACCTTCGAAATTTCGATTGCCTGACAAAACGGCCGTTACCGCTAAATCTGAGTCATTAACCGCCTTGCTAATTTCAATCGGCAATGGGCCGGAGTTTCCAATACATGTAACACAGCCATAGCCCACTAAGTTAAAGCCCAGTGCCTCCATGTATTGAGTGAGGTTTGCGCGATCGTAATAATCAGTTACAACCTTGGAACCTGGAGCAAGAGTTGTCTTTACCCAAGGTTTTGATTTCAACCCTTTCTCTACTGCCTTTTTAGCTAGCAGTGCCGCACCAATCATTACTGAAGGATTAGAAGTATTCGTACAAGAAGTTATTGATGCAATAACAACATCGCCGTTTTTAACTCGGGTTGTTCCAGCTACAACTTCATTCTGTGCAGTCTTATCTGAGAAATAGCTAGGCAAAATCTTTTCAAATGCATCTTTTGAATCACTTAAAGAGATTCGATCTTGTGGTCGTTTAGGTCCGGCAATCGAAGGAACGACTGTTGAAAGATCTAATTCAACATGCTCTGAGAAACGAGGTTCGATTGAGGGATCATGCCAAAACCCTTGTTGCTTTGCATATGTCTCTACAAGTTCGACTTGTTCATCGCTACGGCCCGTTAATCGCAAATAACGAAGAGTCTCTTCATCGATTGGAAAGATTGCACAAGTTGAGCCATATTCAGGACTCATATTTCCAATAGTTGTTCGATTTGCCATTGGTACTGAAGTAACTCCAGGTCCATAGAACTCTACAAATTTTCCAACTACGCCATGCTTGCGCAGAATTTCAGTAATTGTTAAAGCCATATCCGTTGCAGTAGTTCCAAGCGGTAACTGCCCAGTTAATTTAAAGCCAACTACTCGAGGTATCAACATTGAAACTGGTTGCCCAAGCAGTGCAGCTTCGGCCTCAATTCCACCAACACCCCAACCAAGTACTCCAAGGCCATTGACCATAGTTGTATGTGAGTCCGTACCAACAACGGTATCTGGATAGGCGCGCATGACACCGTCTACTAAGCGAGTCATAACTACACGAGCCAAAAATTCAATATTTACTTGGTGAACAATTCCAGTTCCAGGTGGAACAACTTTAAATTCATCAAAGGCGGTCTGACCCCAGCGCAAGAACCGATAGCGCTCTTGATTGCGTTCATATTCAATATCAGTATTTTTCTCAAATGAGTCCTTGGTTCCGAAGACATCGGCAATGACCGAGTGATCAATCACAAGTTCGGCTGGGGCTAAGGGATTGACTCGTGAAGCATCGCCCCCAAGTTCGACAATTGCTTCACGCATGGTGGCCAAATCAACAACACAAGGCACGCCAGTAAAATCCTGCATAACAACACGGGCAGGCGTAAATTGAATTTCGGTGTCTGGTTCAGTTGATGGGTCCCACTTAGCTAAAGCTTTAATGTGGTCAGCCGTGATGTTTGCGCCATCTTCAGTTCGCAATAAATTTTCAAGTAAAACTTTGAGGGAGAAGGGAAGATTTGCTGCCCCTTCGATGCTGGAGATATCAAAAATCTCAAAACTCTTGCCCGCAACCTCTACATTCTTTTTTGCGTTAAAAGAGTTTTTACTCATTATCTCCCCTTAAAAATCCAGTGTATTTGAGCGTCAAGATACCTCAGCGGGCTCAAACAGTGCAACACATTCGATGTGATGTGTCATTGGAAAGAGATCAAAAGCCCTAATTTTTACGAGTGAATAACCTTGATTTAGAAAGTAACCAGTATCACGTGCTAGCGCAGCTGGATCACATGCCACATAGACAACTTTTCTAGGTGCAAGCCTCACAATTTCTTGAACTACTATTTTTCCTGCACCATCGCGAGGTGGGTCAAGGACTACAACATCGGCAGAAGTTATGCGCGGAAGGTGTTTAGCCACATCGCCAGTTACAACTTTTACATTATTTCGACCCTTGAAATTTCGAATCGCATCATTGGTTGCACTTTTGCTACCTTCAATAATTTCGATAGTTCCCGATTCTCCAAGTGAATCAACTAATTCTGCTGCAAATAAACCAACGCCCCCATATAAATCCAATACATGCTCACCATTTTTAACGGATGCAAACTCTCGAACTACAGCACTCAGGAGTTCTGGTGCTTGTGAGTGGCCCTGCCAAAAGGATTCATTACTAACTTCCAGAGTCGTTTCATTGACGCGCTGGTGCAAGATGGCCGGACCTTCACTTAATCGAGATTTACTTTCTCCCCGTGTTGGAACTAGAGAGATTGAGCGTTCGTTGGTATTTGAAGCGGCAACTTCAACCCGCATGTCCCCTTTCCACGTACGTTGCGCAAGTTCAGCAAAAGCAATGGAAGGTGATGCAACCAGGCAGTCCTTGACTGGAACTACTGTGTGACTTCGCGATCCAATAAAACCTAAAGCTCCGGTACGAGTAGTTGAGGCATTAACTCTTGTTCTCCACCCAATCGGATCTCCCACGCTTTCAACTTCGACTTCGATATCAATCTTTGCAATTCGAGCAAATTGCTCGGTGATGACATCGCTCTTTAATGTGAGCTGGCGAGCAATGTTTATATGCTGAAAGTCGCAACCTCCGCAACCGGCTCGGTGCGAGTATTCACATGGTGCAACAACACGATCCGAGGATGGTTCAACAATTTCTACAACATCTGCTCGATTAAAGGAGCTTCCGACAGAAGTTATTTCAATTCGACATTTTTCACCAGGAATCGCATGGCGAACGAAAATCACTGCGCCATCGAAGCGCGCAATGAAATGTCCCCCGTGGGCAACTTTTTCGATTTCGACCTCGAGTATTTCCCCGACAACGAGCTTTCTTTTCATTGATGTACTCACGGAAGTAAGCCTATGGGTGTAAGTTAGTACATATGCACGTAGTCATCATGGGTTGCGGTCGAGTCGGATCTTCACTTGCGACGGAACTAGAAGCAGCTGGCCACACAGTTGCCGTAATCGACCAGGCCCGCGAAGCTTTTAGGCGCCTCGGACCGAATTTCAAAGGTCGCACAGTTACTGGAGTTGGTTTTGATCGCGACACTCTGCGTGAAGCCGGCATTCAAGATGCCGATGCTTTTGCCGCTGTAAGCAATGGTGATAACTCAAATATTCTCGCCGCACGTGTTGCTCGCGAGACATATGGCGTACAAAATGTAGTTGCTCGAATTTATGACCCAGGTCGAGCAGAAATCTACCAACGCCTAGGAATTCCAACAGTGGCAACAGTTATTTGGGCTACCGATCAAATTCTTCGTAAATTACTTCCAGAAGGTTCACGTTCGGAGTGGCGTGATGCAAGCGGTGCGATTCAACTATGCGAAATGCATCCCCACAATGATTGGTATGGCAAGGCAACCTCACTCATTGAAGAACTAACTCCTGCACGCGTAGCTTTTATTACGCGACTAGGTGTTGGCTTAATTCCAGATCAACATACTGTGTTGCAACAAGGGGATTTAATTCACGTCATTGTTGCCGATAAAAATATCGACATCGCTGCAGCCATTCTTTCAAAATCCCCAGATGGAGATAACTAATGAGAATTGCAATCGCAGGTGCTGGAAATGTTGGACGGGCTATCGCACGAGAACTTCTTGATAATGGCCATCAAGTTCTACTCATCGACAAGGACCCTAAAGCCCTTAAATTAGAAAGTGTTCCTGATGCTGAGTGGCTAATGGCCGATGCATGTGAAATTACTTCACTTGATAACGCTCACCTAAACAACTGCCAAGTTCTAGTTGCTGCAACCGGTGACGACAAAGCAAATTTAGTAACCTCACTTCTTGGAAAAACCGAGTATGGAGTTCCTCGCGTTGTTGCTCGAATTAATCACCCAAAGAATGAATGGCTTTTTGATTCATCATGGGGTGTAGATGTGGCGGTTTCTACCCCGCGCATAATCTCTGCCCTAGTTGAAGAAGCCGTAAGCGTGGGCGATGTAGTTCGTTTATTCTCATTTAAAAAGGGCCAAGCAAATCTCGTTGAATTAACTTTGCCCGATGGATCAGCTTGCATCGGTAAGACTGTTGAAGAAATTGAACTTCCAGAAAACGCTGCCCTTGCTGCAATTGTTAGAGATGGTCGCGTAATCACCGCTAAAGCCCATGATGTGTTTGCAGCAGGTGATGAACTTCTATTTGTAGCTTCAGCCGATGCTGAGGCCCAAATTAAATCCTGCTTTATCTCTAATTAATCTCTCTTAACTGGTGGAACCGATTTGATTACAAGCCAAGAACCATATGCAGCGGCGAAAAATAGTGGATACCCCATAGCTAAATTAACGGTTCCCAGTAGATTTACATTTCCGCTTCGATAAATTGGGTACTGCACCGCGATACGCGCAAAAAACATTGCAACCCAAATCCAACTCGCTCTGATGTACATGCGCTTTCGCTCGGGATTGTGTCTCCACTCAAAATTTTCGCCAAGCAAAGGTCCAAGCACAATACCTAGCAACGGCCAGCCGATAAGATTTGCAATCAAATAAGCCGTGCCATAACCAAGATTTGTTAAAAGTTTAGGAATGTAAAAGTCGGCAGCTTGGCCAGTCCGATTTGCGAAAAAAGCGCAGATAACAACTCCAAGTAATCCCGATACGGAGTGTTGAATCGTGTCTTTCTTAGCGAGTCGAAGGATTGCCAAGACAACTGAAAGGCTTAGCGCTGACCACAAAGAGATCCGCAAATCGTGCTGAACATTAAAAACAATCAAGAAAACAATTGAAGGCAAACCTGAATCAATCAAGCCTTTCTTACCACCTAGGGCGTTGATTACTTTGTCTTTATCTTGATTGTGCTCGCTCATGATTTTCCGCTCGATCCGAATCCACCGCTGCCTCGACCTGAGCCAGGAAGTTCTTCTACTTCAATAAAATTAGCTCGCTCAACTTTTTGAATAACAAGTTGAGCAATTCGATCACCTTTAGAAAAAGATATTGATTCTTTTGCATCATGATTAATTAAGATGCATGCAATCTCGCCTCGATATCCTGCATCAATGGTTCCTGGCGTATTTACTAAAGTAACTCCATGCTTGAGTGCCAAACCTGACCTTGGATGAATCAATGCAACATATCCATCGGGAAGTGCAATTGAAATCCCTGTGGGAATTAGCGCGCGCTGTCCAGGTTCTAAAGTGAAATCAATCGTAGATGCTAAATCGGCTCCTGCATCTCCCCCTTTTGCATACACGGGAAGTGGCACAGTTGGATCAACTCGCTTAATTAATACTGGTAGATCTGACATCTATGGATTAATCTCAAAATCGGGATCGACAAATGCCAGAATTTCTGGGCTTTTTGAAATGTGCTCTAAATATTCTTTGGGAGCATTATTCAAGAAATGATCCATCGGAACTATTACAAATAATGCGGCAGCTCGTACTGCTAGTTCACCCTCTGGCGAGTTAAGTCGACCTTCGGCGGCGCAATAAACTTTGCGATTAACTTGGCCAGTAATTTTGGCCTTAATGTGAAGAGTTGAACCCATAGGCACAGGTTTTAGAAAATCTGTTTCAAGTCGCGCAGTGACTGCAGGTGAGCGAAGTAGCCACATCAGTTTTCCAAGAGCTTCATCAAATGCAAGTGATAAAAGTCCGCCATGGGCAAGACCTGGAGCGCCTTGATGATTTTCGGTAACAGTAAATTGCGCCGTGATATCTGCTCCTTCACCGGCGTAAGCCACAAGATGCAATCCGGTTGGGTGTAAATCTCCGCAACCAAAGCAATGACCAAAGTGAGAAGGGATTCTGCTACCAACGGGTGGAGCTTTCGGATGGCGCTCTGGAATAACCGCTCCCTCAGGTGGAGTTGTCGAAGCGATTCGGCTCATAGGAGCAAGCCTATCCGATAGCGTAAGACCTATGCGTTATCGCGAAGTGATTCGAATGCCCCTATGGCTATCACTATTGATTTATTTTTTCTTACTCTCGCTTGTACTTTCTGTTTGGGCCGCCCTTGGAAACTTCGCCGCACTTTTAGTTTTGCTCGTGTGCACGGGTTTGCAACTTCTTCTTTACCTAAAAACTGCCCTCAAGATTGAGCTAGTTGGCGAAGTTTTAAATATCGGCAGAGCCCATATTGAACTTGCATATATTTCAGAGTGCATTGCGCTAAGTAATGATGAGCTTCGCAAACTGAGAACTCGCGATGCCGATCCTGCGGCTTATCTAGATATCCGTTTTTGGTGCAACACTGGAGTGAAAATTGTTATTAATGACGTGAGAGATCGAACTCCGTATTGGTTGATCTCAACCTCACAGGCAGAAAAACTTGCCCAACAAATTACAAAGAGTTAGTCGCACTCTTTACAAACTGCTTTAGCGCCTTCACCTTTTGCCAATTGCGTAATGTGATGTACTAAGAAACAGCGTGAACAAGTGAACTCATCTACTTGCTTAGGGACAACTCGAACCGCTAACTCTTCACCAGATAAATCAGCACCTGGGAGTTCTAGGTTTTCGGCAGCTTCGGCCTCATCAACATCTATCTGCCCGGATTGAGCATCAACGCGTTTAGCTTTTAGCTCTTCAAGCGACTCTTCGTGGAGTTCTTCGTCAGTTTTTCTGGGGGTGTCGTAATCTGTTGCCACTGCTCTCACCTCGATTCATTGGTAGTAGTTCCCTGCGGGCGCATCATGGCGCACAAGTGCCTTTACCGTTACTTTAACGCTCGGCGTGTCGGGGTTATTCCCCCCTCATCTCCAATTTTTCTATCGATGCCGCCAAAAGCGCATCCACGCGGCCATGAATGAGGGTTCCAGTCTCCACATATTGCTCTGAAAAAATCTCTCCCCGCTCATGCACCAAGTGCACTAAATCTCCCCGATCATATGGAATGACCGTATTTATCTCGACGGAAGGGCGTGGCAGTGAATTTTCAATGGCATGCACCAGACCTTCGATGCCAAAACCTGTACGCACCGAAAATGCATAACTATTTGGCTCTTTTCGCAAAATCTCCATAATCACTTCTGGCTTTGCAATGTCGACCTTGTTAATGGCGATAATTTCGGGGATATCGCCTCCACCAATCTCTGAAATAACTTGGCGAACAGCCCGTATTTGTTCAAAAGGATCTGGATGTGAACCATCGACAACATGAACAATTACATCGGACTCGGATACTTCTTCAAGGGTAGATTTAAATGCATCAATTAATTGATGAGGTAAGTGTCGAACAAAGCCCACCGTGTCACTGAGTGTATAAATTCGGCCATCACTTGTCTGTGATTTACGAACTGTTGGATCCAATGTCGCAAATAACGCGTTCTCAACTAACACGCCAGCATCAGTTAAACGATTGAGCAGCGATGATTTTCCAGCATTTGTGTAACCCGCAATTGCGACCGAGGGAATATTAAAGCGTCGGCGTTCTTGTCTCTTGGTATCTCTGGAGACTTTCATCTCTGCAATCTCGCGACGAAGTTTGGCCATTTTGTCGCGGATTTTTCGGCGATCAGTTTCGATCTTTGTTTCACCTGGACCACGACCACCAATTCCAGCTCCACCTGCAGCACGACCACCGGCTTGTCTGGAAAGAGAATCACCCCAACCACGAAGGCGTGGCAATAAATAAGCAATCTGCGCGAGTTCTACTTGCGCTTTACCTTCCTTGCTTTTTGCATGCTGAGCAAAAATATCTAAAATCAAAGCGGTGCGATCGACGACCTTCACTTTAATTTTTTCTTCTAGTTGGCGAAGTTGAGAAGGTGATAGTTCGCCATCGCAAATAACCGTATCGGAACCCGTTGCAATTACTACTTGCTTGAGTTCGGCTACTTTTCCTGAACCAATATAGGTTGCCGGATCAGCCTTATCGCGTCGCTGAATTAATCCATCCATCACCTGTGAACCTGCAGTTTCAGCGAGAGCTTTTAATTCAGCCAATGAGTTTTCTGCCATCTCAGAAGTTCCTTCAGTCCAAACACCAACTAAGACAACTTTTTCCAATTGAAGTTCGCGGTACTCAGCCTCTGAAATATCTTGCAGCTGTGTAGAAAATCCTTGGACACGACGTAGTGAATGTCGCTCTGAAAGCTCTTGGGTTGGATCTACTAAATGATCTTCTTCACTAGCATCGTATTCGGCAGCAACTCGTGCGCTTTCGGCAAGTAAAGCCTCGAATTCGGCATCAAACTCTTTTTCAGACAACGAGATACTCCGAGATATCTACATCTTTTACTAAAACTGCTGGACCAATTAAAGTTGCATTTGAATGTGCATCAATTGAAACTTCTAGACGTCCCCCCGGTGGATAAATCACCCAATGTGCAGGTAATCGTTCTTTGGAAAACAAAGTTGCAGCGAGTGCAACGGCGCATGTACCAGTACCGCAGGAGCGAGTTTCACGACTACCACGTTCATAAACGCGCATGCGTATTTCATGTTCTCCAGTTATTTGCACGAACTCAACGTTGACGCCTTCGGGATAACTTTCAGCCGGCTGCACGATTGGTGCTTCATTCAACGTACCGACTTGATCCATGTCTTCAACAAAGACAACTGCATGAGGATTTCCTACGTTTATGTTATATCCATGCCACGTGTGCCCATTAGTTGAAGCTGTGATTGCTTCGCCTTCATCCGCGACTTTGCCCATATTTACGGATATGTCACCAATCATTGGTACACGTAAATGCTTGATTCCATCTCGAGTATTAATCGCAAAAATTCCTTCTGGCACATGAGCGCGCTCGACCAAATAACGCGCCATCACGCGAATTCCATTTCCGCACATTTCGGCTAATGAACCGTCAGCATTGCGGTAATCCATAAACCATTTGCCATCGACTTTAATAATACGAATGAGTCCATCTGCACCGATACCGCTTTCACGGTTGCAAATGGCCGCAATTTGGGTCGTAGAAATTACGTATTCATCATCAGGGTCAAATACAAGTACGAAATCATTTTCTGTACCGTGTCCATAAGTTGCAATCATTGTTAGGAGTTTAACTCTTCTAAGCTTTTCATGACGTACTCAAGACGGGGCTGCTCAGGGGAAATCCAAGAAATTCGCTCATCGCGCGTGAACCAGGTCTCTTGGCGACGCGCATACTGCCGTGTCGAAATTTTTGTTTCCTCTTTTGCTGCCTCTTCGCTCATAAGCCCATTTCGCATGGCAATTATCTGTGAATATCCCAACGCTAGCTGCGCCGTACGCCCTGTTGTAATTCCAGCTGCCATAAGTTGATCAACTTCATCAACAAAGCCTTGCTCCCACATACGATCAACACGCGCAGAAATCCTGGCTGTCAACTCTTCACGTGCTACCGCTAAACCAAATTGGATGGCGTCGGGATATCTTGAACTTGCCTCTCGTGGAAGATTTGCAGTGAAAGGTTTTCCAGTAATTTTAATGACTTCTAATGCGCGAATAACGCGTCTGGCATTAGCTCGATCAATTGCAATGGCAGCGGCGGGATCAAGTTTTTCTAACCGTTCATACAGTGCGCCAAGACCAATAGTCGCTAATTCCAACTCTAAGCTCGCACGCACAACGGGATCTGTATCAGGAAAATTTAAATCATCGAGAATCGATTTAATATATAGACCAGTTCCTCCAACAACCACGACATCTTTGCCACGGGAATGGATTTCATCTACTTTCTTTCGCGCATTTTCTTGATACCAGGCAACAGTGGAATCTTGTGTTACTTCTAAAACATCGAGCATGTGATGAGGGATTCCACCGCGTTGCGAAACTGGCAATTTCGCTGTTCCAATATCCATCCCTTTATAAATCTGCATCGAATCAGCATTTATTATTTCGGCGCCTAGGTGTTGTGCAACTTCTATAGCTAAATCACTTTTTCCACTTGCCGTAGCCCCACAAATAACTATGAGCTTCATGCTCTGACTGCTGGCATTCCTAGCAGGGTTGCCGTTTTTGTGCGCTCTTCGATTCGAGCTGCATGCGCATCTGCCCCTCTTGTCCCGCGTACTTTTCCTGGAGTACCGATGAGGTAATGCGCCGATGCTTCGGTAATTAAAACTTCAACTTCATCTCCTGGTCTTGCAGATGCATCGTTTGAAAAATGAACGAGACGAAAATCTTCACTTCGACCCGTCATGCGCATCTGTGCCTCATCACGGCGGCCTTCGTAATCCCCCACTAATACTTTAAAAACCTTACCAATCGCCTCTTGATTTACTGAAAGTGAAATGGCTTGCTGATGATGATGTAGTCGCGTGTATCGCTCTCCTACTACTTCGGCGTCAATCTGATTTGGCATCGTTGCAGCTGGAGTACCTGGTCGCTTGGAATATTGATATGTATAGGCCGCAGCAAATCGAGCTTGCGTACACAAATCCATCGTCGCTTGGAAATCTTCCTCAGTCTCCCCTGGAAAACCAACAATGATGTCCGTTGTAATTGACGCGTGCGGTATCGATTTTCTTACGCGATCCAAAATTCCAAGATATCTATCTGTGCGATATGAGCGGCGCATTGCTTGAAGAATTTGATTGGAACCTGATTGCAGAGGCATGTGCAGATGCGGCATCACATTTGGAACATCTGCCATGGCTTCAATTACATCATCAGTAAAGTCACGTGGGTGAGGTGACATAAAGCGAAGTCGCTCTAAGCCATCAATCTTGCCGCAGTCGCGAAGCAAGTTTGCAAAGGCTTTTCGATCACCAAAATCGACACCGTAAGCATTTACATTCTGACCAAGAAGGGTAATTTCGATTACGCCTTGATCTACCAATGCACGAACTTCATTTAAAATATCAACGGCCGGCCGATCTTTTTCTATTCCGCGTAAAGCTGGGACTATACAAAAGGTGCAAGTGTTATTGCACCCAACTGAGACTGACACCCAAGATGAAAAGGCAGACAAACGTCGGGCAGGCAACGTCGAAGGAAAATGCTCGAGAGCTTCAAGAATTTCTATTTGAGATTCTTCCTCGACACGTGCCCGTTCCAATAAAACTGGCAGAGATCCAACGTTATGGGTTCCGAAAACCACATCAACATATGGTGCCTTTTTTAGAATCGTTGCTTGATCCTTTTGAGCAAGGCATCCTCCAACAGCAATTTGCATCTGAGGATTTTCTTTCTTAATTGGTGCCAGAAAAGAAAGATTTCCATATAACTTGTTGTCGGCATTTTCACGAACAGCACATGTATTAAAAACGACGATATCGGCCTGTACGCCAGGCTCGGCTGGAAAAAAGCCAGCAGCATCCAGAAGGCCACTTATTCGCTCCGAGTCGTGCACATTCATTTGGCAGCCGTACGTTTCAACGGTGTAGGTACGACTCATGTGGATATCGTAACGGGAAGATTTATAGGTTAATTACTTCCATCTCAAAGTTTGAGCGATTAACGATGGCAATATGGTGATTTTCTAAAGTATGCCAGCCAGGCTGATTCCAGCCGCTCGATGCAAAAAGCACTCCATCTGGATTCTTCTTATATTTAATGACGTAATAGTCATCCGGCGCCCAATCGGGCTTCTTCTCAGAATTATGTTCGCTGCCGACAACAAAATTTTCATTATTCATCAGCATGAAGTTCAAAGATGTAGTTTTCCCATTTTCTTTGACGATAGAAATTGTAGATTTGACTCCCTCGGCAAGACCAAGTTTTTCCACTTCAGTCATCATCAAATAGAAATATCGCTCACTATCTGTGTCTCCGATGATGAGTTTCTTAAATTTCTCATCGATGAAATCTAGAATGGAATCAGGTGGAAATATTGAGCCGTTGTGAATAAAGGAATAATCTCCGTAGACGAATGGGTGCGTATTATCTTCACTTACTGATAAACCCTTGGTGGCCCAGCGCAGGTGAAGCAGTGCGCCATCTGCCTCATTTTCAGTGATTACCTTCTGAAAGGTTGCACTCTCTGCCGCAGCTTCAACTTTTTTCTCAAGAACAATATGTGCCTGATGGCGATCGCTAGTAGAAACGCCCCAACCATCACAATGGACGGATGAGAGGGCGATGAACTCTTGAAAATCTTCGCCCACTTGTGCGGGAAATGAGGATTCGGCCTGCGACACGTAGCCCATTAATCGACACATTTTTGATTAAACCTCTTCCATTTGAGTCAGACTATGCGGTAGAAAGATACCCCAAATGACTCAAGGAGGAGAACATCTTGGCACTTACAGATGAACAACGCTTAGCCGAACTCGGCTATAAGCAAGAGCTCAACCGAAGTTGGTCTGGTTTTTCAAACTTCGCAATTTCATTTTCAATCATTTCAATCCTTGCAGGTTGCTTTACTACGTTCGGACAAGCATGGAATAACGGTGGACCGGTTGCAATCTCAATTGGTTGGCCATTAATCGCGCTTTGCATTTTGGTTATCGGTTTTTGTATGTCAGAACTTGCATCTGCCTATCCAACTTCCGGTGGTATCTATTGGTGGGCATCAAAACTTGGTGGTGCCAAAGCTGGCTTCTTCACAGGCTGGCTTAACTTAATCGGTCTCGTATCGGTTACTGCATCCGTAGGTTACGGCGCAGCAATTTACATGAATACTATTTTTGGTATTCAATGGCCAAGCTATTCAACATCTTTCATGGGTGGCGATTACATCAAGCAACAGTTCGCAATATTCATGATCATCATGGTGATAATTACTCTTATCAACATCTACAGCGGACATTTGTTATCACTCTTTAATAACATCTCTGTCTGGTGGCACGTATTTGGTTCAGCACTAGTGGTTGGTATTCTCCTAGTGATTCCTGATCAACACCAAACATTGTCATGGATGTACACAACACGGATTAATAACTCTGGATTTGGTGATCACTCATACTGGTTCTTTGTGCTTCCACTGGGCTTCTTGCTCACTCAATACACAATTACTGGTTTTGATGCATCTGCCCACCTTTCAGAGGAAACACATGATGCTCATATCAACGCTGCAAAGGGAATTTGGAAGTCTATTTTCTACTCAGCAATTGGTGGATACATCCTTCTAATGGCATTTCTTTTCGCCGCAACTAAGGTAGATGTCATTAATTCATTTGATCCAAAAGTCAATCCATTTGGCGGCGGTTCTGTAATTGCAATTCTTTACACAGCTCTCGGTAGTGGTGTTGCCTTTAAACTTGTCATGATTATTACAACGGTCGGACAGATTTTCTGCGTAACAGCGTGCCTAACTTCATGTTCACGCATGATGTACGCATTCTCTCGCGACGGAGCCGTACCTGGAGGAAATCTCTGGAAGAAAGTTAATAAGCACCACGTACCACTCAATGCAGTTCTTGCATCAGCAGTCGGTGGAGTTGTCTTGACACTTCCAGCACTTTGGAAATCACCATCGGGTGCTCCAACTGCTTTCTACGCAGTTGTATCTGTTTGCGTAATTTCTTTGTACTTAGCTTTCATGATCCCAATTTTTTATCGCCTCAAGGCTGGAGATAGCTTTAAGGCTGGTGCTTGGACTCTTGGATCTAAATACAAGTGGATGGGTATGTTGGCAGTTGCAGAAATTGCAATTATTTCTGTGTACTTCATTTTGCCATTCGCACCTGCTGGAACTCCAGGAAATAAAGATTTCACTTGGACTGCAGTCAACTATGCACCACTAGTAACTGGTGGAGCATTACTAATCCTTTGGATCTGGTGGAGCACATCTGCTAAGAAGTGGTTCAAGGGACCAATCAGTAACCTCTAAAAGAGTAATAACTCTCACAATCTCCCCGCACTTTCTAAGTGCGGGGAGATTTTTTTACCCTAGATTTTAAACAGCGAAATCGTTAGGCTAGCGTCTATGACATCAATGACGATTTCCGACCTAACGAGCAAAATCAATAGCGGTGAAATAGATACCGTTGTAGTAGCCATGACCGATATGCAGGGCCGACTTACTGGCAAACGCATCCATGGACAGTTTTTTCTCGATGAAGTTCTAAAGCACGGCACCGAAGGATGTAATTATCTGCTTGCCGTCGATGTAGATATGAATACCGTTGATGGCTATGAAATGTCCTCGTGGGAGCGCGGCTATAGCGATTTTGCCCTTGTTCCCGACATGGACACACTTCGACTAATTGATTGGCAAGAAGGCGCTGCACTTGTTTTAGCTGATGTCCAATGGCTAGATCACACCGATGTCGTTGCCTCGCCTCGTCAGATTCTGCGCAAGCAAGTCAAAGCACTCAATGACGCCGGCATGGAAGCTATGTGCGGAACCGAACTTGAGTTCGTAGTTTTCAAAGATACCTATGAAGAGGCCTGGGACAAGGGATATAAAAATTTAATTCCCGTGAATCAATACAACGTTGATTATTCCATCATGGGCGGATCACGTATCGAGCCATTGCTTCGTCGAATTCGTTTAGCCATGGCTAAAGCTGGAATGACTGTTGAATCCGTAAAGGGTGAATGTAATTTTGGTCAGCACGAAATTGCTTTCAAATACTCTGATGCGCTTTCAAATTGCGATAACCACGTAATTTATAAGAATGGTGCTAAAGAAATTGCAGCACAAGATGGTTACGCCCTTACTTTTATGGCCAAGCCAAATGAAAAAGAAGGTAACTCTTCTCATATTCATTTATCTTTCCGCGGACTAGATGGCTCAATGGTTATGGCCGATGATTCCGATAAAGAGCAAGGATTAAGCGATCTTGGTCGCCAATTCATTGCCGGGCAAATTGCGCACATGCGGGAAATGTCACTTCTCTTTGCACCAAATATCAATTCATATAAGCGGTATGTTCCTGGATCGTTTGCGCCAACGGCAATTCGTTGGGGACGCGATAACCGAACTTGCGCGCTTCGACTTGTTGGGAAGGGTCCAAGTCTTCGACTAGAAAACCGTGTTGCTGGTGGAGACGTAAATCCATATCTAGCAGTATCTGGAATCATCGCTGCCGGACTTGATGGGATTAAAAATAAGATGGTCCTCGAGCCAGCCTTTACTGGTAATGCTTATGCTTCTGATTCTCAGAGAGTGCCTTCGTCAATGCCTGAAGCTTTAGAACTTTGGGAAAATTCTGCATGGGTTAAAGAGGTTTTTGGTGCTGAAGTTCAAGCACACTATGCAAATATGGCCAAAATTGAAATTGCCGCTTATGGCAAAGCAATTACCGACTGGGAACTATTCCGCAACTTCGAAAGGTTTTAAATCACTTGTCTACTTCATACGATGTAATCAACCCTTCCAATGAACAGATCGTTAAGAATGTTCCCCTTTTAGATTTGGAACAAACCGATGCAGTCATTGCTAAGGCGCATAAAGCTTTTGAAAGTTGGAGAAATGTTGCTCCAGGTGAGCGGGCTCGTTTACTTCGTGCATTCTCTCAAGTTGTTACCGAGCATCGTGAAGAACTAGCTCAACTTGAAATCACAAATGCCGGACATACTCGCGGTAATGCACTATGGGAAGCTGACAATGTTGCCAACACATTGATGTATTACTCCGCCGCACCTGAGCGTTTATTCGGCCGCCAAATTCCAGTTCCTGGTGGTGTAGATATAACCTTTAAAGAACCACTGGGAGTAGTTGGAATTATTGTTCCGTGGAACTTTCCTATGCCAATTGCAGGGTGGGGTTTTGCTCCAGCCCTTGCTGCCGGCAACACTGTTGTCTTAAAACCTGCCGAATACACACCATTAACTGCGATTCGCCTCGGTGAATTAGCCCTGCTTGCCGGAATTCCTGAAGGCGTACTCAACATCTTGCCTGGAAAAGGAAGTGTTGTTGGAAATCGATTTGTTACCCATCCTTTGGTTCGAAAAGTTGGCTTCACCGGCTCAACAACAGTTGGTAAGCAAATTATGGCTGGCTGCGCAGATCAAGTGAAGCGAGTTACTTTAGAACTTGGTGGCAAGAGTGCCAATGTGATTTTTGCCGATGCCGATATTGCTAAAGCAGCTGCTGGTGCCCCTGGCGCAGTCTTTGATAATGCCGGTCAAGATTGTTGCGCGCGTTCACGCATTCTTGTTCAAAAATCTGCCTTCGATTCTTTTATGGAACATTTCGAAGTTGCCGTTAAGAAGTTCCGAGTTGAAGATCCAAATTTAGCAACTGCTGAAATGGGTCCGCTGATTTCAAAAAAGCAGTTCGATGTTGTTGAGTCATATCTCGATGAAGAGATTGCTTTCCAAGGCTCGGCACCTTCTGGTCCTGGATATTGGATGCCGCCAACAGTGCTGCTGGCAAAGAATGCACAAGCTAGATCATGGCGCGAGGAGATTTTTGGTCCAGTTGTCTCTGTCTTAACTTTTGAGGATGAAGCCGAAGCTATCGCACTTGCCAATGACAGCGAATACGGATTATCTGGTTCGATTTGGACGCGCGATATCGGGCGTGCACTTCGAGTCTCACGTGCAATTGAAACCGGTGCACTGTCAGTTAATTCCAACTCATCTGTTCGTTTCTGGACACCATTCGGTGGCTTTAAACAATCTGGTTTAGGTCGTGGTTTAGGACCGGATGCAGTTGATGCTTACACCGAACTAAAGAACGTCTTTATCTCTAACGACTAATTAGATTGTGCGTATTGGCGCGGTTGCGATTCGATCAAGAAATTGATCAACTAAATCGTAACCGCGCTGATTGCTTTCTGCCTCAAGTTCGCGAGTTTTAGCACGAAGCTCTTCAACGACAACGCCTTCAGATTCAACTTCGACGCATCCGCCTTCCATTGCAAGCCACATATCTAAAACTTCTAAATCTATTTCAGGATGAAACTGCAAACCTAAAGTGCGGCCAAAGTGATATGCCTGAGGACACAATTGAGTGCGGGCGATTTCAACTGCTCCAGGCGGAACAGTGAAACGATCCCAGTGGTATTGGAACCAAGGACCTGTTGGAATTAAAGTTTCATCAACGCTCTCAACTTCATACCAGCCAAGTTCGGCATGTGGTGATCTAGAGACACTTCCACCTAGAACGCGCGACATAAGTTGCCCGCCAAAACAAATTCCAAGCACTGGAATTCCAGCGTTGTGCACTTCACGCATTTTCGCTAACTCAGGAAGTAACCAGTTACCAATTCCATTATCGTCATAGGCCGCATATGGGGCGCCCATAACCACCACAACATCAAAGCCAAGTAGATCCGGCCACTCAACAGTGACATTTGGTTTATTTGCATGTTCTTCATCAACGATTATGAATCGGGTTATTTCGTAACCACGCTTTTCAAATTGTCGCCAAATAGGGCCTCCGGCAGAGACATGGTCATGCTCGATGAAAATTACACGTTTGGACATAGCAGCAGATACTACTTAATGATGCGTAAAGGTTCTTGTCCACGAGCAATTAGTCGTTCAAAATAAATTTCGCGCTTTTCATTGAAGCGGTTCGACTCTTCGGTGGTCTTGGCCAAGAACGCGGCAAGTTCATCGCGCGCAGCTAAGCCATCGCCACTGAGATCAGTTCGATCGAAAACATTCCACGCGCGAAGAACCGGGGCTACAACTTCTTCTAAATGTTGCTGCATGTCATAGATTCCAGCTAAAGCAATCTGCACAGCTTTACGGCTAAAGCCTGGCATATTGGCACCTGGCATATCGAAATTTGTAACAACATCGGCGATTGCCCGCATCGATGCATTTGGCTCCATATCAAGGGCCGCGCCTAAAGTATTACGATAAAAAAGCATATGCAGGTTCTCATCTAGTGACACGCGCTGCATCATGCTTTCGGCAATTGGATCATCGGAAATCTTGCCAGTGTTGCGGTGTGAAATTCTGGTCGCCAACTCTTGGAAAGAAACGTAGGCAATAGTGTGCAACATGTCATTTTCATAAGGCGTCTGATAACCCAAAGACATATGCGCCATGCGCAAATCTTCAAGTTCATATGGATCCACACCACGCGTTGCCATTAAGTAATCGCGAATAACAATGCTGTGACGCGCTTCTTCGGCCGTCCAGCGTTCAATCCATGTGCCCCACGCACCATCGCGGCCCATCGATAGGGCGATTTCAGTGTGGTAACTCGGCAAATTATCTTCAGTTAATAAATTCAAAACGAGAGAATCTTGAGCAACTGGGGTAAGTCGGGAATCTTTAGCTTCCCAAGCATCACCATTGAGTGGACCTGCAAAGTCTCGTCCTTCAGACCATGGGACATACTCATGGGGATACCAATTCTTTTGAACTTTTAAATGGCGCTCCAATTCAACAGCAACGACGGGCTCTAGATCTCGAATGAGACGGGCTTGAATGGCTTTGCTGTCATACGTCATGGGCCCAACGCTACGGTAAAACGCGGGTTACTGACGAGTTAGAAATTGTTTTTTGCACGCTCAATTGCTTGTGCTGCACGCCACTTTGCAATCTCTGCGTGATTGCCACTTAACAAAATCTCAGGGACCGAGATTTCGCGCCATTTCTGTGGTTTTGTAAAGTTTGGATATTCTAAATAGCCCTCTGAATTATGTGATTCTTCGGCCAGCGATTCTGGATTTCCAAGAACTCCGGGAATTAATCGGGTTATCGCTTCAATCATTACAAGGGATGCAACTTCTCCCCCACCTAATACGTAATCTCCAATAGAGACTTCATGTACTCGATGACCTTTGGATAGATAATATTGGCGAACCCGATCATCAATTCCTTCATAACGACCACAAGCAAAGACTAAGTGCGACGCGCGTGAAAATTCTTGCGCCATTGGCTGATTAAAACGTTTTCCTGCTGGCGTCAAAATTATTAAGTCACTATCGGGGGTCAACAAAGCATCTAACGCTTGACCCCAAACTTCGGGCATCATCACCATTCCAGCTCCGCCACCATAGGGAGTGTCATCAACTTGATTGTGCACATTAGTTGAATGTTGACGTAAGTCGTGGACACCAAATTCTAGTAATCCAATAGCTGCAGCTTTTCCCAAAAGTGAGAGTTGAAGTGGGGCAAAGTAATCAGGAAAAATCGTTACCGCATCGATTTTCACTATAAAGATCCAGAAATCTCGGGTGGGACTACAACAACTTTTTTATTCAAAATATCGACCACTGGAACTAATTGATGAACGAAAGGAATGAGAATCTCACCGGTTTGCGTGTTGATCGCTAGCAAATCCTGACCTGGCAAATTAACTACATCAGTTACTTCACCGATTTTTTCACCAGTCTCTAGGTGTGCAGCGCAACCAATTAACTGTAGGACGTGGTAATCATCCTCATCAATACCTGGTTCATTAATATCTACGTCGCAGTAAATTAAAGTGTCTCGAAGTTTTTCGATTTCATTTCGATTATTTATACCTTCAAAACCTAGAAGCAAAATTCCATTGTGCACGCGGCCTGAAATTATTTTTACATTTTGCGCCAAATGTCCCTCCTTCATGTACCTTAAATCATTACAGGTCAAACAGTTTAAATCCTACGAAGAGGCACAATTCGAGTTTATCCCGAACATAAATTGTATCGTAGGCGAAAACGGCATCGGCAAAACAAATTTATTAGACGCGATTCATTTTCTTTCCCTGACCAAAAGCGCACGGGGCATCGCGGATCCACTTTGCATCAAACATGACGCAGACTATTTCATGGTACAAGGGAATTTTGTTTTTCTGGCCAATGAAGCTAATAAACAAGCGACCAGCGAAACTCAGATCATGTGCGCAGTACAAAAAGGCCATAAAAAATCGCTTTTGCGAGATCAAAAGCCCTATCCACGTTTGGCTGACCATATCGGGAATTTCCCCATTGTCCTCATGGATCCGCATGATACGGATATCGTACGAGAAGGAGGAGAGGAGCGAAGACGATTTTTTGATGGGATGATGTCGCAACTTGATCGGGCATTTTTGGA
>CAINRW010000094.1 GCA_903852815.1 uncultured Actinomycetes bacterium
TATTCGTAGAACTTGGAAAATCCCTAGATCGTCAACCAGAAGGTGTTGCAGCTACCGTTGGTCGCTTGCGTTTGCTTTTGATTGCCACATGGGGCGTTTATCCAATTTCATACATTCTAGGAATGAATCCAGCAACTGATATGGGCGTTGCAGCTCAGCAGTTCGTTGGAGTTCAGGTTGGTTACACCATCGCTGACATTCTGGCCAAGTGCGTATTCGGTCTTACAATTTTGAAGATCGCACGCATGAAGTCAATTGCTGAAGGTATGAAGGAAGATCACTAAGTAAGTACAGATTAAGTAAGGGGTGCCGATTTTCGGTGCCCCTTACTTTTTATTATCAGAGTTGAAGGAGAAAAAATGAAAAGTAACCTACTAAATAACTACCGAATGGGCAGTTACCTTCTCGTTGCAATCGGATTAATCAATTTGCGATATCAAAGTGGGCAGAGTGGTGTTGTTCAACATAGTCTGACAATAATTATTCCTGGAGCTCTTTTGTTGCTAGCTACCTGGATTCCTACTCTTGCTAAAAGGTTAGAGAGTAAAGCGATTCAAGCCGTCAGCATGGTTCTTGCCCTATTGCTCATTGTTTACGCGGTAATTAACTAAAAAACGCTATTGCAAAACCTTTGCAACTAGAGCAGAGTAATTCGCATGAGCGAAAACAACGAATGGTCCTTTGAAACCCAGCAAATCCATGCAGGGCAAATCCCTGACTCGGACACTGGTTCACGATCTCTTCCTATCTATCAAACCACGGCATATCAGTTTAGAGATACGCAGCATGCAGCTAATCTCTTCGGTATTGCCGAAGCAGGAAATGTTTACACCAGAATAAATAATCCAACGCAGGATGCAGTTGAGAAGAGAATTGCCGTTTTAGAAGGCGGTGTCACAGCACTTCTAGTGGCTTCTGGAATGGCAGCAACCACACTGGCAATTATGAATGTTGCTCAAGCAGGGGACCATGTGGTTTCTAGTTCAAATGTATATGGTGGAACTTTTAACCTCTTTAACTACACGCTTCCAAAATTTGGAATCGAAGTGACCTTCGTAAATGACACTGGAAATATGGATGCCTGGCGCGCGGCAGTTAAGCCAAATACAAAGGCTTTCTTTGGCGAAGGAATTTCAAATCCACTAGGCGCCGTCTTAGACCTTGAAGCGATTGCCAAAGTTGCCCATGAAGCAGGGGTTCCATGGATTGTAGACAACACAATCGCAACCCCGTATGTGACCCGGCCATTTGAATATGGCGCTGACATAGTGACCCATTCTGCAACAAAGTTTTTATCTGGCCACGGAAATGCAATGGTCGGAGCAATCGTCGATTCGGGGAATTTTGATTTCGCGAAAAATCCTGAAAAGTTCCCAGGGTTCAATGAACCCGATCCAAGTTATAACAATCTTGTTTACGCAAAAACGCTTGGTGTTGGCGGTGATTTTGGTGCAAATCTTGCATATATTTTTAAAGCACGTTTACAACTTCTACGGGATTTTGGTTCATCGGTCTCACCATTTAACGCCTGGCTTTTATCTCAAGGTTTAGAAACGCTTAATCTGCGCATGGATCGACATTTACAGAATGCACAGGCACTTGCTGAGTGGTTAGAAAAACAACCTGAAGTTGCCCATGTCAGCTATGCAGGCCTCGCATCATCACCTTGGTATGGCACTGCGAAGAAATATGCACCTAAAGGCGCTGGAGCGGTATTCACTTTTGAAGTAAAAGGCGGAGCGCCTGCAGGGCGAAAATTTGTTGAGGGATTAAAACTATTTAGCCATGTAGCCAATATCGGTGATGTGCGTTCATTAGTGATACATCCTGCATCAACGACTCACTCACAACTCAATCCTGATGAGCAGTTAAAAGCCGGAATAACTCCAGGGATGATTCGCGTAAGTATCGGTTTAGAAAATATAGAAGATATTAAGAATGACATAAAGTTAGGATTCGCTGCATCAACGTCATAGTTTTAAATGATTTAGGCCGATCTATTTTCTAAATGATAGATCGGCTTTTTTCATTTCTGCGACAAGTACTCTGATTGCATTTGGTCCCATGCCATGTAATTCTTTAAGTGCAGCTAGTGAGGTTTTTCGAAGATCGCTCAAGTGAAACAAACCATCATCGACTAATGCCCTACGCGCAGGTGCGGCTAATCCAATCTCACGCCAATTAGCATCCAACGCGTCATATTTATCTAGATCAACTTCCCCATTTGCAAAGGCACTCGTGCTTGCCGCTTTTTCAGCACGACGTTCGGCTGCGGCTTTCTTAGCTTGGGATGCCAACATTTTTGTTTTGGCTGCTGATTGTTTTGCCATGATATGAGTTTAACTTTTCAATAATAGATGTGTGCGGGAGGCGGGACTTGAACCCGCACGTCCGAAGACACAGGTTCCTAAGACCTGCGTGTCTGCCATTTCACCACTCCCGCAAACCCAGATAAAAACCTTCCGGCCTTCATATGGATAGGGGACAAGATTAGAGGTAAGTTAGCGATGTACCAAAACGGGTCAAATCACACTAAGCGCGAAGGGCAATGCACCATGTCACTAACACCAACCCCTGCAGATAAGTTCACTTTTGGCCTCTGGACCGTTGGCTGGCAGGCACGTGATCCCTTTGGAGATTCAACACGTGCGGCGCTAGATCCAGTCCGTACCGTCAATGAGTTGGCGGCACGTGGTGCATATGGTGTGACTTTTCACGATGACGATTTAATTCCATTTGGAAGCGATGAAGGCGCTCGCCGAGGACATATAGACCGGTTTAAAAAAGCGCTCGCAGAAACCGGTATGAAAGTACCAATGGCGACTACAAATCTTTTCACACATCCAGTTTTTAAGGATGGTGCATTTACTTCAAACGATAAAGACATTCGCCGATATGCAATTGCCAAAGTTATGAAAAATATTGAACTCGCTGTTGAACTAGGTGCAAAAACTTATGTGTGCTGGGGCGGACGCGAAGGTGCCGAATCAGATGGTGCTAAGGATGCCTATGTTGCTTTAGATCGTTTCCGGGAAGCGTTTAACACGTTGGGTGAATTCGTAACTGATAACGGTTTTGACATTAAATTTGCGATCGAACCAAAACCAAACGAGCCACGTGGTGATATTTTCTTGCCGACTATCGGTCATGCGCTTGCATTTATTTATACATTAGACCGTCCCGAATTAGTTGGATTAAATCCAGAGGTCGGTCACGAACAAATGGCGGGGCTCAATTTTGTTCATGGAATCGCACAAGCTTTATGGCAAAAGAAGTTATTCCATATCGACCTCAACGGTCAGCACGGTCCAAAGTTTGATCAGGACTTAGTTTTTGGTCATGGAGATCTGAAGTCAGCCTTCTTCTTAGTTGATCTACTTGAGCGGTATAAGTACGACGGACCAAAACATTTCGATTACAAACCAGCACGCACCGAAGACGACAAAGGCGTTTGGGAATCAGCATCTGCAAACATGCGTACTTATCTTGCGCTCAAAGAGCGAGCAGCGGCATTCCGCGCAGATTCAAGGGTTATTGATGCGATGAAGGCATCAAATATTCCAGGTCTGAACGAATCAACTCTTGCTGCTGGTGAAACATGGAGAGATCTTGCTAAAGATTCCTTCGATGTAGAAGCCGCAGGCGCGCGCGGATATGGCTATGAGCTAGTTGATCAACTAGCTCTCGAACATTTAATGGGAGTTAAAGCCTAAAAAGCTTTAATTAACTGATGCGCCTCTACGTGAGATTGCATCAACGCCAGCTGAAATCAGCAAAACAAGTCCGGTAACTATGAACTTGATGCCTGCTGCATAACCCAGCAAGCCCATGCCGTTATCAATGACAGCAACTACAAGGCCACCAAGAATCGCATCACGCATCTTGCCTTTGCCACCAAAGAGTGAAGTTCCACCGATTACTGCAGCTCCAACTGCATAAAGCAGCGTTGAACTACCACCTGTTGTTGGAGAAACTGAGTTTTGGCGTGAAGCAAAAATCATTCCAGCGATAGCTGCAAGACCAGAACAGATCATGAAAGCTGCGATGCGCACTCGCTTCACATTGATACCGGCACGTCGTGCCGCTTCTGCATTTCCACCGACTGCATAAATGTGGCGACCAAAAGCGGTGCGGCCAAGAACGAAAGTTCCGACGACAAGAAGGAGAAGAATCACTGGAACAACATAAGGAATGCCCTTAAGACTGACGATATCGGGATTGTTGCTTCGCTCAAGGGTTAATGCAAATACTGCCAATCCCGTGATTACAAGCAATCCGACCGTTTTGATAACCCATAATTTGATGAGTTCGGATTTCAACCCTGCTTTGCGGCGAGAATTAATTGAACTCAAACCCGTCAAAACATATATAGCTGAAACCGCAATATAGAAGACCCAAGAAAATAGCGGAGAAAGATTTGAGTTTTCAACGGCCAAGATAGTTTTATCTTCAACGCGAATTGTTCCGCCTTCACCAGCAAGCAGCAGAAGAATTCCTTGGAAAGCAAGAAATGCCGCAAGGGTTACAACGAATGATGGGATTCCAAGTCGAGCAACAAGAGTTCCAAGACCAAAACCTAGACCCACTCCAACGATGATTGAAACGATGAGAGCTGCATACCAAGGAACTTGATGATTCGTAATAAGAATTACCAATACTGCTCCAGTAACACCTGCAGTAAAACCAGCCGATAAATCAATTTCTCCAAGGAGTAAAACAAAGACCAAACCCATTGCTATGACAATAACAGCTGCTGCTTGAGTAAGTAGATTTGCGAAGTTGCCAGACGTTAAGAAGACACTAGACATCGATCCAAAAACAATACAGAGAACTACTAGGCCAAGAACGGCAGGAAGTGAACCGATGTCGCCAGCTTTAACACGTGCCCAATAATCTGAGGCGGCGCCTTTTATTGTGGCATTTTCTTGTTCGACTAATGCGCTCATAGCGTTACTCCTTTATTTGCAGCTGGTGCTTCTACTCCCGCTGATTTTCCGGTCGTAATTAATTCAATGACTTGGCGCGGGATAACTTCATTTTTATCTACCTGAGCCGCCATATTACCTAGATAAAGTGCGGCAATATTGTCTGCAACTTCAAAGACATCGTTGAGGTTATGGCTGATTAATACCACGGCCAAACCATTGTCAGCCAAGCGACGAACTAAATTTAGAACTTGCTCGGTTTGTGCAACACCTAGGGCTGCAGTTGGTTCATCTAAAATTACAACTTTGCTGTTCCACAGAACTGCGCGGGCAATTGCAACAGTTTGGCGTTGTCCACCTGAGAGAGATGAAACTGTTTGACGAATAGATTTAACGGTTCGAACACTTAAGCCATCAAGGGTTTTTCGGGCGAGTGCTTCCATAGAAGTCTCATTTAATACAGGCCCGCGCTTTTGTTCACGGCCTAAAAACATATTATGAACGATGTCCAAGTTGTCGCAAAGGGCTAAATCTTGATACACGATTTCAATTCCAAGGGCAGTGGCATCACGTGGGCCATTGATATCGACTTTGCCACCTTCAAATAGAAAATCTCCTGTTTCAGGTGTGTAAATTCCGGCGATACATTTGATCAGCGTGCTCTTACCCGCGCCGTTATCACCGACCAATGCAGTGACTTTTCCAGCCGCAATGTCGAAGTTCACATCCTTAAGTACATGAACAGGCCCAAAGGATTTATTAACACCACGCAGTGAAAGAATCGGTGTACTCATACATTGCCCACTTTTCTTTTGAGTATCAGTTTCGATTGAACAAATAACATCTTATTAAAGAAGTTGCGGCCCAGGGCACAAACCCTGAGCCGCAACCTACTTTCTATTGCCTAACTAGGTCGGAAATTAGATTCCGTTAGCTGTGCAGAGGTCTTCGATGTCAGCACAAACTGCATCGCGTGACTGGAAGCCATCGGCAATAACGTCTTTGACGTTAGCCTTTGTGATTCCTACTGGTACCAATAGCACTGATGGGACATCAGTTGTTCCGTTGTTTACAGAACCTGTAGCTGTTGTTGCATCTTCTCCATTTAGCAATGCGATTGCAAGAGTTGCTGCGCCTTCTGCTTCAGCCTTGATTGCCTTGTAAACAGTGTTTGAAAGGTCACCTGTAAGGATTGCGCGCAATCCATCAACAGTTGCATCTTGTCCAGATACGCAGACCTTGCCGTTTAGCTTGTTCTTCTTAAGAACAGCTACTGCTGCAAGTCCAAGACCTTCGTTAGCTGATACAACTGCATCAAGCTTTCCGCCTGCCTTTGAAAGTTGCTGTTCGAAAATTACGCCACCCTTTGCGTTATCCCACTCTGGGACAGCTTGGTCATCAACAAGTGTGTAAGCCTTTGAATCGATCAAAGGACGTAGCACTGAGTCATAGCCAGCCTTGAAAAGAGTTGCATTGTTATCTGTTGGTGCACCGTTGAGGTAAACGATGCGAGCCTTTGTCTTTCCAGCTGCATCTAGACATGCCTTAATGCCTTCACCTTGTAGTTTTCCAACTGATTCGTTGTCGAATGAAACGTAGTATGAAGCTGAACCATTAAGTGTTAGACGGTCGTAGTCGATTGTCTTAACACCTTGTGCAGCAGCCTTATCCTGAACAGCCTTAGCTGAATCTGAATCTAGGTTTACAAGAATAAGAACCTTTGCTCCAGCAGTAAGCATCTGGTCAGCAATTGTTGCGAACTGTGCCTTATCACCATTTGCATTTTGGATATCAACCTTTACACCAGCTGCATCAAATGCGGCTTGTAGGAATCCGCGGTCAGCAGTTTCCCAGCGATTTGATGAAGCAGCATCAGGAAGAATTACACCAACAAAACCATCTCCGGCCTTGTCAGCTTTTGAGCAACCTGTAAGTGCGATAGCTACTGCGGCAAGAACTGCAGTAATCGCGAGGCGGCGCTTTTTCATATGTGAAATACCTTTCGAAAGGGTTCGGACCCTAGGGCGAAACTTTTTCGCCCTGTTCAGTCGGGTTCGACAGCGGAGTAACGGTAATAGAAAGTGGCAAAAAGGTCACTAGGAAAATCAGGAAAATTTACTTACTGCTTAACGATTTGATAACGAGAGGCATTGCTCGCGATAGCCTTGGGGGGTGTCCACACAAGTAGAGCTTCTCGAGGCAGCGATCAAGGCTGCCATTGAGCGCTCTATTGCCGCAGGCGCTTTTGATGGTCAGGTTCCAGCCGCGATTTCACTTGAACGGCCAAAAAATAGAGACCATGGCGATTACGCATCCTCAATTGCGCTGCAGTTGGCAAAGCCAGCAGGCAAGAATCCTAGAGAAGTAGCTGAAAATATTTGTGCCGAACTCCAAGGCGTTGAGGGCATTTCTAAGGTTGATATCGCTGGTCCAGGATTTATTAACATCACGTTGAATCGTGCAAACCAAGCTGAGTTAGTAGTTTCGATTCTTGATTCAGCTAAGAGCTTTGGAATTTCAAAAACGCTCGCTGGCATCAAAATTAATCTTGAATTCATTAGTGCCAATCCAACTGGGCCATTACACCTTGGACACACACGGTGGGCGGCAGTCGGTGATTCATTGGGGCGCGTGCTAAGTGCTGCAGGTGCCAACGTAACTCGCGAATTTTATATTAATGATCGTGGAAACCAGATGGATTTATTTGGTGCATCGGTTGAAGCTGCAGCTCTTGGCAATCCAATTCCAGAAGATGGTTATCAAGGTGATTACATCGCTGATTTAGCAAAAGTAGTTGTTGCCAGCGACAAAGAAATTGTTGGATTACAAGAAGGAATTCGTCAGGAAGCTTTTCGAGAAGCGGCATACGCGGTTCAATTAAAAGATCAACAACGCGTTCTCGATACTTTCGGAACTCATTTTGATGTCTGGTTTTCAGAACGCTCGCTTCACGAACAAGGCGCAGTCGAACATGGATTAGAAAAATTGCGAGCACAGGGACACGTCTTTGAAGAAGAAGGTGCAACGTGGCTTCGTACAACTGATTTTGGCGATGATAAAGATCGCGTACTAACCAAATCAGATGGTTCACTCACTTATTTTTCTTCAGATACTGCTTACTACATTAATAAGCGTGAGCGCGGTTTTGATATCTGTATCTACATGTTAGGTGCAGATCACCACGGTTATGTTGGGCGCCTAAAAGCTATAGCTGCTTGTGCTGGCGATGACCCCGAATACAACATCGACGTACTCATTGGTCAATTAGTAAAAATTATGGAAGGTGGCGAGGAAGTTAAACTCTCTAAGCGCGCCGGTACAATTATTACTTTAGAAGAGTTAGTAGAAAAAGTAGGCGTTGATGCCGCGCGTTACACATTGATTCGATATCCAGTGGATACGCCAATGGTGATGGATATCGATATCTTGAAACGCAATACGAATGAAAACCCTGTCTATTATGTCCAATACGCCCATGCGCGAATTGCCGCGGTTTTACGTAATGCTCATGATTTGAAAATCTCTACAGAAATTAAAGATTTTGATTCAGGACAACTGACCCATGATCGTGAAAACGAATTATTAGGAACGTTGGCACAATTTCCTCGCATTGTTCAAACCGCAGCCGAGATGCGCCAACCACACCGAATTGCCCGCTATTTAGAAGAGCTAGCTGGCACGTATCACGGTTTTTATGCAGATTGCCGCGTATTACCTATGGGTGAAGAAAAACCATCCGCACTTCACACCGCTCGACTATTACTGTGTGCATCTACGAAACAGGTTTTGAGCAACGGCCTTGATTTACTTGGAGTAAATGCGCCGGAGAGGATGTAACTATGTGGTCCTCTAACGTACAACTTGGTTCTGAACTTTCAATCTCATCCATTGGAGTGACAACTCTTGCACGAGAATTTGGAACTCCAGCATTTATTCTCGATGAAGAGGATTTTCGCAATCGAGCTCTCTCGTGGAATGAAGCTTTATTTTCTGCTTTCGGAAACAATGCCGGAACGGTTTATTACGCCGCTAAAGCTTTTATTTGCGTAGAAGTTGCACGTTGGATTAAGGATTTGGGAATTGGAATTGATGTGTGTACTGCTGGAGAACTGGCTGTAGCGCTCAAGGCAGGGATTGACCCAGCCAAGATTGAAGTGCATGGCAATAACAAATCAGTGTTTGAAATTGAGAAAGCAGTTTCAAATAATGTTGGAACAATCGTTGTCGATTCACTCTTTGAAATTGTGCGCGTAGCCGAAGCGGCAAAGAAATTTGAAAAGGTACAGCGAATTCTTCTACGTTTAACGCCAGGAATCGAAGCACATACGCATGAATCAATTGCTACTGCGCATGAGGATGTAAAGTTTGGATTTTCAATTGCAAGCGGTGCGGCTTGGAGAGCAATTGAAGAAGTCCGGAAGCATCCCAATTTAGAACTTCGCGGTTTTCATGCACATATCGGTTCCCAAATTTTAGAAACTGATGCATTTGCAATCAGTGCGCAACGTTTAATTGCACTGCTGGGTCAATATCGTGATGCCTTCTCTGTTGAGTTACCTGAACTTGATCTTGGTGGCGGTTATGGAGTCGAATATTTGCCACAAGATGTGGCATTAACTCCAGAAAAAGTTATGCAAGAACTTCTTCAAGCAGTAACTATTAATTGTTCGGCGCATAATTTGGCAATCCCAAAAATTTCCATCGAACCAGGTCGATCTATTGTTGGACCAACCATGTTTACAATTTATGAAGTTGGAACAATTAAAGATGTAACTTTAGAAAACGGTGCAAATCGCCGTTATATATCGGTTGATGGCGGCATGAGTGACAATTTGCGCCCGGCTTTGTATGGGGCGCAATACACAGCCGTCTTGGCAAATAGAACAAGTTCTGCAGAAAAAATATCATCACGCGTTGTTGGAAAACACTGCGAAACTGGAGATATTGTGATTAAGGAAATTGATTTAGAGAGTGACATTGCGCCAGGGGATTTATTGGCTACTCCAACAACAGGTGCCTATGGTCGAAGCATGGCGACAAATTACAATCACGTACCACGTCCACCAGTAATTGCCGTAAAGAATGGCAATGCCCGCATAATTTTGAGGCGCGAGACAGAAGAAGATCTATTAGGGCTCGATATTTAACGCCGATACTGCCATCTGTGAAAGAATAGCCCGCATGACTACCGAGCTAAAGACAATCTCAATTGGCATGCTTGGCTGCGGTGTGGTCGGAAGCCAAGTCGCTCGACTTTTACAATCAGATGAACAGGAACTCTCAGAACGTTCTGGCGCATTGTTGGTTTTAAAGAAAATTGGAGTTCGCAATACTGCTCCACGCGAAGGAATTAATCCCGCGATGGTCACGACTGATTTACAGTCAATTGTCAGTGATCCTGAGATCAATATCGTGATCGAAGTGATGGGTGGCATTGAACCTGCCCGCACCTTAATTCTTGAAGCAATCAAAAATAAGAAGTCAGTAATTACGGCTAACAAAGCGTTGCTAGCAACCCATGGACATGAACTTTTTAATGCCGCAGATGCAGCGAAGGTAGACCTTTATTACGAAGCCGCAGTTGCTGGAGCAATTCCAATTATTCGTTCGATGCGTGAATCCTTGGCCGGTGATCAAATTACTCGCGTCATGGGAATTGTAAATGGCACCACAAATTACATTCTTACCAAAATGGCAGAAGAAGGCCGAGACTTTAGCGATGTCTTGCTAGAAGCCCAGAAACTTGGTTACGCCGAAGCCGATCCAACGGCTGACGTTGAGGGTCATGACGCTGCAGCAAAGGCTGCTTTATTAGCAAGTTTGGCATTTCATAGCACCGTAACTATTGATGAGGTGTACTGCGAAGGCATAAGCGGAATATCTATCGACGACATTAACGCCGCGCGTGCAATGGGTTCAGTAATTAAACTTCTGGCAATTGCCGAACTCACAGTTAAAGATGAGATTTCTGTTCGCGTGCATCCAGTGATGATTCCTAATTCTCATCCACTTGCATCAGTTCGTAATGCTTTCAATGCCGTATATGTTGAAGCAGAATCTGCAGGTCAATTAATGTTTTATGGCAGAGGCGCAGGTGGTGCACCAACAGCTTCAGCGATTCTGGGCGACTTAGTTGCTGTAACACGACATCGTGCATATTCAACTGTTGGATATGGCGAATCCGATTATGCAGATTTAGATATCGCACCAGTGGGCGAAGTGAAATCGCAGTTCTTTGTTCGTTTACATGTTGCCGACAAATCAGGTGTGTTGGCATCAATCGCCCAAGTTTTTGCAAGTGAAAATATCTCTATTCAAACAGTTCGCCAAGCAGGCCTTGGAAAAGATGCAGAATTAATCGTTGTAACACACAGCGCTTCTGAAGCTAATTTAACTGCTTGCATTAAGAAATTAACTGACATGGATATTGTCAGCAAAGTTGAATCCGTTATCCGTGTCGAAGGAGTCGTCGCATAAATGGGGATCTTTAGTAATAAAAATATGGGTGCTCATCAATGGCGCGGAGTAATTGAAGAATATCGTCACCGTCTTCCAGTAAGTGCGAAAACTCCAGTGATATCACTTCGCGAAGGTGGCACACCATTAATTCATGCCCAGTTCTTATCAGAACTTCTTGGCAACAATGTGTGGATTAAATATGAAGGTTTAAATCCAACAGGTTCCTTCAAAGATCGCGGTATGACGATGGCGATTTCTAAAGCTGCAGAAGATGGTGCAAAAGCTGTGATCTGCGCTTCAACCGGTAACACATCGGCCTCTGCAGCAGCCTATGCAGTTAAGGCGGGCATGGTTCCTGCAGTTTTAATTCCAAAAGGAAAAATCGCGATGGGTAAACTTGCTCAAGCGGTTATTCATGATTCTACGATTTTGCAAGTGAATGGAAACTTTGACGATTGCTTAACTTTGGCGCGCCAACTTTCTGAAAACTATCCGGTTGCACTCGTTAACTCAGTTAATCCATTTCGCATTGAAGGACAAAAGACTGCAAGCTTTGAAGTCGTGGATATGTTGGGCAACGCCCCAGATATTCATGCGCTCCCAGTCGGTAATGCAGGAAACATCACTGCATATTGGAAAGGTTATAACGAGTATTACAGAGATGGCATCGCCAAGCGCTTGCCGCACATGTATGGTTTCCAAGCTGCAGGTGCTGCGCCAATTGTTAAGGGCAAGATCATTACAAATCCTGACACTATTGCAACTGCAATTCGAATTGGAAATCCTGCGTCCTGGAAACAAGCGGTAGAAGCGCGCGATAGTTCAGGTGGCGTAATTGATTCAGTTACAGATAGAGAGATTTTGGCTGCCTATCGTTTAATCGCAGCGAAAGAAGGAATTTTTGTCGAGCCTTCATCGGCTGCAGGTCTGGCCGGATTAATTAAATACAAAAAGGCGGGCAAACTTCCTAAAGATAAAACAATAGTTATCACTGTTACAGGCCATGGTTTAAAAGATATTCCTTATGCCTTGGAGAGCGCCAAAAAGCCAGTTGTCGTGCCGGTTAATGTAAAAGCAGCAGCTAAAGCTCTTGGTCTTTTGTAAGAGTTATTTATGAAACCCACATTTAGAGCACAACCAATTCACGTTCAAGTTCCAGCAACCAGCGCTAATCTTGGACCAGGCTTTGATTCTTTGGGATTAGCGTTGACCATGTATGACCGTTATGTGGCCCAAATTCAAGATGAACCTGGATTTGATATTGATGTTGCTGGTGAAGGCGCTCTAGAGGTTCCAAGAAATGAAAAAAACTTAGTAATTAAAGCCATGTATAAAGGCTTTGATTTCTTAGGAGGCAAACCACGTGGCATCGCGCTTCGAGCGCTCAATGTAATTCCGCATGGCCGTGGTCTTGGATCTTCGGCAAGTGCAATTGTCGGTGGCTTATTACTTTCCCGCGGATTAGTTTTAGGCGGAAGTGAACGCATGACTGACGAAGACATGCTCAATCTTGCAACTGAGATGGAAGGCCATCCAGATAATGTTGCAGCGGCAATTTATGGAAATGCAAATATCGCTTGGCAAGATTTAATAGAAGTGAAGAAGAAAGCTCACTCAGTAAACATACAAGTGGACACAAGAATTACTGCGACTGCTTTTATCCCTGCAACACCAGTAGCAACTTCGAAAGCTCGAAAAATGTTACCCGATTCAATTTCACATAGTGATGCGGTAAAGAACTCCACAAACTCAGCGCTACTTGTATATGCACTTCAACAACGCCCAGATCTTTTATTAAATGCAACTGCAGATTATCTTCACCAGTTCTATCGACAGGCGGCAATGCCGCAATCATTTGCGTTGCTTACACAGTTACGTGAACGTGGGATTGCCGCATTTATTTCCGGAGCAGGACCTACCGTTCTAGCTTTACAGATAGCAGGGAATACTAAGTTTGAAGATTTGCAAAGCATCGCTGGCGAAGAATTTACGACGACAGAACTAGGCATAGATCTTTCTGGCGCCACCATAATCTCGGCTTAAAACCAGTTAATTTTGCTTTTCGGCTTAGCCTGGTGCTAACCTTTCGCTATCTGAACGGGCCTTGTTTATGCCCAGCAACACATCAGATAAATCAAAAACATCCACGGTTGTTTAGGTCTTAGTTATCAAGCAGCCAAAATAGAAAAGAAACACATGAAAAAAGAGATTGAGCCAGTACGTTCAAGTAGCCCAGAGCTTTCTGCAATGACCCTTCCCAAGTTAAAGACAGTTGCTACACAACTTGGCGTAGAAGGCGCAGCAAAGATGAAGAAGGATGCACTCGTTGAGGCAATCGCTGATTTACAGGCGAAGAACCGCGAAGCTGCAAAGGCCGAACGTGAAGCACGCCGCGAAGCCCGTAATAAGAGCAAGAAAGAAGCTAAACCTTCAAGCAATTCTCAAAATATCGATGACGCTGATGATGATTCCGATGATTCATCACCTAGCAGCAATGATCGCAATGGCAATGATCGAGGTTCTCGTTTCGATCGAAATGACCGTCACAGTCGTGGCCGTGATCGCAATCGTGATCGCAATCGTGATCGCGCACCACGTGAAGAACGCGAACCAGTTATAAGCGAAGATGACGTTCTTGTCCCTGTTGGTGGATTGCTAGACATTCTAGAAAGCTATGCATTTATTCGTACTGGCGGATACTTGCCAGGTCCAAACGATGTTTATGTCTCGCTTCAACAAGTACGACGCAATGGTTTGCGCAAAGGCGATGTTGTAACTGGTCAAGTTCGCCAACCACGCGAAGGTGAGCGCAAAGAAAAATTCAACGCGCTAATAACTTTGGAGACAGTCAATGGATTTTCACCAGAAGAGGCGCGCAATCGCGTTGAATTTGGAAAGCTCACACCGCTGTATCCACAAGAGCGTTTACGTTTAGAAACCGAACCAAATATTTTGACAACACGTGTAATTGATTTAATTGCACCAATTGGTAAAGGTCAGCGCGGTCTTATCGTGTCTCCACCTAAAGCAGGTAAGACAATGGTTTTGCAATCAATCGCAAATGCAATCACTACAAATAACCCAGAGTGTCACTTGATGGTTGTGCTAGTTGATGAGCGCCCAGAAGAAGTTACAGATATGCAGCGTTCAGTTAAAGGTGAAGTAATTGCTTCGACTTTTGATCGACCTGCTGATGACCACACAACAATTGCTGAATTAGCAATTGAACGAGCAAAGCGTTTAGTAGAACTTGGGCACGATGTTGTTGTACTTCTTGACTCAATTACTCGTCTAGGTCGTGCCTATAACATTGCTGCTCCTGCTTCAGGAAGAATTCTTTCTGGTGGTGTGGACTCAGCTGCCCTATATCCACCTAAGAAGTTCTTTGGTGCCGCTCGTAACATTGAAGATGGCGGATCACTTACCATCCTTGCGACTGCGCTCGTTGATACAGGTTCTCGTATGGATGAAGTTATTTTCGAGGAGTTCAAGGGAACTGGAAACATGGAGTTAATCCTTGATCGCAAAATGGCCGATAAGCGCATTTTTCCAGCGGTCAATGTGGTTGCTTCTGGAACACGTAAAGAAGAGATTCTTATGGGCTCTGAAGAACTAAACATTGTTTGGAAGTTGCGTCGCGTTTTACACGCACTAGAACCACAGGCAGCTTTGGAACTTCTTCTTGAAAAAATGAAGGGCACTAAGTCAAACGTTGAGTTCTTGATGCAAATTCAGAAAACTACTTCAGGTCCTGACGACTCAAAATAAAATTAGTTAAGTGTTACAACTTTCTTAGTTATTAAATTAATTAGGGAGTTCCAACCTTGCTGATCAGTTGGGTCACCACTGATGTCATCGATTACTTTTCCGATGGTATAGGCCTGAATAAAGACTGAAAGAGCTTTTGGATCTATCTCCGAGTTTACGAAACCTTTGTCTTGGCAATCGATGATCAAATCTGAAAGCGCAGCAGTTAATCGCTGTTGCTCAATTTGAATCATTCGCGCCATTTTTTCATTGCCATGCGATTTAGCAATCGCTTGAACACGCTGCATTCGCACGAAATTAATTGTCGGCGATTGAGTTAATTCTGTAACTCGTACGAGACCATCATAAATCTCTTGATTTGATTTAGCTGAAGTCAAAACTTCGGACATCATGCTTATGGTTGCATCGACTAGCTTTGCATATTGTTCAATCATGGCTGTATCGAGAAGGTCACTTAGATCCACAAAATGGTGATACATCGAACCCTTTGAAATATTCGACTCTTTGAGAATCATGTCCACCGAAATCTCATCGTGAGGTATTTTCTTGATGAAAGACATTGCAGTCTCGATCAATTTTGACTTCGTTGGGTGCGTGGCTTTGTTCACCTGCGTATTTAACCCCAGAAGCAGCCTAAGGTCGATATCGAGGCTTTTGAACGCCTCAATTTCGCCTTATCAAGCCCCTGAAGTACCCTATGAACCTGTTAACCGACCCGTTTGGTTCACTCGCCCGGCGAGACCCAAACACGAAAAAAGGAAAAACCATGAAGCCAGAGATTCACCCAGAGTACAAAGAGACCCAAGTAACTTGCGGTTGCGGTGAAAAGTTTCTCACTCGCTCAACTGTTGCGAGCGGATCAATTTATGTTGAAGTTTGTTCAGTCTGTCACCCGTTCTATACAGGCAAGCAGCGCATTTTGGATACTGGTGGACGCGTTGCTAAGTTCGAAGAGCGTTTCGGTAAGAAAACAGCTAAGTAGCTTTCAAAAAGAACCGCATCGCAACCTCAATGGTTGCGGTCGCGGTTTTTTTATTTTCTAATAATTTTTTTAACGATGAGAGGAGAAGTCAATGACAAGTGATCGTTTTGCATCCGCACACGAAATGGTTCGGGAGTATGCCGAACTAGAAGCAAAGATGGCTGATCCCTCCATTCATGAAGATCAAGCCAATGCCCGCAAATTGGGCCGCAGATATGCTCAGTTAGGTCCGGTGGTTGCTGGCTTTAAAGCGTGGAAATCTGCCGAAGATGATTTAAATGCAGCACGCGAATTAGCTTCAGTTGACGCTGATTTTGCTGCTGAAATTCCTGCACTAGAAGTGACGTGCGATCTTGCTGCAGAAAAACTTGAAGAGTTATTACTACCGCGTGATCCCAACGATGATCGTGACGTAATTCTAGAAGTTAAAGCTGGTGCGGGTGGCGACGAATCTGCGATTTTTGCTGGCGATCTTTTGCGTATGTATATGCGCTACGCAGAAAAACATAATTGGAAAGTTGAAATCATCGATGCCACTGAAAGTGAAATGGGTGGCTACAAAGATATTTCAGTTGCAGTTAAATCTAAGGGAGTCGCTGCGCCAGGTGAATCGCCTTATGCGCGCCTAAAATTTGAAGGAGGAGTGCACCGAGTTCAACGTGTACCTGAAACTGAAAGCCAGGGACGAATTCATACTTCAGCCGCTGGCGTTTTAATTTTGCCTGAAGCTGAAGAAGTAGATGTTGAATTAAACATGAACGATGTTCGAGTAGATGTTTACCGTTCCTCTGGCCCGGGTGGTCAATCAGTTAACACAACTGACTCTGCTGTTCGTTTGACGCACGTACCAACAGGAATTGTTGTTTCGTGCCAAAATGAAAAAAGCCAACTTCAAAACAAAGAGTCAGCGCTTCGAATTTTACGCGCCCGTTTACTTGCAGATGCCCAAGAAAAAGCTGAAGCCGCTGCCTCGGCCGAACGTAAAAGCCAAGTTCGTACCGTCGATCGCTCAGAACGAATTCGTACGTATAACTATCCCGAAAACCGTATTAGTGACCATCGCGTCAACTACAAAGCAAATAATCTTGATTCAGTTATGAATGGCGAACTCGACGACATGATTCAAGCGCTTTTAGATGCCGATAAGGCTGCACGTTTGGCCAGTACAAGTTAGTAATGATGGATATTAAGTCCCTAATTCGCGATGCCAAGAGGCAACTAGCTGAATCAGGAATTATTGAAAGCGATGCCGAACATTTGCTGGCACACGTACTTGGAATTTCACGAATGGATTTACATAACCCTGTCTTAGTGGAATCAACTTTGGCAACTATTGAAGATCAACAAATTCTTGAAAGCGAATTCTTTAACTTACTTGATCGGCGAATCAGTCATGAACCGCTTCAATACTTAACTGGTACCGCGCCATTTAGATATCTTGAAATTCAAGTGGGACCGGGTGTGCTGGTTCCAAGACCAGAATCAGAACTCCTAGTTGAAGCCGTGCTGCAACACATATCCAACTTACCTGCGCCCGTAAGTGTGATTGATCTTGGTGCCGGCTCAGGGGCGTTATCACTTGCAATCGCGACCGAAGCACCAACATCTCGCGTTATCGCCGTCGAAAAATCACCAGATGCAATTGTTTGGCTTAAGAAAAATGTTTCACTCTTTGCCGAAAATGTTCGCGTTGTTGAAGGTGATGTTGCAGATGTATTGCCTGGCGTTAAATGTGACGTTGTGATTGCAAATCCTCCATATATCCCAGATGAACAAATTCTTCCCCGTGATGTTGCAGCTTTCGAACCTCACATTGCATTATTTGGAGGCCCAACAGGAATGGAACTTCCTCGAGTATTTATACGGGCTGCAGCTAGATTATTGAAAACTTCGGGAGTCCTTGTCATTGAACATACTGAAGAACAAGCGATTGCAATTGCGGGCGAGTTGGCCGTAGATTTTGAAGATATTGCAGTGCATGATGACCTAGTTGGTCGTCCACGCTGGACTAGCGCGGTTAGGAAGTAAACATGGGAAAAGTAGTTGATCTAAAAAAAGGCGACCTCACCCGTCATGTCAATAAAGCTCTAAAAGCGATATCCGATGGATACATAATCGTAATTCCGCTTGAGCACAGTTATGCATTTGCCTGCGATGCTTTCAGTCATGATGCCGTACGTGCAATGCACGTGTTGCGAGGTGATCAGTTATTTACGTCGTCACAAGTTGCCGTCGGAAATTCAAAAACCGCTCAAGGTGTTGCCCGTGAAGTTACTGATGATGTCGCTGCATTAATGAAGAAATTTTGGCCAGGGTTGCTCTCAATGAATCTTCGCCCGCAGTTGGGTTTAAGTTGGGACTTAGGAGATAACAACCAGCTTGACCGATTTAGTATTCGCGTTCCAAAATCAAAATTTGCTAAAGCGCTACTCGCGAAAACCGGACCACTGGCAATTGCCAGTGGGTCACGAATTGGTATGCCAGTAGCCAAAGAACTCAGCGATATTTTTGCTTTAGATTCTGATTTAGCCTTTCAATTTAATAGCGGCAAACTTCGCAATGGCCCAGCTTCAACAATCATCGAAGCCGATGAAAGTGGAGTGCGGGTCGTACGCGAAGGCGCGATTTCGCTTGAGGAAATCCAAGCAATAGTTCCTGCTGCAGCGCGTATTTAGGCTCCCAGCGATAAGGTAGGCATATGTCTACTTACTACGGTCCCGATTTTCAAGCCCTCAGCAATCAAGATCCAGAAGTTGCTGCAGTTCTACTCTCTGAACTCGCACGACAACAAAAAAATCTGCAATTAATTGCATCAGAGAATTTCACTTCACGTGCCGTGCTTGCGGCAATTGGTTCAACGCTTTCAAATAAATATGCAGAGGGTTATCCCGGCAAACGCTATTACGGCGGCTGCGAAGAAGTAGACAAAGTAGAAAATCTTGCTATCGAACGCGCGAAAGAATTATTTGGTGCAGATCATGCAAACGTTCAGCCGCACTCAGGAGCCAGCGCAAATATCGCCGTGTATCAAGCTTTCACAAAGCCAGGAGATACCGTGATGGCAATGTCACTTCCACACGGTGGTCACCTAACCCATGGGTCTGCAGTGAATTTTTCTGGAAAATGGTTCAACATTGAATCTTACGGAGTTCGAAGCGACAACGAACTAATTGATTATGACGAACTTCGAGATAAAGCCATTGCAACTAAACCTAAGATGATTTGCTCCGGTGCCACCGCATATCCATCATTAATCGACTTTGAAAAAATACGTGCCATTTGTGATGAAGTTGGTGCCATTATGTGGGTTGATGCGGCGCACTTCATCGGTCTAGTTGCAGGTAAAGCAATCCCATCTCCAGTTCCTTATGCAGATGTTGTCTCATTTACGACGCACAAAGTCTTACGTGGTCCACGAGGCGGAATGATTTTGGCTAAAGCCGAACATGCTGCAGCTGTAGATAAAGCAGTATTTCCTGGAATGCAGGGTGGTCCAATCATGTCAACAGTTGCCGGAAAGGCAGTTGCGTTAGCTGAATGTGCAACACCGGCTTATCAAAAATATGCCAAGGATGTAATCGTAAATGCCCAAACATTAGCTAAAGCCCTAGAAGCTGAAGGAATGCGCGCAGTTTCAGGTGGAACGCAAACTCATTTAGCTTTGATGGATATTCGAAGCACGGGTGTCACCGGAAAAGTCGCTGACGAGCGATGCGGCGCAGCTGGAATTGTCATGAATAAAAACTCAATTCCTAACGATCCTGAAAAACCTGGAATAACAAGTGGAATTCGAGTGGGAACTCCTGCGACTACTACTCAAGGTATGGGCGTTGAAGAAATGAAGCAGATTGCACAGTTAATTTCTCGTGCAATTAAAACAGATGATGCTTCAGTTCATGCCTCGATCAAGAGTGATGTCCATGCTCTTACTTCACGCTTTCCAATTTATCAGGCATAAGAATTTAATATGCGTGAGTATCTAGTAACACTTTTTATTTCAGCAGCATTGTGTTACCTGATTACTCCACTAGTTCGCACCCAGGCGATTCGTTTTGGTGCAGTTGCCCAAATTAGAGGTCGGGATATTCATACAACGCCAACTGCACGTTGGGGTGGATTAGCAATGTGGCTCGCCATGGCCATTACTTTCTTGATTGTTAAGAACTTACCTTTAGTCGGTGCATCTTTTGGTCATGATGTTGAGGGAATTTTCTTGGCAGCTACCGCCATAGTTATTCTTGGAATAGCCGACGACCGTTTCCAATTAGATGCACTTACAAAATTAGCGGGCCAAGTTTTTGCTGCAGGAATTTTACTTGTGTATGGAGTACAGATTCTTTGGCTCCCTATCAATGGTGTGACAACTCTTCCACCAAGTATTGGACAGTTGTTTACTGTCTTAATTGTTGTAGTGATTATTAATGCAGTGAACTTTATTGATGGCATGGATGGACTTGCCTCTGGGATTGTGGCAATTGCAGGAATCGCGTTTTTTGCCTTTGCTTATCTACTTGCCGTTGACTTTGGTTTTAGTCGAGCTGGTGCACCATCACTTACAACAGCGGTAATGGTTGGAGTGTGTATTGGTTTCCTCCCACATAATGTTCACCCTGCACGGATTTTCATGGGGGATAGTGGTTCGATGTTGCTTGGTCTATTACTTGCATCAGCTGCAATCACATTAACTGGGCAAGTTGATCCCAATGCAATCTCTGCAGAATCAACTGGTCCTACATTGCTGCCGCTTCTACTTCCATTTGCGGTCTTAGCAATTCCATTAGCTGATTTACTGTTAGCAGTTGCCCGCAGATTAAAAGCTGGTAAGTCTCCCTTTGCTCCGGATAACCAACATCTGCATCACCGTCTACTGAGTGCGGGAAATACTCAAATTAAATCTGCATTCATTCTCTATCTATGGACCGCAACTATCGCATTTCCAGTGACCGTTTTAGCTTTTGCACCGTTGTGGATTGGTGCACTTACTGCGCTGGTTTTAGTAACGGTTACAGTTTTAGTAACAAAAATCGGTAAGAAGGTAGTTGTATGAGTAGTAACGAAAGTAAATTACTTCGCGGAGCTTTTATTCCCACTTTTCTCACCAGCGGTTTTGCAATTCTTTTTTCAACCCTGCTTAGAGGGGTTTCAGGATTATTAGGTGCAGTGCTTGCGCAATTTGTTGTCATCATCTTTTTTGTTATTCACATCGCGGTGTCCAGGTTGACGCGCAATTTAGATCCAATATCAACGATGGCAATGGCGCTATTTTCATACTTTGCCAAGTTGTTTGCTTTAGGGCTCTTACTGTGGGCCATTGCCCGCTTTACTGACCGGTCGACAGTTGACCGAACAACCTTTGGAATTACCGCTGTGGCGCTCACAATCGCTTGGCTTTGGGGCGAGATTGCCAGTTTCATGAAATTACGCCTACATTTACCCCTGCCCAAGTAAGAGCAATCGGCCTAGGTGTTAAAGGAGTAAATCGTGGCTAACCGCGAAGAAAATGCAATGTGGTCCATCTTTGGATACCTCCTTTCCGGCCTGCTTTTTTGGGGTGGCGTTGGATATGGCCTCGATAAATGGCTTGGCACCACATATTTGACCTTAGTCGGCCTTTTGGTGGGCATCAGCGGCGCGATTTATCTCGTATGGCTGCGCTTTGGTCGCCAGTGAGCATCGCCACCTTTTTATGGTGATTTTCGATTTCTCAACTAAGGGCGCCGTCGCATAAGGTTGCCCCTGTCTTACCTTCCCCGTAGTACCCCGAAGTAAACGATCCTAAGAGGAGTTAAGCGTGCGCGTTTTATTGCGTTCAGGCGCAGAAGGTGGCGGATTCGTCCCACCTAGTAGCAACGACTTCGAACTCCCACCAATTTTTGGTAACAATATTTATACGACAAAGCCAATCGCACTGGTGTTCTTGTCAGTTATTGTAATTTCAGTTTTCTTCATCATTTCATCTCGCAAAGCAGCAGTCATTCCTTCAAAACTTCAATTTGCTGGCGAATCCATTTATACATTCGTACGAAATGATTTAGCTAAAGATGTAATTGGACATGATTTCCTTCGCTTCGTCCCGTATCTCTTCACACTCTTCACTTTTATTTTAGTAAATAACTTATTTGGAATCATTCCGCTTTTGCAATTTCCATCTATGTCTAGAGTTTCTTTTCCTTACATTTTGGCGCTCTCTGTTTATTTAGTTTTTCACTATGTAGGTGTGCGCAAGCAAGGCGCAGTTAAGTATTTCAAAGACATCATGTTTATGCCTGGAGTTCCAAAGGCTGCATATATTTTGATTACACCGCTTGAAATCCTGACTTTCTTTTTAGTGCGTCCGCTAACTCTTTCACTTCGTCTTTTTGCAAATATGTTTGCGGGCCACTTGCTATTGCTCGTCTTTATCTTGGGTGGAGATCATCTACTACAAGGTGTTATTGGTTTGAAGTTGATTAGCCCATTTGCCTTCGGTATCGGCATTGTGTTGACCTTCTTTGAATTCATGGTCCAATGCCTGCAGGCGTACATCTTTACTCTGCTCGCAGCTCTTTATATCGCCGGCGCCCTTGCCGACGAGCACTAAGAAAACAACTAGGAAAGAAGGAAAGAAATGACAGGCACACTCA
>CAINRW010000095.1 GCA_903852815.1 uncultured Actinomycetes bacterium
GCTCCTATTTCGGCATTGACCAATGTTACCATATTCCGGCCGGGACATGTGGGCCGGGCGTGCGATCACTTCATTGAGTTCAACCATTAATAAAAGTGCATATCCTTCTGCAGTTCTTTCGGGAATCACTTTCAACTATCAGCAATATGGTGTGCCTATTTCTGTGAGCAATATTGCTCTAGCTACAAATCTTGCTTTGGTGCCTTCAGGTGCTCCAAAGAGCTGGAAAGAACTTGAAACTACTGCTACTTCATTAATTGCTTCAAACAAAGCAACTGTCGGAATTGTGACTCACCTTGATGGATATTTCCTACAACCATTCTTCGATTCTGTTGGTGGGTATGTATTCTCAAATAAAAATGGTGCCTACACAAATACCAAGCAAGTTGGCTTGTATTCAAAGACTCTAGCTAAGAATTCAGCATTAATGGATAAATGGCTCAACGAGAAGCTCTTTGATAAATCAAATACTTATGATGGCTCAGCATTCTCTAACGGCAAGGCTCCTTACGCAGTTGTTGGACCTTGGTCTATTGATGGATTAGACAAAGCAGGAATCAAATATCAGATTTCTGGAATTCCTTCAATCAATGGTGGAACCGCTCGTGCATTCAGTGGTGTTACCGCTGTCTACTTGAATCGTTTTTCAACTAAGAAGTTTCTTGCAAAGCAATATCTAACAGAGGTTGTACAAACGAGTGCTTTCAGTAAGGCAATCAGCTCTGCAAATAACACGTACCCAGCCAATCTTGAAGCGGCAGCAGCGATCGATAAAGACAGTGTTGTTGCTAAGTTCGGGGCGTACGGTGCAGTCTGTATCCCAATGCCAAATGTTGCCGAAATGGGCAAAGTTTGGACGTATTGGAATAACGCTTTTGCAGATTGGGCAAGCGGGAAGTCCAAATTTGGTGCAGCTATGCAAACTGCTGCAAAAGATTTGAACAACTCCTTAGGTAACAGCTAAATCTGCTAATAAGGGGATCCTGGCGATCGAGGGAAATATTCCGCCAGGATTCCCTTTAGCATTTTCATTCAGACGTACAATTCCTTGACGAAAGAAGTGATTTGATTTCATGAAGAAGATATCGAGAAATTCCAGTTTTATCGTAACTTTCTCAATCGTTTTTATCTTCATGCTTATAGCGACTAAATTTTTCAATAATGATGCGTGGTTCCTAGCAATATTCTTTTATCTTTCATCTGGCTTGGTATTTTTTACGTACACAATTAGCAAGAAAACTCCGGGGAAATACTTGCTTCCTGGAGTACTTTTGCTCAGCCTTTTTCAAATCTACCCGGCTTTCTATTCGGGTTTAGTGGCTTTCACGAATGACTCAAATGGTCATCAACTTTCAAAAGAGCAAGCGATAGCAGCGATTATTCAAGACTCGAAAGTTCCGGTAGACACTTCCGAGCCGATTACGTATCAAACATTCAAGGAAAGTGACACTGGCGAAATTTCTATTGCTTTTCAATATCCAAAGGGCGTAACTTGGATTGGAAATTCCAACTACGTTAAGAAAATTGACGTAGTAGGGAGTATTTCCAGATTAGCTGGATTCGAATTAATAAATTCAGAACAAAGCGCTAACTACGCTGATGCCCTTCAAAATATTAAAATAGATCTTGATTCGGGGGTGACTCTCGAACCCCTAGATTTCCAGACCCTTGAAGCATCGCAACCGACTTTTACTCTAAATGCCCAAACGGATGAGTTAACAAATATTCAATCCGGTGAAACCTATGTACCAAATGATAATGGCCAAATGGTGAGCACCTCAGGTGAAATTCTCTACCCAGGTTGGAAAGTAAATGTTGGTTGGAGAAACTTTACGTCCATTATTTCCGATAAAGAAATTCGTAGACCATTGCTAGCAGTAGTTGTTTGGACATTCACAAATGCGTTTCTACTTGTGCTCGTAAGTTTCTTAATGGGGCTTACCCTTGCCCTGATCTTTAATTTTCCACAACTTCGATCTAAGAAAATCTATAGAACCCTATTCATTATTCCAATGGCTATACCGAGTGTTCTTTCAGTGCTTGTTTGGTCTGGATTATTTACGACTGAAACAGGCGTTATTGATCGAATGTTTCATATTTCCACACCTTGGTTAACGCATCCTCTGTGGGCAAGAGTTGCGGTTCTCATCGTGGAATTATGGTCGACATTTCCTTACATGTTTTTGATTACAACAGGTGCGATACAAGCGATACCTGCAGATATTATTGAAGCGGCCGAAATTGACGGTGCTTCTAATCTTAAATCTTTCAGACTCATTAAACTTCCATTGGTTGTCCGTACGGTTTCACCCTTACTCGTCGCTTCTGTGGCTATGGCACTTAATAATTTCGGTGCAATCTATCTTTTAACCGGTGGTGGGCCAACATTTTCAAACTCCAATGGAAATGCTGGAGCGACAGATATTCTAATTTCATATACATATAAACTTGCCTTTAACTCACAAGAGGGCAATAACTATGGCCTTGCAAGTGCGTTGTCAATTTTAAACTTTATTTTAGTTGGTGCAATCTCAATTTATGGTTTGCGAAAAATGAAAACCATGGAAGGGATTAACTAAATGATTAAAGTTATGCGATTAAACAATAAGGCAGCAAAATTTTGGTTTAAGAAAATTCTTTGGCGCCACCTGGTTGGCTTAGCTGTCGGAGCATTTTCACTCTTCCCACTAGTTTGGATGATTTCGGCAGCTTTCGATGTTACGGGCCAAATAAGTACACAGCAACTAATTCCGCTACATCGCGGCCTAGATAATTTTCAACAACTCTTCTCTAGCACGGGTAAGCCGTATCTAACTTGGGGAAGAAACTCTTTGGTGGTTGCATTTTCGGCGGCAGCTATGCAAGTAGTTATTGGCGCGTTGGCCGCCTATTCGTTGAGTCGACATAGATTCAAAGGTCGTCGCTTCACACTTACCACTATCCTCATAGTCCAAATGTTTCCGCAACTTCTAGCGGCCACAACTCTTTTTCTGATTATTAATACTTTTGGAAAGTCTTTTGCATTTCTCGGTCTAGGACATCAATTACCACTCATCCTTATCTTCGGTGGCGCAGCTCTCGGAGTAAATACTTGGATGCTAAAGAGTTTCTTCGACACACTTCCAACTGAAATTGATGAAGCGGCAAAAATAGATGGCGCGGGGCACTTCGAGATTTTTCTCAAAATTATTATCCCGCTCGCTACTCCGGTTTTTGTGGTCACTTTCCTTTTGTCTCTTATTGGGATATTGAATGAATATTTAATTACATCGGTCATTTTGGGACTCGATAGTAAAAACATGACAGTTGCAGTTGGTTTACAACAGTTCATTTATGGTCAATATGGGAAAAATTGGGGGCCTTTCACGGCAGGAGCTCTCATAGCAACAATTCCTGTTATGGCCTTGTTCATATTCTTACAAAAACATTTAGTTTCTGGTCTGGTGAGCGGATCAACGAAAGGATGATGAAGTAGATGTTCGACGTAGAAGAGTTTCAAGTTCGCGGTTTAAGCGGAGTTGTTAGAAAAATTCGATTTGGTAATCGGACAGTGGATTACTGGGCTCCACAAAAACCCGGAGGACACCTTCTCATCGCTCATGATGGTCAAAATGTTCTAGACAAACGAAATATTGGAATAAATCCACACCAGAGAGCTACGTGGGAGTTAGCCCAATCTGCCGTTCGAATGGCAGAGAAAAATTCGATAATTCCACCAACGGTTATTTGTATTTATCACACACCTTATTCCGAAGATAATCTTGGGCGGCTGAAGGAGTATGTCCCAGCTCAATATATGAGCACTAAGGAAGATTGGGCATCTCCAAGTTACGGTTTATATACAGAGAAAATTGAGAGTTTCTTAACATCTCTAACTGCAAATTCACTCATCGATCAAATCACAGATGAGATAGTGCCAAAAATTTCACAGCAAATTGGATTTTCGCCCGAACCAAATAAAACTGCAATTCTTGGCGCAAGCATGGGCGGTCTAGCTGCAATCTATGCCGTTATTCGCAAGCCTGACCATTTCCACACGTCATTGAGTTTTTCCCCTCACTGGGTAATTGGTGGTAATCCGCTTGCTGAAAAAATGATGAGGGATTTTCCAGAACCAGGAAAACATAAATTATGGATGAGTCGTGGAACTAAGGGGCTAGATGCTCTCTATGAAGAATCTCAAGACCTTGCCGATAAATTAATTGAGAGCAGGGGATTTAGAAAGAAAGTTGATTTCCAGACACGGGTATTGAATCGAGGAGCGCATTCAAACGCTACTTGGGCACGTTATGTGCCCGAAGCGCTCGATTTTTGGATGAAGAGAGGCAATAAATGAAGAGAAGAATAGTTTTTGCTGGAGACAGCATTATTCATGGCGGTCCATGGCAGTACTGGTTGCCAGATCACTATGTTACAAATTTTGCTTTTCCCGGGCATACCACAAGTGATCTAGCAAATTTAATTGATGGAATTGTCGCTTCACAACCGGAGATTCTTATCGTGATGATTGGTACAAACGACTTTGGTAAGTACAGACTTCCCGAGGATGAGGTAATTAAAAATATCTTAGAAAAAGCGAAATCGCTCAGAGAATCTTTGCCCGGAGTTCCAATCATTTGGAATTCGCTGTCACCACGAAGTGATGAATTTTCAGAAAATATGGTTTCAGTTAACTCCTCAATAAAACCTGTGTTAGAAGAGTTAGGAATTAACTATTTCGACTGCTTCTCTCTCTTGAAAAATGCGAGTCAAAACATTATCGAGCTTAAGTATTGCGAAGACCCTGAAACTTTTGGACTTCACTTGAATAATGCTGGTTATGAGCTTTGGTTTAAGTACCTGGAACCTGAAATTCTTACTAAATTACAATCTACTTTGGGCTAGGGCTTTGTAAAAAAAAATTACATTACTGCGCCTGGATTGCATCGTGCACATATTGGGCTAGACCTCTAACGCGCCCATCATAATATTCTTTGAATCGTGAATCTTGGATGTACATGAGCGCTAACTGTTTCTGCATTTCAACCGAACAGTTATAAAACCATTTTGTAATTGCGGCTCGATGTGCAGCCACAGTTTCTTGGGCTTTCGCTGAATTAATAGGGAGGCTATTACCAAATGCATAAACAAATAACTCTGTCGCCGCTTCTTGATCTACTTTTGCCGCCTGAAAGTCGGATGTTGAGTATTTAGAAGTTCGGGAAGTTGACTCTGCATATTCTGCAGTCTCGCCCCAACGTTGCTTTGCTTCCGCCTCATGGTCAAACATGGTCTTTAAGCCGTTCCATGAATAAATCATAACTGCCAGGGGGTCTTCGGGAGAAGTGCGCCAACTGTAAAAGCATGGAAAGATTTGAGACATGACAACAGTACTTCTGACAGGTGCAAGTGGCTACATAGGAAAACATATTGCTTTGAGACTTCTCAAGGATGGTTATACGGTGCGGGCCTCCGTTAGATCCCTGGCTAAAGGCGATGAAGTCCGAACAGCGGTTCAACAACACCTGGATAGTTCAATTGATATTGCATCAAAGCTGAGCTTTGTAGAACTAGATCTTGAAAAAGATGGTGGTTGGGATGAAGCTCTCAAGGGAATTGATGTACTGATGCATACTGCCTCACCCTTTCCACTTGCTTCGCCAAAAGATGAAAATGAACTTATTAAACCTGCAGTGGAAGGCACGTTACGTGCCCTTAAAGCTGCCCACAAATCTGGGGTCAAGTGCGTTGTTTTAACATCGTCAATCGCCGCCATTTATGGCAATGACTTACCAGTAGGCAAGACAGAGTTTGATGAAACAATTTGGACAGACGTGACGCACCCTATTGGGCGTATGGCTTATACAAAATCAAAGACTCTGGCAGAAAAAGCTGCTTGGGATTACATCAACTCAGATGCTCCAGAGATTGAATTAACAGTTATTAATCCCGTGCTAGTTCTTGGTGCACCGCTGGATAGTAATTTCGGATCTTCAGTTTCAGTCATCGAAAGAATATTGAAGGCAAAAGATCCGATGGTCCCAGATTTATATTTCTCAATCGTGGATGTTCAAGATGTAGCAGAGATGCACGTGAAGGCACTAAGCGTTGCTACAAGCAAAGGGGAAAGATTTATTGCAAGTTCGCGATTAGTTTCTTTTATCGAAATCGCGCAGCTGCTTAAGACTTCTTATCCAAAGCGCAAAATTGTAACGATGAAGGCACCAACCTTTGTA
>CAINRW010000096.1 GCA_903852815.1 uncultured Actinomycetes bacterium
CATAGAAAAAGGCAAGGCCAGGTGTCATAAGAAGAACGAGAGCGGTGCTTGCTAACATCCAGGCGGTATCACCTGAGTTCAACACGATATCTGTCATATTTTCATCTGCTTTCGAGATTGGTTAAATAAAAGTCTCGCCTTTGAGATGACCGTACCCTCCATGATGTGGGTTACAGATGATGGTGCGAACTATTTCGCAAAGGTGACAAAATCACCTTTCGTGTTACATCTAGGTTACGCGAGCAGGCCTTGAATAAAATTTTCCTGATCAAAGGCGGAAAAATCTGCTTCGGCCTCGCCAGAGCCCAGCCATTTAATTGGGATATCAAGCTCTTTTTCAATAGCCAGAGCTACTCCCCCTCGTGCACTTCCATCAGTTTTCGACAGAATCACGCCAGTCACTTGCACCGCTTCGGTAAAAATCTTGGCTTGCTGTAAACCGTTCTGACCAGTTGTCGCATCAATGACCAAAAGAACTTCATTGATTGGAAATACTTTTTCGACCACGCGCTTAACTTTTTCCAATTCAGCCATTAAATCATTTTTATTATGCAGTCGCCCTGCCGTATCGATGATTAGAAATTCCGCTGCCAATTCTTGGGCTATACGCGCAGCATCAAATGCCACTGACGCTGGATCTCCATTAGCTTTTCCAGAAACAACTTGGACCCCAAGGCGCGTTCCCCAAGTTTGTAACTGTTCGACCGCGGCTGCACGAAAAGTATCTCCGGCTGCCATAACGACACTATGACCATCTTTTTTTAATGAGGCGGCCAACTTGGCAACTGAAGTTGTTTTTCCAGTTCCATTAACGCCAACCACCATGACAACAGTTGTTGGATTACCGAGTATCGGTAATCGATTTTTCTTTGAGAGATTAGCTGAGAGAATTTCTGTGAGCGCATCCTGGGCGTTCTCGCTTTTCACGTGACGTGCCTGTTCGAGAAAATCTTTGGTGAGAGTCGGACCTAAATCCGAAAGAAGAAGTTCCTCTTCGAGTTCTTTCCAGTCAGCAGTTGAGAAATCACTAACGCCTTTTAACTTGGCTATGAACTTAGTAAATAAACCCATGAGAGCCAGCCGAGACTAACTTGCGTCGGATTCGCGCAAACGTTGAGAAATAACTTCAGTCACACCATCTCCGCGCATAGTCACACCATAAAGCGCATCGGCAATCTCCATTGTGCGCTTTTGGTGAGTAATGATGATGAGCTGTGAACTTTCGCGCAGCTCTTCAAGAATTACAAGTAATCGGCCTAGGTTTACATCATCAAGGGCCGCTTCAACTTCATCGAGCACATAGAAAGGACTTGGGCGGGCTTTAAAGATTGCGACCAACATTGCTACTGCTGTTAGAGATTTTTCGCCACCAGAGAGTAGAGATAAACGCTTGATTCGTTTTCCTGGAGGGCGGGCTTCTACATCTACACCACTTGTTAATGGATTGTCGGGATCGGTCAAAATTAAGCGACCATCGCCACCTGGAAATAATCTTGCGAAGATATCTTCAAAATGTTTAGCGGTCTCTTCATAGGCTTCCATGAAGATTGACTGAACGCGATCATCAACTTCTTTAACGATATCCAATAAATCTTTTTTAGTGTTTTTTAAATCTTCGAGCTGCTCAGCTAAGAATTTCAAACGTTCTTCAAGGGAAGAAAACTCTTCAAGTGCAAGTGGGTTGATCTTGCCCAATAGATTGAGTGAGCGTTCAGCAGATGCCAAGCGCTTTTCTTGTTGATCACGGCGATAAGGAATTAACTCCGTTGTAACGACTTCGCCTTCTTCATTTTCAAAAAAAGTAGGAACATCTTTATCGGGACCATACTCACTTACCAATGTAAGAGTATCGATTCCAAACTCTTCAATGGTTTTATCTTCCAATGCCTGCAAACGCATACGTTGTTCAGCTCGTGCAATTTCATCTTTATGCACACTTGAGGTGAGTAACTCTAACTGCGCACTCAGTTCACGGCCGCGGCTTCGGACTGTGAGAATTTCACCATCTCGTGCCGCGCGTGATTCTTCAAGTCGTCCGCGCTCTGTGGCAGCTTTCGCGATAGAGCGCTCGATATGGATTAAAACTTCATAGGCCGACTCAGCGATTGCCTGCGAAATAACTGCAGCTCGCGCACGTGCTCCGCGGCGAATGATTGCGCGCTCTGAAGCTTCACGTTCATTTCGTGCCGAGTCTTCTAAAGTTTTTGCGCGAGCAGCTACCGAATCCACGCGCTCTTCAGTTGTTCTTACTGCAAGGCGTGCTTCTACTTCGCGAGTTCGTGCAATTGAGACCGCATTGCGTAGATTTTCAGTTGCCGTGTGATCGGGTTCAGGAACAACGCCTTGTTGGTGAAGTTGGTTTTGTGCAATAACCAACTCTTCTTCATCACGATTCTTTGCCGCAGTTGCTTCATTAATTGAAGTATTTAATCTTTCAACTTCAGCAAGTGCCGATTTCATGTTTTGTCCGGCTACAGCCAATTGTTCGGTGATTGATGCGATTCGGGCATCAGATTCATTTAACTTTGAAAGCGCGGCATCAAAAGTATTCTGGCGATCTGTAACTTCAGCATTCGCAGTCGCAATTTCAAATTTCAATCGGTCGCATGTATGTGTAACTTCATCTAGTTTAATTTCAAGACCATCGATGAGTGCCTTGATCTCGATTAGCGAAGAAGATGATTTTGAACCACCGCGTGCTCGCCCACGTGAGACCACATCACCATCACGAGTAACAACAGTTACTGAAGGGTGAGATTTAAGAATTGCTTCGGCTTCTCGGGCATTTTGGGCAACCACTGTTGAGGCAAGTAATGATGAAAGTAAATCGCTAATAGTTTGTGAACGAATGTGTGAGGAAAGTGCAGTTAGTCCGCTAGGGATATTACTGTTTCCACTTTGTCCAGGTTCATACACTAAAACATCGGCCTGTCCTAGATTTTCACTACGCAAAGTTGTCAGGGCAGTTACTGCTGATGCTAAATCTTGAACAACGACAGCATCTGCCAAAGCACCAAGTGCAGCCGCGGCGGCAGATTCCCATCCTGAATCAATTTCAATGAGTGAGGCTAGTGAGCCCAGAATATGTACGCCGCGTGAATCACGGATGAGAGCTGATGCACCGTCACGATTTTGTGAGGTCATTTTCATCGCTTCTAGCTTTGATTCAACCGCATTCTTTTCTCGCTCCGCAGCGCGTTCAGCATCTACAAGATTTGAAAGTTTGCTCTTAGAACTTTCTAACGCGCTCTTAGCAACTTCAAACACTGAATCTAAACCAAGCTCACCGGAGTCAGCGCTAGCGATTTCTAATTCAAATGTTGAGTATTCGCGTGAAGCGTGATCTGCACGCTCTTGTGCATCATTGCGTGCCTTGGTTAAACGGGCAATTTCTTCAGCTATTGCTTCTAGGCGCGCCTGCAAAGATTTAATGTGTCCCTCTTGGCGAGCAGTTCCTTCACGCGCATCAGCAATTGCGCGCATCGCTGCAGCAATCTTGTCTTCATCGATTTTTAACTCTTGTTCAGCATGTGCCAAATCTGATGTTGCTTGAGCCAGAACTTGTTGGGCAATCACAATGTTATTTCGCAGTTCACTTTCTTCATTGCGAAGCGTCTGCGCCTCTTTTTCTAACGCAATCGGATCACGGCCAGCTGATCGCGCCTCTTCAGCTTCTTCATTAAGAAAACGTGAGCGCTCTTGGGCCAAACTCTGAGTTCCACGAAATTTCTCGCGTAGCGAATTAAGTTGGTAATACGTCTCTTGTGCTTGAACAAGCAATGGAGTTTCAACTGCGGCCTGAGCATCTAAAGCCACTTCTCTGGCTCGAACTGTCTCTAATTCAGAATCTACTTGAGTGCGTCTTTCCCGCAAAGATGTCTCATCGGCAACTTCTGCATCGAGAGTGCGTGACATCGAAATAAAATCATCAGCAAGCAAACGTAGTTTTGCATCACGAAGATCAGCCTGAATCGTTGCTGCCTTCTTGGCAACTTCTGCTTGCTTGCCAAGTGGACGAAGCTGGCGTCGAAGTTCAACAGTTAAATCTTGAACGCGAGCTAAGTTTGTTTGCATCGAATCAAGTTTGCGTAACGCTTTTTCTTTGCGTTTGCGGTGTTTGAGCACTCCTGCGGCTTCTTCGATAAAACCACGTCGCTCTTCAGGTGTCGCCATCAAAATTGCATCAAGCTGACCTTGCCCAACAATGACGTGCATCTCGCGGCCAATACCTGAATCGCTCAGTAATTCTTGAATATCAAGTAAGCGAGATGCTTCACCATTAATTTGATATTCGGACTGTCCGTTTCTAAAAAGAATGCGTGAAATGGTTACTTCTGTGTAATCAATTGGAAGCGCACCATCTGTGTTATCAATCGTCAATGAAACTTCAGCGCGACCAAGAGGTGCGCGGCCACTCGTTCCAGCGAAAATAACATCTTCCATTTTTCCGCCGCGAAGAGATTTTGCGCCTTGCTCACCCATTACCCATGTGAGTGCATCGACAACGTTTGATTTTCCAGAACCATTTGGTCCAACGACGCACGTGATACCCGGTTCAAGGCGAAGTGTGGTCGCCGAAGCAAAGGACTTAAAGCCCTTGAGGGTCATGCTCTTCAAATACACGCGGTAAACCTATCGCGCCGTGAGAGTGTTTTTTACAGAATTATTCTGGTGCATGCTCAGCTTTAAGGCTTTCGTAAGCGATTCGGGCAGCAACTTGTTCGGCTTCGCGCTTGCTTTTTCCGGTTCCGATTGCCAAGCCCTCCCCTGCCACCATTGCAGTAGCCGTGAAATTTTTATCATGATCTGGACCTTCTTCGGTCACCACATATTCTGGTGCGCCTTTTCCAAGGCTTGCTGCTAGCTCTTGAAGCGCAGTTTTTCCATCTAAACCAGCACCGCGTGCAACCGCTGAATCCATGGTCGAGGCGATTAGTCGACGAACAATTTCTGTGCACTTTTCAAAACCACATTGCAAATAAATAGCTCCAATGAGAGCTTCGAGTGCATCTGCAAGTAGAGAGTTTTTGTCTCGACCATTAGTTACTTCTTCGCCTTTTCCAAGTCGAATATGTTGGCCTAAATCAAGAGTGCGCGCGATATCTGCGAGCGCCCGCATATTTACGACACCTGAACGCAGTGGAGATAAACGAGACTCATCTAAATCGGGATAGCGTTTGTACAGTTCTTCGGTGACAATTAATCCAAGAACAGAATCACCGAGAAATTCAAGTCGTTCATTAGTTTCTTTGCTTGCCGATTCATATGCAAATGAACGGTGAGTAAAAGCTAACTGCAGGAGTGAAGGTTCAAGTTCAACCCCCAATGCTTCGTTAAGCATCGAACTAACGATCAAACCTCTAGAACTTGGCGACGGTTATAAGTACCGCATGTTGGACATGCTGTGTGCTGAAGTTTTGGAGATTGGCATTGTCCGCAAGTTGCTAAAGAGGCAGCAGTTGTCTTCCACTGGCTTCGACGTGAGCGCGTCTTTGAACGCGACATTTTTCGCTTTGGTACTGGCACGGTTCGAACCTCTTCTTATCCATGAGCCACGTTCGTTTAAGTGGCTGCAGGGCGTAAGTATCCCTCAAAAACCCTAATTCTTGAAATCGGGATCGGGCAGCTCTAATCCACTCAGACTGGCCCATCTGGCATCGATAGTCTCATGAGCGTGATCTTGGCCGACTTCGACCCATTTCGCCCCGCACTCTGGACATAGGCCTTGGCACTCTGACCCGCACACAGGGTTAATGGGAAGGGACAAAACGATCGCATCGCGGATTGGCCCCTCCATATCCATGATGTCACCATCCATCATCAACTCTTCTTCGGTATCTAAATCATCCTCATCGTCGTTGCGCTTTTTCTTACTGCGCTCGCTTTTTTGGGCGTAGTAATAGAGCTCTTGAATCTTGCGATCGAGTTCAATCTCAACGGGATCTAGGCACCTGGTGCATTCACCTTTAGCAACGGCAAAAATCTCGGCCGTTAGCAAAATTCCTTCAGTGACTGATTCAAGTCGGGCATCAACTTCAATGATTTCTCCAACTGGAACAGAGATTAACTCGACTCCTACTTTTTCAGGGACTTCAATATCGAGTTGATATTCCTTCATCTCCCCTGCACGCCGAGCGAGTTCATGCGTATTAAGGGTGTAAACCTGCGGTAATCGTGGCATCTGATTTAATCTGCATCTGAGAGTTGCGAGAGTACATCTTTATCATTTGCCCCAGCTAAACGTTCACGGCCACGTGCAACTGCATCTTGAGTTTTATTGAGAATAACTTCTAACGTTGCAAGGCGACCATCAATGTAATCCTCTACCTCTTGCTTTTCTTGTTCAGCAAGACCGCGAGCATCATCAATAATCTTTCGCGCCTCATCGCGTGCCATTTGTACGATTGAAGTTTGCTCAACCATTCGGGCAACATCATCACGGGCTATTGCAATCATTTGTTCTGCACTAATTCGTCCATCTTCAATGATGGCATCTTTGGAGGCTAAGATTTTTTGAGCTGCTTCAAAGTCAGAAGGTAAGGCTGCGCGCGCTTCATCAAGAATCTCAAGCATCTCACCGCGATGAACCACGCAACTGGCAGATAGCGGTACTCCGCGCGCCTCTTCAACCATCGCAATTGCTGAAGTTAATTTCTCGATTGAATCCATGTGATTACTTCCCTGCTACTCGAAGTTTGAGCGCTTCATTAATTGATGGAGGAACCATCGTTGATACATCTCCCCCATAATGGGCGAGTTCTTTCACTAGCGATGATGATAGAAATGAATGCGTAGGGGCCGTTGCCATAAACATCGTTTCTACACCTGAACCTTGCAAATTGACCTGAGCCATTTGAAGTTCATAATCAAAATCTGAAACTGCGCGCAGACCCTTTACGATGGCTTGAATATCATTACTTTTGCAGTAATCCACCAGAAGTCCCGACCACGAATCAACGATCACATTTGAAAGATTTGAAGTGGTCTCACGAATCATTTCGATGCGCTCTGCGACGCTAAAGAGAGAAGATTTAGTTCGATTTTCCAAGACTGCTACGACTACTTGGTCAAAATGTGCACTGGCTCGCTTGATGATATCTAAATGACCATATGTGATTGGGTCAAAAGATCCCGGGCAAACCGCGCGCTTCATGACTCAAACGCTAGCAATAGATGCCCAAGTTATCCATTTTCAGGCGTATATGAGCCGTAGAAGATGGTTGCCTGGCCATAATTTCTATCGCGCAAAGGGGTAAATGCTTGAGGCCAAGAAAAAGTTGAGCGCTTAGCTGTTCGCTCTACGGCAACTAGCGCATCATCTTTTAAGAAATGACCCGTAGCTAATTGCAAAAGTAATTGCTCTACTTCTGAATCGGGAAAATCATAAGGAGGGTCTACATAGACAATGTGGTACTTCTCTTTAGGCGGGTCTGAAAGAAATCTCTGCGCGGACATTGCGTAGAGATGAAATTTACCAACCGGCTTATTTTTGCTCACTAACTCAAAATTGTTATCAATGGTTTTCTGCGCATCGCTATCTTTTTCAACAATGTGTACAAGTGATGCACCTCTAGATAGAGCTTCAAGGGCAATTGCTCCTGAACCACCAAAAAGATCTAGGACATGCAAACCTAAAAAATCTCCGAACTCTGATAACAACGATGAAAATAATCCTTCGCGGGCCCGATCAGAAGTTGGTCTAGTCGCACCAGCAACAGTGCCAAGAGTTCGACCCTTAGCTACTCCGGCAATAATTCTCACGTTTTCAACCCTTATCCAAATAATCGATGGCCATATCTTGTGCCATTTTATTGAGCTCACTCTTGAGCAAAGGATAACTTGCCAAATCAGCGGAATCTTTAACAACTTCTTCGGCATCACTTCGAGCTTGTTCAATGAGGGCCTCGTCACGAAGTACCTGCAAAAGCCGCAGATGCGATTTGGTTCCAGATTGACGCGCACCTAAGACATCGCCCTCGCGTCGCTGCTCAAGATCAATTCGTGAAAGTTCAAAGCCATCAACCGTTGATGCAACTGCCTCAAGTCTGGCGCGTGCCGGTGTTTGCGCTAAGGCATTAGTAACGAGCAAGCAAAGTCCTGGAGAAGTTCCACGTCCTACCCGACCGCGCAGTTGGTGAAGTTGAGAAACTCCGAAGCGATCTGCATCCATAATCACCATAATCGTTGCATTCGCCACATCGACACCTACTTCAATTACGGTAGTCGAAACCAATACATCGATTGCTCCTTCAGAAAAAGCTTTCATAGTCGAATCTTTTTCTTCACTTGTTAGTCGTCCATGTAGCATCGCAACGCGAAGTCCGGATAACTCACTTCCGGCTAAGCGCGGAGCTAGTTCTTCAACCGAAGCAATGTCACTTGATTGAGTTCCAAAAAGAAAATCGATATCTGCATTTTCATCTGTACCTGCCTCAATGCGCGGAGCAACAATGTATGCCTGATGTCCCTGACTTACCTCTTCGCGAATTCTTTGCCAAGCGCGCGCTAAATATGCTGGCTTCTCCATAGAGGCAACGACGTGCGTTGTAATTGGTTGGCGACCCAAAGGCAATTCTCTCAAAGTTGAAACTTCTAAATCACCAAAGACTGTCATCGCGACAGTTCGAGGAATTGGGGTTGCAGTCATGACTAGCAAATGTGGCGGTTTCTGAGCTTTCTCTTTTAAGGCATCCCGTTGCTCCACACCAAATCTATGTTGTTCATCAACGACAATTAATCCGAGATCTTTAAACTCAACTTGATGACCAAGTAGTGCATGCGTTCCAATGACTATTCCTGCGCGACCATCGGCGGCAGCTGCCAGCGCTTCTTTTCTTGCGGGAGCACTTTGGGAACCAGTTATCAAAGTTACTTGTGTGGCTTTTTCATCAGCACCCAAAGTTCCTCCTAGTGCAAATGAACCCAAAAGCTTTTGAATGGTACGAAGATGCTGCGCAGCCAATACTTCAGTTGGTGCAAGTAATGCGGCTTGTCCACCAGCATCGACTACAGCCAACATCGCACGCAGGGCAACGATTGTTTTTCCGGAACCAACTTCACCTTGTAATAAACGATGCATCGGATGGTCCTGTGCCAAATCATTTTCAATCTCAGCGCACACACTCTTCTGTCCACCGGTTAATTCAAATGGAAGGGATGAATCAAAAGCATCGAGCAGACCGCCTGAAATCCTCTTGCGTGAAATCGTATTAAGTTTTCTCAACTCTTGGCGTCGTAGTACTAATAATGTTTGAAGTAAGAAAGCCTCATCGAAAGTTAAACGTTCGCGAGCGATTTCGGCGTTTTCTAAATCGGTCGGTTGGTGCAAACTCACTAGGGCATCTCGAAGCGTTGGATAATTATGACTTGTTCGAATTGATTCTGGAAGGAAGTCTGAAACGTCATCCAAAGAATTAATCGCCATTTCAACGCATTTATTTATTTTCCATGACGGCATCTTTGAAGTTGCTGCATAAACCGGCAGATATTTTCCTGCAAATGCTGAGACTGCAGCGTCCACATCATTTCCATCAGGAATCATCTCGTAGTCCGGGTGTGCCAACTGTTTCTTGTGATTGAAGATACCCACTTTGCCAGCAAATAAACCTTGTCGACCTACTTTAAGTTCCTTTTCACGCCAGGCCTGGTTGAAAAAAGTTAAGGAGAGTTTGTCGCTTCCATCTGTAACTAAAACTTCGAGAATAGATCCTTTTCGTCCTCGGAGCGGCCTATTAGTAGAAGTGAAAACTTCGGCCAAAATTGTTACTTCATCCCCCTCGGCTAGCTGCGAAATGTCCGAGAGTTCGCCACGCACCATATATCGACGTGGGTAATGACGCATTAAATCACCCACGGTAGAGATCGAAAATGAATCAGTTAAAGCTTTGGCAGTGCGATCTCCAATCACGGAGGACAATTTGCTCGCTAAATCTGCCATAAGGGCATTCTCTCGCATTTGGGAGAAAATTGAGTGAGGTTAGCGATTCATTGAAAGGGATTTGTCGCAATTCTCCCAACCTGAATGCGTAATCACGATAAGAATTTTTGATGCTAAAGACTTTGTTATTGATTTCTCTAAGCGCTTAGCCAGTTCGTCGTCTAAATGTTCGGTCGGTTCATCCAAAATATAAACATCGGATTGTGAAAGTAAGACACGGGCAATAGCTAATCGCTTGGCTTCACCGCCAGAGATAACGCGCCCAAATTCGCCAATTACCGTATCCAAGCCATATTGCATTTCCCCAAGTAGAGCGTCAAGTTCTACGATTTTTAAGGAAGCAATGATTTCATCATCACTAGCTAATTGATTTGCTATTTTCATATTCTCACGCAGAGTTGTATTGAAAATATGTGAACGTTGGACGGTGCCAACTATGCGCGAATGAGTTTCTGTGAAACCCGATAGCTCTTCGCCATTTATTGTGATTGAGCCTTCATAATTGAGCAGCCCGAGAATACCCATTGCTAGAGTCGATTTTCCGCTTCCACTTCGGCCGCGGATAACTAAAGATTCTCCGCTAGAGACTCCAAAAGATACGGGCTGCATGAAAGGCTCATCCCAGGCCGTCGTTACATTCGTTAATTCCAATGTTTGAATCGAGTCGTCAAAACTCTTGCTCACTTGTTCGGAATCTGATCGCAATAAGAATATATTAACAGAGTCTTGCGATCTGATTAGTTTTCCTGCGGCAAAGAGATTGGGATACCAATTGGTAATCGCTTCGAACATAACTAAAGGTAAAAAAATCAACATAGTTATTTGAACGGCAGGAATCTCTTCCTTTTTTCCAATTAAATACGCAAGAGCGCTGAGCCCAACCACTGAGATTGCAATTAAGAGATTAGTCAGCGCCGAGTAAGAGAAAATATGTTTAAGTAACTTCTCTTCCTTGAGCCTTAGTTGCTCTTCTGCTGTATGTGACACAGCTAAGTTCTGATCTAAGTATCCATAGATTGCTGCCTCAATAACACCATGTGCATTGGAATGAATCAACTGCGTATATTGATTTTCAGCATCCTCAATTTCACTTGCCAAAATCGCCGTGCGAGATTTAACAACTAATGGAATGAGGATAAGCAGAAAGAAACTAACCGGAAGGGTTATCAGTAGGGATTGCGGTCGTATCCAAAGCCCGAGAAGAACGCCGGTTGAGAGGGCAATTACCGCTGAAGCATGGGGCATTTTTACTCGAAGTTGATACTCCTGTGCTCGTTCCACATCATCTACTAAAACCTTTACGGCCGAACCTGAATTAAGTATTCGCGCGGATGCAATATTTGAGTTCACCACTTTTGAATAGATGTCGACTCGCAACTGTGTCAAAGCCGCGAAAACTGCCTTATGGCTTATCAAACGCTCCGAGTAACGTGCTCCGGAGCGGAAAATTCCAAAGAACCTGACCATCACGATTGCCACACTTAAAGTCAAAATCGGTGGATGCGAAGCTGCCATCGTGATCAGCCAACCACTTGAAATTGTTAACCCAATTCCGCCAATGAAAGCAAAAGCTCCTAGGAAATATGCAAGGAGCATCATGCGATCACACCATGAGAAAATCGCGAAAGTTGATCATCGATTTTCAAAATTGAAAGATCATGGGAAATACAAATAACAATGGCGCCTGTACTTGCATAACTTCTCAGTTTGTGAAGAATTTGGTCGGCGCTTAACTGATCCAAATCCGCCGTTGGTTCATCGGCTATAACAATTAACGGTTTAGCTAATAATGCGCGCGCAATTGCTATTTTGCGAATCTGTCCGCCAGATACAGATGAACTGTTCTCTCCCGAACCGCCCACCCTGCACTCAAGACCACCAGGCAAATCTTCAACTTTTAAACCGCATTGATCAAGAATTGAAGCAATTTGGTTATCTGTAATCGCGGGGTCAATTAAAGTAAATTGTTTTCGCACATTGCCATGAGCAAGCGCTGGCGTTTGAGGAATCCAACCTACGGTTTTAAACCATGAATCTTGATCTGATGGAGAGATTTGAACTCCATCGCAGTAAATCTGTGCGCTATTAGTTACACCCAACAAATTCATTGCAAAACTTGTTTTACCACTACCAGAATCACCAAAAATGAAGTGAATCTCTCCGCGATTAATTTTCGCCGAAGGAATTTCTGAATTGATTCGCCCAGGAATATCCAAATTCCACGCATCCCAAGAAATACTCTGTAGCGTCGAAAAGTCCCGTACATGTTGTGTGGGTTTAGTCGATCCACTGTTTAGCATTTCAGTTAATTCACGCAGCGCTTGAGTGCCATCTGCTGAGGCATGAAAAAGCGAGGCTGCATTTCTGAGAGGAAAATAGACCTCTGGTGCCAAGATCAATACGGCAAGTGCTGGCATAAAACCTATGTGGCTATCCACCAAACGAATTCCGATAGAGACGGCAATTAACGCAACTGAAATTGTCGCGCACAATTCAAGGGCAAGAGCAGATAGGAATGAAATCCTTAAAACCTTCATTGTTTCCTGGGTATAGCGATTGCCCATCGCCTCAATACGTTGGTTTTGACTTTTATGACGGCTAAATATTTTCAAAGTAACAAAACCATGAAGTGAATCTTCAAAATACTTAGAAAGTGACCCAAGTGTTTGCCATTTACTTGAGACTGAATCTGCCGTGTACCTTCCGATAAGTGCTCCGAAGAGTGGAATCAGCGGCAAGGTAAAAATTGCGATAACTGCAGATAGTGGATCTAAGAAAAAAATCGTTGCGATTACTACAAACGGGGTAATAGAGGCAAAAAGAATTTGTGGGAGAAATCTGCCTAAATAAATATCCAGGGAATTAAGACCTTTGACCAGCAATGTACTTATGTGTGATGCAGAAACCTGTGCGTGTGCACCCAGCGTTTGAGAAATTTCCGATCTAAGTTCTTGTTTGATTCGTACTGCTTGCCGGCTGCACCAGAATTCAAAGACGGATTGAAAAATCGCCCGAAAGCACCAAGCACAAACTAGATACAGCAAAAGCGCAGGCACATTACCTTCATGATTGATGATGTTTGTTATGAGTGAACTTAGAATGAGTGCACTAACAACAATTGCCGCAGACCAGAAAAGCGCCGCGGCAATTGCCACAAAGAAAATTCTGCGGCTACCACTCCTTGTGAGCAGTAGCCGCAGATCTGAAGATTTCACTTATGCAGAATATGGCTTACTGCATCTAATGCGCCATGATCCGGATTAGAAATTTGGCTTGCACTGACGCGCTTGCGAAATACCCAGTAAGTCCAGCCCTGATAGATAAGCACAATAGGCGTCAAAATTACGGCCACGACTGTCATCACTTTGAGTGTGTAATCGGTGCTTGATGCATTTGTGATTGTCAGGTCGAACTGAGATCCAAGTGAACTTGGCATAACGCGTGGATAGAGTGCATAGAACAGAGTTGAAACAAATACTGCGATAGTTCCAGCTGAGAAAATAAATGCCCAACCTTCACGACCAACAAGATTTGCCGCCATCCCGGCCACCCAGAGCAGGGCAACAATGATGGACAGAGTTAAGACGCGTGCATTGATCTCTGGAAGCATCAAGTTTGTCCATGCCAAAAATGCAACGGCTGCAACTGCGGCAACTAATCCTGAAAGCTTTGCAATCCTCTGAGCGCGTTCACGGATTTCGCCGGCGGTCTTTAGCGATAAGAAAACCGCACCATGTGTTAGAAATACAGTAAGTGTTACTACACCACCCAAAAGTGCATATGGGTTGAGCAGGTTGAAGAAACCACCCGTGTATTCCAGTGAACCACTTGCAGCTTTCTCAATTGGAACTCCGCGCACGATATTTGCAAAGGCAACTCCCCATAAGAGAGCTGGAATAAAGCTACTTATAAGAATCGCAATATCCCATCGTTGACGCCATTGTGCCTTGCCATACTTGCTGCGATATTCAAATGAAACACCACGAACAATGAGTGACACAAGGATCAAAAACAAAGGCAAATAAAAGCCGCTAAAGAGCGTCGCATACCACTCTGGAAATGCGGCAAAAGTTGCACCACCTGCAACTAGCAACCAAACCTCGTTGCCGTCCCAGACTGGACCAAGCGTTGTTAGTACCGCTCGACGATCTGCCTCATTTTTTGAAACAGCGCGAACGAGCATTCCGACTCCGAAGTCAAAGCCTTCAAGAATGAAGTATCCGACCCATAAAACTGCAATTAATAAAAACCATACTGTTTGAAATGACATGTCCATACCCCTTTCTTAATAGGCCATCACTAGTTGTTTGTCTTCACTTCCGCCAAGTTTTGGATCTGCATAATCAAGTTCTTCCGCAGGTCCCATTTTGATTACTCTCAAAGTTAACCCAACCTCAATGAAGGCCAAGAATCCGTAGAGCACAGTGAAGACAATCATTGTGAACAACACTGCTCCGGCAGAAACGACCGCACTTACTCCATCGGCAGTTTTAATCAATCCGAATACAGCCCAAGGTTGACGAGCGGTTTCGGTGAAAATCCAGCCGAATGAATTTGCTAGCAGTGGAATAAATGGAAGTGAAACCATTGCTGGGTAAAACCATTTTCCTTTAGGTGTTGCACCTTTGCGCATCTGCCAAAGGGCAAGGAGAGCGAAGAAAGTTCCAAGGAATCCAAAGCCCATCATCAATCTAAATGACCAATATGCAAGGGGAATATTTGGCGTATAACTTCCGGCTCCATATTGTTTTTCATATGCAGCTTCAAGATCATTTACACCCTCAACTACTCCATTGAAATCACCAGTAGACATGAATGAGAGAACTGAAGGTAATCCAATCTGGAAAACAGATTTTGATCCATCAAGTGTCCCAATTGTAAATAATGAAAATGGAGCATTGGCCTGAGAGTTGTAGAGAGCTTCGGCGGCAGCCATTTTCATTGGTTGCTGTTCAGTCATTACTCGTGCAGTGAGGTCGCCAGAGATTCCGACAAGAATAAAACTGACAATCATTGTGACTGCACCAAGTTTGAACGTTCCGCGAGCCATCTGCAGGTCCTTACCTTTGATGATAAGGAAAGCTGAGATTCCAGCGACAAAGGCTCCAGCAGTAAATGCTGCCGAAGGTATTGTGTGGAAGAAAGTTGCGAGCGCAGTTTTCTGCGTTAGAACTTCAACGATATTTGTAAGTTCCGCGCGATTTTTTTCAGCGTTATATGTGTAAGCAACTGGGTGCTGCATCCAAGAGTTTGCCGCCAAAATGAAATAGGCCGATAGCAGGGTGCCTGTTGCGGCAAGCCAGATAGCTGCTAGGTGAAGTTTCTTGGAGAGTCGATCCCATCCGAAGATCCAGAGACCCAGGAAAGTCGATTCCATAAAAAAGGCCAATAGACCTTCCATGGCAAGTGGGGCGCCGAAAATATCTCCTACAAAACGGCTGTAAGAAGACCAGTTCATTCCAAACTGGAACTCTTGAACGATTCCGGTAACAACACCTATGGCAAAGTTGATAAGAAACAACTTGCCGAAAAATTTTGTGGCCCGCAGATATTCAAGCTTGCCAGTGCGATACCAAGCAGTCTGTAGGCCGGCGACTAAGAAGCCCATGCCAATGGTGATTGGTACGAATAAGAAGTGATAAACAGTTGTGATGGCGAATTGCCATCTAGCTAGATCTAAGGAGTTCATGGAACTCATATCCCCGATTCTGAACCGCTCTACCGGCTCGTTGCCAATTTTGCTTCAGCCCCGAAAGAGATATCTGAGTTTTCGCTGTGGCAGCCCTCACCCTTAAATTCTCACGCTCAAAAACCTGAGGGGCACCACTACTGCCTGCGCCAATTGGCGTCTGCCCGCCCGCTCGCGATACCCTTTCGCCTTGCCCGCTAAGGGCTACGCACATTCACATATAAAAGGAGTACCGCTGTGGCATCAACATGCGATATCTGTGGCAAAGGGCCCAGCTTTGGCAATAACGTTTCTCACTCACAAGTTAAGACTCGTCGCCGTTGGAATCCAAATATCCAGCGCGTACGTACACTTGTAAAAGGAACTGCAAAGCGTCAAAACGTTTGCACATCATGCCTTAAGGCTGGAAAAGTAACGCGTTAATTTTTATTGAAAGTGGCGCCAGGTAACTGGCGCCTTTTTCATTTCTAGACCAGTTACGCCGATTCCAGTTGAAACTTTTCCTACACATAATCCAGATAAATCTTTACCCGTGGCAAGAAATACATGATCTTCTCCCCCAGCAATAATCCATTGCCAAACGTCGACATCAAGTGAATCGGCGACTTCTTTCAGTTGTGCAAATTCTGAACTCTTTTCAAATGCACTTTTATCGAAATTAAATTGAATCTGTGATGCATCTGCAATTTGTTTTGCTTGAATAATTAATGCATCACTTACATCGCACATCGATGTCGCACGCTTATGTGCCCAATCAAGGGCAACTGAGTAGTCAACCGTTGGTGCGCAAAACTCCGAAATTGCATGCAAAGCTAAATCTGATGTTGGTTCTGAGTCAATCACACACATTCCTGCAGCTGACCAACCTGGCAGAGAAGAGAGATAAATTGAATCACCAACTTGAGCGCCAGAGCGCACAATAGGGATATCAACTTCGCCCAATGCGGTAATTGAAATAACTTTGATTGCGCCGCGAGTTAGATCTCCGCCCACAATTGAAGCGCCACAACTTCTTGCTTCATGAACTATCCCTTCGGCAAGTTCGCCGATCCATTCCAAACTCTCGTCTCCAGTTAAAGTCAGTGCAACAACGAGAAAACTTGGCACAGCACCCATGGCATAAATATCGGCCAAATTTGCTGCAGTTATTTTTCGGCCAATATCAAAAGCCCCTGACCAGGAAGCGTTGAAATGCGTACCTTCGACAGCGGTATCTGTTGTGATAACTGTGCGCCCACTTGAAGCGACAACTGCCGCATCATCACCAATTCCTAACTCAATTCGTAGGTCAGGGCTACGAAAAATCTCCGCGACAACTTCAATAATCTCGGCCTCACTGAAGTTCATGGGAGCAAGCCTAATCGACTAGCCAGTAGGCATATCTCTGAAGTAGCCTTTACCCACCAACGAAAGGAAACTCCTATGTCAGTTCAGGCCTACATTTTGATTCAAACCGAGGTCGGCAAAGCAGGATCTGTAGCTAAAGCTGTCTCAGCTATCGCTGGTGTAACTCTGGCCGAAGGCGTTACTGGTCCATATGACGTCATCATGCGTGCTGAAGCACAGAGCATGGAAGAGTTTGGCCGCTTAATTCTCTCAAAAGTTCAAGGTGTCGCTGGTATTACTCGCACACTTACCTGCCCAGTAACCTACTAATTTAAAATCAGTGCGCACGCTTTTTACTAACGCGCATTTTTGGTCTCCAGATCGACACGATTGTGATCAATTATTAGTAGAGGACCTAACGATTCTTGCAGTTGGAACTTCTTGCAATGATTATGAAAGAGATTCAACGGTTGATCTAAATAATGCTTTTGTTATTCCAGCATTTATTGATGGACATGCACATCCAATATTTGCAGGACGAGAAGCTGCTGGACCAAAAGTCAATAACTTACAAACCCTCGCTGAGATTCAAGAGGCTGTGCGCGTTTTTGCCCAAAACAATCCAGATATACCGTGGATTATTGGCGGAGCCTATGAGGCAGCGATTATTCCAGGCGGAAATTTTGATGCGGCCTGGCTAGATGAAGTTGTCAGTGATAGACCTGTTGTTTTGCATGCAGTTGACCATCACACCATTTGGGTAAATAGCAAAGCTCTTGAACGTGCAGGCATAAACACCGAAACCAAGGATCCAGAGGGTGGAACAATCGCACGTCGAAGTGATGGATCTATTCAAGGAACTCTAAGAGAACCCGCAGCAATTGCTTTGGTTCTAGATGCTTCACCTGGAAACACAATCCAAAGTGATATTGCAGCAATCAAATATGCCTGCCAAGAATTTCTAAAAGTGGGTGTCGCGGCAGCAATTGATTCGTGGTGTGAAAAAGATATGGCGCGCGCATACATTGCTGCGGCTAAATCCGGTGATTTAACTATCCCATTTAACCTTTCATTTCTGGCAACTCCAACAACTTGGATGGCAGATCTCGATGAATTCAACTCACTTCGAGAAGAAACCGAGCAACTCAATGATCCATCGATCTTAAAAGCCAATAGCATTAAATTCCTATTAGATGGTGCCCTTTCTGCTGGTACAGCTTTTTTAACCGAGCCCTATCTTGATGACCCGCAATCTATTGGGATTCAAATCTGGTCTGATGAGGAATTACTAAATGCTGCAGTCGCATTTGATGCTTTGGGATATCAACTTCATATGCATGCAATTGGTGATGCTGCGGTACATCAAGCTCTCATTGCAATCGAAGCGATGCAGCAAGTAAATCCATACTGGGATAGACGACCTGTAATTGTTCACGCCCAACTCATTTGTGATGAGGACGTACCTCGATTTAGCACTCTGGGAGTTATCGCCAACATACAACCTCTGTGGTGTTATCTAGATCCAATGAATAAAGAGTTGATTGAACCTCGAATTGGGCATGAGCGAAATAATCTCCAATATCGTCTACGCACTTTATTAGACAATCAAGCAACAGTCGCTTTCGGAAGTGATTGGCCAGTAACTAGCCATGTGCCACTTGAGGCGATAAATGTTCCTGTCTTAAGAAAGTACACAGCAGAAAGTGAGTCCGAGCCTTGGGTTCAAAGCGAAGCAATAACTTTTGATGAATCTCTCACTGCCTACACAGTTAACGCGGCTTATCAAATGTTTCGAGAAGAAGAACGTGGAACTTTAGCCGCGGGTAAAAGAGCAGATTTTATAGTCCTGCGGGATCTCAAGATTGAATCTACTTACATTGCAGGAAAACTTTATAGTTCGAAGGAATCAGAGTAAAACAACGCGCGTAAATATTTATTGGCGGCGTTCACTCTGTGATTGGTCGTTGTAGATGCCGGTGTAACTTCCAACAATTTAGATGCTGCGGAAATACTTCGTTCTACGGCTTTCTCTGAAACTTTGCAGGCACGGGCAATCTCTGAATTACTTCCGCCCAAAGCCATTAATCTCATGACCCGGTGCTGATGCGGAGAAAGTAAACCCGCATAATTAGTTTCATCAATTGCTGCCTCTAAGAAAGAGGGTCTAATTTGCTGCAGGCCATTAAAAGCCCTAAGAATCTCTGAAAGCACAACTGAAGGATTTCTAGATGGTTCATTGAGCCAATAAGCGCGATCCCACAATGCCGAAAGCATTCCTTCTCGCACAAAAATGGGATTAGCTTTTCCTGCCATGAAAATTATTACTTGTTGGGGAAATGATTTTCGGATTTCAAGTGCAACAGTTAATGCATCAACACGACGCATTGAATCTAAATCAAGAATCACAACATCTGGCGAAAACTCTTTAATTTTTTCAACTGCAACTTCGGAATCAAAAACATCTGCCTTTAGTGTTTCATTAGATTCATCTTCAAAACCGCGAGCTATAAACAAACCCATTCCTGGGTGAAATGAGTTTTCAATGATGGCAATCTTGTCTAATGAGGGCTTTGAAACAACTAAAGTGGCTAGCATCGCTTTTTACTCGAATTCTCTATCGGAAAAACCTTGAAAAGTTTTTCCTGTGCTTAAACCATACTCGAAGTTCAAAGTAAATTGGGGTAATCCCCTATTTTAATGGTCATAAAAATTTCTAATGGGGGTTAGCACCAATTTAAGAAAAACATTTTTGATTCCGACAAAATTACGTGAGTAAGTTAGATTGCACCGTGAGCATTCGAACCGCATTAGTCGATGAAAATAGGTTCGACGCCTTGGTTGTTGCATCATCTTTGCAAAATCTTGGAATTGAAGTTGTAGATATCGCACATAATTTCGATTTGATTGACTCACCATCACTTGATTTACATCCGGAAGTTGTCATTATCTCCATAGACAGCGATCCAGTTCGCGCAGTTTTGCTTGCTGAAAATATTAGAAGAAAGCACCAAGATGTTGGCATTGTTTTGATTACGCGTACTCCGGATTTGCGCTTGATTGGGGTCTCGGAAAAAGAACTTCCTTATGGCGTACAGATCATTCTTAAAACAGTCGTCGTGGATTTGCATGTACTAGTTGACGCTATTCACCGCTCGATTGAAGATTTAATTACTCGAAGTAAAGTTCGCTGGGTTACGGGAACGACTTTTACGAGTGATAATCCTTTTCAATCCTCCCTTCAAAAACTTACTTCGGTACAACTTGAAACTTTAAGACTAGTAGCCATAGGTGGCAGCAATGCAGAAATCGCACGGATTAGAACCGTCACAGAAAAGGCCGTTGAGCACACGATCACACGTATTTTGCAGGCGTTAGATATAACTACTAACCCTCGTCATAACGCTCGAGTGTTGCTAGTTCGTGAGTATTACCGCTTCGTGAATGTAGCCAAGCAGGATTAAAACTACAACGACAAAGTGGAATTGGTTCGCTTTAGAGCTGTCTCTAACAATGCCGTAATTAATTCTTTGAACTCAACACCGCTCTTAGCCCATAATTTTGGGTAGACCGACGTGCCCGTAAATCCAGGCATTGTATTAATCTCGTTAATAATAATTTCCCCGCCACTTGTGTAGAAAAAATCGCAGCGGGCTAAACCGCTGCACCCCAGCGATTTGAAAGCTTCTACTGCCAAACGTCGTATCTCTTGCGCATCTTTTTCTGGAATCCGGGCCGGTACTTCAATAGTCGTTGCACCGTCAAGGTACTTGGCTTCGAAGTCATAAAAATCATATTTTGGATCGATTTTAATTTCCCCAACGACGGAGGCGTTAATAGCTCCATTAACTTCAAGAACTGCGCATTCAATTTCTAAACCAACGACTGCCTGTTCAATCATAACTTTATTGTCATATAAATAAGCATCGCTAATGGCAGGAGAAAGAGATTCAAAAGAATGTACTTTATGTGTGCCACGACTTGAACCACCGCGGGCAGGCTTCACAAATACTGGATAAGCCAAATCATCTATCTCTAAAGTTTTTGTGTGCTTCGTAATTACTATGCCATCAGCAACTTTAATTCCAGAAGCCTGAAAAATCTCTTTAGCAAATGATTTATCCATTGATACTGCTGATGCAAGAACTCCGCTACCTACATAAGCAATATTGGCGATCTCTAATAGGCCTTGAACTGTTCCATCTTCACCATATGCGCCATGCAATGCTGGGAAAACGATATCTATCTCTAAGTTCTTGCCATGTACTAGAAAGCCAGACATGTCGGTGAGAACTTGATTTGAATTGTCCTCAATTTCTGGCAATTTTCCATCGACGATTGAAAGTTGATAATCATTGGGCAAAAGAACCCATTTTCCTGCCTTAGTAATTCCAATCAGGATTGGATTGAATTTTTCACTATCGATACCACTTAAAACTCCACCAGCCGATAGGCATGAAATTTCGTGTTCGCTACTAATTCCACCACAGAGAATGGCAACATTTAATTTTCTCATCGGATAAAATTCTCCGCCCTAGTGGTAATTTCCATTAATCGATCCAAGGCTGCCGCTGGAGTAATAGAGCCTGTCACTACATCGGCCACTGCTTCAATAACAGGTACCTCGATTCCAACTCTGTGTGCGATTTCTAGAACTGCATTCGCCGTTGCAACTCCTTCTACCGTCTTAGCAACTTGCTCACGTGCGGCTTCCATTGAACCGGTACGCCCTAAGACTTCGCCAAACGTGCGATTGCGAGAAAGAGGTGACCCGCAACTTGCAACGAGATCTCCCATGCCAGCAAGGCCAGCGGCGCTCAGTGGATCTGCGCCATGAGCGGCGCATAGGCGCGCAACTTCATTGAGTCCTCGAGTAATAAGCATGGCTTGAGTATTTTCACCAAAACCCATACCTATAGAAATTCCAACTGCCAAAGCGATGACAGATTTAATCGCACCAGCGTATTCACAACCCAAAACATCAGTTGATGTATAAACGCGATAGTAAGGAGTTGCAAAAAGTTTTTGTACTTTCTCGGCCAACACCATTGTTGGCGCCGCAGCAACAGCGCCGGCTGGCTGGCGAATAATTAGCTCGCTGGCAAGATTTGGTCCAGTAATGAGCGCAACTTCTTGCGTATTCATTTCTTCTTGAATTATTTCTGTCATTCGTGAATCGCTGCTAACTTCAATTCCCTTTAAAGTGCTTATATAAAGCGCATGTGGGTTGACCAATGGTTTCCAAGCCTTGAGGTTTTCACGCAAAGTCTGCGCAGGCACTGCCAAGACGTAGATGCTGGAATAGTTAAAAGCTTCGATTAAGTCACTGGTGGCTCTTAAACCTACTGGCAAGAGATTTTCATCAAGGTATTTTCTATTTGTGTGCTGTGAATTAATTTCATCCACTACTTCTTGATTACGGCCCCAGATTAAAACATGATTTCCTGCATCTGAAAGAACTTGGGCCATTGTGCTTCCCCAAGCACCCGAACCAAGTACGGTTACTTTGCTCATCGCTTCTTTTTAAAATTTCCTGTACGTGGTAAATCTGAGGTGTGGGGATCAAATATTTCTACAGGTCGTTTTTCGCCACGCAGCTCTTCAAGTAAATCTGTTAGCGCCCGCATGACAAATGCCGTTGCCTCAATTAACGCTTGAGGATCATTTTCTTTTCCATACCAAGGCGATAAATCCAGTGGTTTACCAACCAAGACTTTGATCGGGGTTCGCGGAAATAATTTAATTTTCTTTTCATACGTTGGCATCACAATTTGCGAACCCCATTGGGCAACTGGCACAACGGGCGAATGGGTGATGATTGCCAAACGAGCTAATCCCGTTTTTGCGACCATAGGCCAACCGTTGGGATCTCGTGTCAGAGTTCCTTCTGGGTAAACACCTAAGCAATGTCCAGCATCGAGTAATTTGACTGCATGCTCAAGCGCTTTAGAGGCATCTTTGCTTTCACGAATAACTGGAACTTGGCCAGCAGCTAGCAAAATCTTTCCAATTACAGGAACTTTAAAAACACCCTCTTTGCCTATGTAACGTGGTGCACGACCATTGCGAAAGAGGAAATGGGTAAGAAAGAGAACATCTAGATATGAAACGTGATTGCTGGCAATAATTACTTTGCCGCTCTTAGGGATATTTTCGCCACCGCGCCACTGCTTCTTACCAACAAGGTTTAGGACAGGAATGACAATCTTGGTGCAAATTTTGAAGGTGAGATTGGTGCCAAGAGGTTTTCCAACCGGCGGTGCGTAAGAAACTTTGTAGTCCGCCATGGCTTAATAGTAGCGATTGAGCCTATAAATAGATGCAAAAAACGGGGCCGGCTTACGCCGACCCCGCTGCACAATGCGAGAGTTTTACTTCTTCTTTGCAGTTTTCTTTGCTGGTGCTTTTTTAGCAGGAGCCTTTTTAGCCACTGGCTTCTTAGCTGCGACCTTCTTCTTTGCCGCTGGTGCAGCCTTCTTGGCTGGAGCCTTCTTGGCAGCCTTTTTAGCCACAACTGGCTTAGCCTTTACAACTGGCTTTGGTTCTGGCTTTGGAGCAGGTCCTAGCTTGCGCTCACCTGAGATGACATCCTTCAAGCCTTTTGCTGGCAAGAAGCGAGCCTTCTTTGAAGCCTTAATTTTGATTGTTTCGCCAGTAAATGGGTTACGTCCCATACGTGCCTTGCGATCAACCTTCTTGAACTTACCGAAATCGTTGATCATTACGTCTTCACCTTTTGCAAGGCTGCGAACGATTGTGTCAAAAACGATATCTACAGCGTGAGCTGCTTCCTTCTTGCTGTCGTTGAAATGTGGTGCCAACGCCGCAATGAATTGGGCCTTATTCATTGAAATCCCCTTATTA
>CAINRW010000097.1 GCA_903852815.1 uncultured Actinomycetes bacterium
CCAAACAAATACGATGCCAACAAGTATGGTGTGATTATGGCAGAGCACATGCGCGTAGATGAGTTTTTGACTGCGCTCCTTGCGATTTGTAAGCCATTGGAAGCTTTTGAAATGCCGCTCCTTGATGCTCACGGCGCAACTCTGGCCGAAGATATTTATGCAGGTGAGCGATTAGTGATGAAGGCTGGAAGCAGAATCAGATCAACTCAAATTGGCTTGGCCGCATCCATTGGCCGCGATCATTTACCGACCAGACCACATCCTCGCGTCGTGGTTTTATCGGCAGGACCTGATTTAGTGGAACCCGGCCAAAAGCTTCGCGAAGATGAAGAGTACGAAACTAATTCATGGATGCTGACAACGGCAGTTCGCGAAGTAGGTGCAGTGGCCTATCGCGTCCATTCAATTCCAGATGATGAGTCTGAGCTTGAAAAATTAATTGAAGATCAGCTTGTACGCGCTGACTTAATAATTATTAGTGGCGAACGCCACGATGATTCATTTGATTTAATCACCCGAACGCTTTCCCAATTGGGTGAAATCACAACTGCCGATGTAGCGATTGAAATGAGCGGACGCCATAATTTTGGAACAATTGGACCTGATAAAACTCCAGTAGTCACATTACCTGGAGATCCAATCGCTTCGTATATCTCATTTGAACTCTTTGTTCGTCCCATGATTCGTACGATGCTTGGCGCGGCCACTATTCACCGTCCGAGTGTTAAAGCCAAATTGGTTCGGGCAGTTGAGTCATCAAAAGATTTTCGTTCCTATATTCGTGCCACACTGTCAGAAAGTGGAGATTCGGTGACTCCGCTTGCTAATCAAGAGGAAATATCAACACTTTCCGATGCGACTGCCTTTATTGCCGTCTCGGAAAAAGATTTATCCCTAAAAGCTGGAACCGAAGTAACTGTTGTGGTTTTAGAGCGCAGATATATTTAATTTATAACTATGACTAATCCGTGGCCAGCAACAATTTCAACTCCAGATTTGAAATTACAGCCTTTGCGATTTAGAGATAGATCACAATGGAATCAAGTTCGGGCAGAAAATCGAGATTGGCTAGCTCCTTGGGAGGCCACAATTCCTTCAATTGCTAATGAAGCTCCATACGATGCAACCCAATTACCTTCATACTTTGAAATGGTACGAATTATCAATTCAGAGGCTCGGCAAGGACGCTCGTACACATTTGCAATGTGGCATCAACGCAATTTAGTTGGACAGATTTCATTGGGGGGTGTAATTCTTGGAGCAATGCGCGGCGGCCATATTGGTTATTGGGTAGATAAGAACTACGCCAATCGAGGATTTACCACCCAGGCGGTTTCGGGATTAACACAGTACGCATTTAATGTTCTTCAGCTTCATCGAATTGAAATTAATTTACGGCCAGAAAATGCAGCTTCTCAAAAAGTTGCCGAAAAAGCTGGCTATATCTTTGAGGGAGAACGGCCTCGGTATCTGCATATCAGTGGAAATTGGAGAGACCACATTACTTTTGTAAAAGAAAATCCCGCCGTTAAGTAGGCTCTAAATCCCCCATTTTTGAGCCTGAACCCTTTATCTTTGAGCATCATGACTACCGGAATTATTTACATCGCGATTATCGGTATGTGGGTGGCTTATTTTGCACCTCGCTGGATCCATGATCGCAACGAATTTTCTGGAAAATCTGTCGAAAGATTCAAGAGTGCGCTTCGAATTGTGGCGAGCTCGTCACCGCAAGGAAGTTCCCATGGCGGTGCAATTCATATCGATCTCGATCGAGAGGCAAAAATTGCACAACGGCTAATGCGCCGAAGAATAATTTTCTTCATCTTAGTTTTCTCACTCACAACAACACTAGTAGGTGGATATATGAATTCAATGCCATATATATACGCATTAGTTCCTGTGACTGGAATTTTTATTTATATTGCAAGTGTTCGACGGCAAACAAATATCGAAAAAATTGCGCACCAAAGAATTCAGCAGTTGCAACGCCGAAGCACAGGTGTCTCAGCGACGAATTTTGTTGAAGTTGTAACACCAAAACAAACACAAGAACATTGGATTCCACTTTCAGAGCGCGAACTTAAAGGTGTAACAATTCTGCCTAAGGGAAGTGCAGGTGTTCGTTCTACGTGGGAGCCTTCAGAAGTTCCAACACCCACATATGTAAGTGCGCCAAAGGCAATCGTGTCTAAGCGCGTTCTCGATTTAACGGTTCCTGGTGCATGGAGTGAAGAACAAGAACGTCTCGAGCGCGAAGCTTTAGCTGCAGCATCACCTTCACGTGATGAAATTTTCGATCAACAGTTAGCGGATGAAGCCGTCGAACGCTTAAGGCAAAATCGCGCAGCTAACGAATAGTTAAATCCAGGAAGGAAACCACATTCGCTGGTACCAAGCGTCATACGTGAGTACACCGCCGGTAAATACTGGGAAGAAATAAATAAAGTTAACCGCTATTACAAGAAGAAAAAGCAGGGTAATTGCTTGGGATATTCTAGGTTTGAGGCTGCTATCTAAGAGCGCTTTAATGCAGTAAACAATCGCCAAAATCATAAATGGCTCGATGATGATTGCATAAAAACTAAATACCGTTCTTTGCTGAAAAAAGAACCACGGTAAATATCCAGCAACTAATCCAATGACAACAATATTTAATGCCGCACTTGTTGTCTTATTGATAACTGAACGAAGCCAAAAAGCGATAACTGC
>CAINRW010000098.1 GCA_903852815.1 uncultured Actinomycetes bacterium
ATATTTACGAAAGAAACTTCACCGAGATGGCTTTGAAGGAATAAAAACAATTAGAGGTGTTGGCTTCCAAATTCAGGAGCCTAAGTAGTTGGAATGATAAACCGCACTCGACAACTAGTTACAACGGCGCTCATAACTTCCCTTCTCTCAATTTTAATTGGGGGTTTTGCAGTATGGGGCTCATACAGAAGTGAAATCTCTACCATCGATCGACAAATTGATTTAATTGAAAATGAAATCGAACGCGATCCAGCTGATGCGATAAATATCGCACTGCTGCGCATTGAACAAAGGAACTTAGACTTCACGCTCGCTTTTGTTGCAAAAACTGGTGAGATTTCAATTTTGCATGAAGCTGCGGGTACCCAAGTTAAAGGAAAAAACCTGCATATCCGGCACATTCCAATTTTAGAAGGCGACAAATTAATTCTTACGAGATCGTTGATTGATATTAATAAGTCAAAAGATCGAAATCTGTTGCGACTTTTGCTCTTTATTTTGATGGCCAACATTCTCGCTTTACTAGTTTCATCACTACTAACGCGTTCAAGCGCGCTAGCCCAAGAGCGGGTCCAACGTGCCAAAATGCAAGAGTTCTTAGGCGATGCAGCCCATGAGCTCCGTACCCCAATGACCGTTATTAAAGGTTATGCAGAACTCTTAAAAACTAGAACGTTGGAGCCAGACCGGGAACTGGCAGCTTTTGACCGATTAAATAGCGAACTTAAGCGGATGGATTTTTTGATTTCAGATCTTTTGATGTTGGCCCAACTTGGCGAAGAAAATAGTGATACCGCAGAAGAGATCGATTTATCTGCACTCATCTATGAAAATGTTGAAGACTTTAAAACAATTTCACCCACTCGCGAATTAACTAATCAAGTTCCCACAGCGATTTTAGTGATTGGCGAAGCAAAATATTTAGCACGCTTTATTCAAAATGCGTTAACTAACATACGATTGCATACACCAGAAAATACGAAGGTACGCATCTCTGCCACCGTTGGCAAAGAAATCAAACTCATCATTGAAGATAGTGGCCCAGGTTTACCTGCCGAATCTTATGGCGAAAAAATCCGAGGTCTTAAACGCTTCGATCGTTCGCGTGCACGAGATAGCGGCGGAACTGGCTTAGGGCTCAGCATTATGAGCGCAGTAATTGAAAGACACCATGGAACTCTTACGCTTCGCAAAAGCGAGCTAGGTGGCCTCGCAATTGAAGTTCACTTACCGCGCACATAGACTTTGCAAGTGCAACGAGAATTTTCTTTAGAAGAAGCGTTGCTTGAGGCCTGTAAAAACATCACCGACACGTCAACTTTAGTTCGCGTTGTTCTCTCAGGTCGGCGCCGAAATATGCAGACTGAGCACGAGCGAATCGACATTCGTCCAGTTGAAATAAAGGGCGCGATTTTGCTTCAACTAACGCATAGCGATGGACGTGCCACAACAACTAAAAATATCGCCGCCGAACCCGATGCCGTTCTCGAACTCATATCTTCCGGCTATGCCAATATTTTGGTAGAAAATTCTGAAGGCGCAATGAGTCTGCGAATTACTAAAAGTGGAGATGCTCACGTTAATTACGAGAAAAAGAAGTTGGCACAAAACCTTGCCCACGATAAGAAAAAGCCGCGTTTACTTGATCCTGCTGACCCATTCTTACTCGAAGTCGGGATTTCAGATCATAAAGGCCAAATCAAGCCCTCGAAAAATGATAAATATAAACAAGTCGAAGAGTTCTTACGCTTACTTGTTCCCGCCTTGCACAATGCCATCGAAGCTGGACAGATAGAAAAACCAAGTACAGAAAAACCACTGTCAATTGTTGATTTAGGTTGTGGCCATGCCTATTTAACTTTTGCTGCACATCAATATTTGCAAAATATCAATATGCCAGTTCATGTCACAGGAATAGATGTAAGAACCCAATCTCGAGATCGCAATAATGCAATTGCCCAAAAACTTGGAATTTCAGAGAGCATTAATTTCAGAGCTGAAGAAATTGCACATACTTCTGCGCAATCTGCAGATGTAGCAATTGCCCTTCATGCTTGCGATACTGCAACTGACGATGCAATAGCTTGGGCAGTAAATGGTGGCGCAAAGTTATTATTAATTGCACCATGTTGTCATCACGATATTCAACGACAAATGGAGCAATCACCTGAACCGTGGGGTGCAGTTACAAAGTTTGGCGTCATGAAAGAGCGATTGGGCGATCTGCTGACAGATTCATTGCGCGCACAAATTTTAAGAATCGTTGGTTATCGCGTTGAGATTATTGAATTCATCGGGGGAGAACACACGCCACGAAATATTATGATTCGCGCGCTCAAAACTGGGGCAAAAGCCGACGCTTTGGAACTGACGAGATATCGCGAATTAACGCAGCAATGGGCCGTTACCCCCGCTTTAGAAAAGAAAATTCCTACGTTTAACATCGGTTAGACTTTAGGTATGTCTAAGGTCCTTGCATCACTGCCAGTAGGCGAAAAAGTTGGAATCGCATTTTCTGGAGGTCTCGATACCTCCGTTGCCGTTGCATGGATGCGCGAAAAAGGCGCAGTGCCTTGCACATACACGGCAGATCTTGGCCAATATGACGAACCCGATATCGATTCAGTTCCAGGCCGTGCCAAGGAATATGGCGCAGAAATTTCACGACTAGTTGATTGCAAAACCGCACTCGTTGAAGAAGGTTTAGCTGCAATCGCTTGCGGCGCTTTTCATATTCGCTCAGGTGGAAAACAATATTTCAATACAACTCCGCTTGGCCGTGCAGTTACCGGAACCATGTTGGTTCGCGCAATGTATGCAGACTCAGTAAATATCTGGGGAGATGGTTCAACTTATAAAGGCAACGACATCGAACGTTTTTACCGTTACGGACTTCTTGCCAATCCGAATTTGAGAATTTACAAGCCTTGGCTTGATGCCGACTTTGTTACAGAGCTCGGCGGACGCAAAGAAATGTCTGAGTACTTAGTGGCAAATGGTTTGCCGTATCGCGATAGTACTGAAAAGGCATATTCAACCGATGCCAACATTCTTGGTGCAACACATGAAGCAAAGTCTCTTGAAAACCTAGATACTTCCGTTGAACTAGTTCAACCTATTATGGGAGTTCGTTTTTGGGATCCTGCAGTAGTAATCGATAGCGAAGATGTGACGATTACTTTTGTGCAAGGTCGACCGGTTGCGATAAATGGCAAGAATTTTGATGACGTAGTTGCCATGATGAAAACGGCAAATGCAATTGGTGGTCGACATGGTCTTGGAATGGCAGATCAAATTGAAAATAGAATTATTGAAGCTAAGAGCCGTGGAATTTATGAAGCACCTGGAATGGCGCTTTTATTTATTGCATACGAGCGATTGATTAGTGCAATTCACAATGAAGACACAATCGCTAATTATCACGCCGAGGGTCGACGTTTAGGTCGATTGTTATATGAGGGTCGCTGGCTTGACCCACAAGCGTTAATGCTGCGCGAATCACTTCAGCGCTGGGTAGCTTCAGCTGTAACTGGTGAAGTCACAATTCGTCTTCGCCGTGGCGATGATTATTCAATAATTAATACAACTGGACCCGCTTTGAGTTATGCACCCGAAAAACTCTCAATGGAGCGCACAGAAAACGCCGCTTTTGGTCCAGTTGATCGCATTGGGCAGTTAACGATGCGAAACTTAGACATTGCCGATACTCGCGCAAAACTTGAGATGTACCGTGCGCAAGGACAACTTGGTGATGGTGAATTTAAATTAATAGGGGAAATCGAATAAAGGATGGCACAGATGGCTAAAGCAAAGAAGCGACCAGTTAACAAGAAGAAGAATAAAACTAGAAACAAAATTCTAGCTATCGCAGTTATCTTATTTTTTATCGGCGCATCATTCGCATCTCTAGGAGGAAATAATTCCGTGACAGATTCAACTGCTACTTTGCCTGAAGTTACTGGCGCTGCAGGATCAGCCCCAACAATTGCGGCACCTAAGGGAACCGCTCCAACAACACTTCAAACTAAAGACATCATCGTAGGTACCGGCGCCGAAGTTACTGCCGCCTCAACTTTGACAGTTCAGTACACATTGATGGCGTGGTCCTCTGGAAAAATTATTGAATCGTCATGGACTGGATCTAAGCCAGCAACTTTCCCACTCGCTGGCGTCATTCAAGGTTGGCAGCAAGGTCTACCGGGAGCAAAAGTTGGTGGCCGTCGTCTCTTGGTAATTCCGCCATCACTTGGTTATGGTGCTAATGGTTC
>CAINRW010000099.1 GCA_903852815.1 uncultured Actinomycetes bacterium
CCAGCAAGGCTGGTTCGAGCGTTTGGGACGTGCCTTTAATTATAATAATGGTAATAATAATAATAGTAGTAGTAAAAATAGCGATAAATGCAAATGCAATACTTATAACTGTCGGTCGTGGATGTTGAACGGGGGTAGAGGGCCCCATCAACAGGGTGCTAATTCTGCCATCTAGAGGGGTAAAAGGGGAAATCGCCCTTACTGACGCTCCTCAAGGGCTCTTTTGGCAGGATTGCCAGATTTGGACTTCTTCTTCGGTGGAGCAATCTTTGGCGCGGCCTTAGGCATTGCTGGAAGGCCCATTCCTGGAACTCCTCCACCATTGCGCATCTGTTTCATCATTTTTTGCGCCGCTGAGAATCGCTCAACCAAGCTATTTACATCAGAGACTTTGCGACCTGCACCCAAGGCAATACGGGCACGGCGCGAGCCATTTAAAATCTTTGGATCTCGCCGTTCAGTCGGAGTCATCGATTGAACAATTGCTTTAGTGCGAACTAATTCGCTCTCATCGAAATTTTCAATCTGTTTTTTCATGGAGGCCGCACCTGGCAACATGCCAAGGAGTTTAGACATTGAACCCATCTTGGACATCGCCTGAAGTTGCTCGAGGAAATCCTCTAAAGTGAAATCTTCCCCGCTTGCAAACTTGGCCTCTAACTTTGCCGAGGAATCTCCATCAAAGGCCTTCTTTGCCGTCTCGGCCAAGGTGGCAACATCGCCCATTCCCAAAATTCGTGAGGCCATGCGATCTGGATAGAAAATATCAAAATCGGCAATCTTCTCACCAGTTGATGCAAACATGATGGGACGCTTAGTCAACGAAGCGATTGAAAGTGCAGCGCCGCCTCGTGCATCGCCATCTAGTTTTGTTAGAACTACGCCATCAAAACCAACGCCATCTAGAAACGCCTGCGATGTTCGAACTGCATCTTGACCAATCATGGCATCGACAACAAAAAGGATTTCATCGGGATTGACGGCATCTCGAATCCGAATTGCCTGCTGCATTAACTCTTCATCAATACCTAAACGACCAGCCGTATCAACAATTACCATGTTGTACAGTTTTGACTGCGCATAATCTATAGCTTGCTTTGCAACTTTTACTGGATCGCCGATTCCACTGCCAAGCTCAGGTGCGAAAACTGGAATTCCAATACTTTCACCTAAGACTTGTAATTGTGTGACTGCATTTGGGCGGGCTAAATCTGCGGCAACAAGTAGTGGCGTATTTCCTTGGTCGGCATAATATTTTGCGAGCTTTCCAGCTAACGTAGTTTTTCCCGCACCTTGCAAACCAGCCAACATAATTACTGTCGGAGGTTTCTTAGCAAAGCGCACTCGACGTGCTTCTCCCCCGAGAATTTCAACGAGTGATGCGTTAACGATGTCAAAAATTACTTGGGCTTGATTGGTTCCCGATTGCAAAGTTGGAAGTACGGCAAGAGATTTGTCTCTAATAGTTGCGATGAAATCTTCAACAACAGTTAAGGCCACGTCGGATTCCAAAAGCGCCTGACGGATTTCTGTGCAGGTATTCTCAATATCAGCTCCGCTTAATTTTCCGCGTGAACGAAGGGCAGAGAAAGCACCGCTGAAACGTGAAGTTAAAGTGTCAAACATAAGGAGGAAAGACTACTTGAGCAGCTCGCGCAAATGCGAAGCGACTTGATTTGCTCGCTCAACACTAAGCGGGCCGCCCGAAATCTCTGTGACATAGAGGGTATCAATGGCTTCAGCCCCAAGAGTTGTAACAATGGCTGAGCGAATATCGACCGAGGACTGTGTAATTCCAGCCCCAATTCTAAATAGCAATCCAGGACGGTCATGGCTGCGCACTTCGATAATTGTTGCATCGGTTGCTTCGTCATTGAAAATTTCAACAATCGGATCTGGCACTGGAATGGTGGATGCATAGGCTTGGGCTTTAGCATTAAGACGCTCTTGAATACTAGTTGCATCTTTAAATGCTGCTTCGATTTCATTGCGTAAAAACTCTTCGCTTATTTCTTGAGCGAAAGGCTCTGGAGTCACAATCCACTTCATCACGGCTGATTTCTCATGAGATTTTGTGCGAGCCGATCGAACATCTAATCGCGAAGCATTTAGCACTCCCGCGACTAAAGAGAGTAAACCTGGCTTATCTGGTGACACTATTTCTATTGAATAACCATTTTCACGTTTCTCTAATGAGACTCGAAGAATTCCGCTATGTGCAGCTTCTAACTGTTCTGCAGTTAGCTCTGGTTGCTTTGCAATTGTGTTAGAACCAATCATTGCCTTGCGAACTCTGGAAACCAAATCTGCGACTAATGTCGCTTTCCAATCACTCCATCCAGCACTTCCAGTGGCTTCACCGTCGGCAATACTGAGTGCATGAAGCAGTTCTAAACTGTTGACATCTGGAATCAAAGCAACAATAGATTGAATTGTTGCTGGATCATCTAGATCTCGTCGAGTTGCAGTAGCTGAAAGCAACAAGTGGTGTTTGATCAGTAATTTGATAATCTCGATATCTTCTTTAGGAAACCCTATTCGCTCTGCAAGGGGTTCGATAAGTCTTTCTCCACGAATGGAGTGATCTTCTTGAGTTCCTTTTCCAATGTCATGAAAGAGTGCTGCAAATAGAAGCAAATCTGGACGATGCACTTTGCGTGTTAAAGCTGCAGCAGCCACGGCTGTTTCAACCATGTGCCTATCAACCGTATGTCGATGCAGTGCATTTCGCTGAGGTAACGAACGAACTGCTCGCCATTCTGGAATCCAATGGAAAATAATCTCTTCTTGATCTAGTGCTTCGAAAATTGAAACCATAGATTCACCGGCACCAATGAGTGAAATTAAATATTCACGAGCCTCTCGTGGCCATGGTTCGGGAATAAGTCTTTGACCTTCAGTGAATGCGGCAGAAAGAAGAGAATACGAACTCATTGAGATAGGAAGTCCAAGTTGGGCTGCCGTTGCCGCCGCTCTTAAACCTAAAAGAGGGTCTTTAGAAATATCAATCAGCGGATCAATGACGACCTCGTTTTGCGAAACAGTTAAATTGCGGGCAACCGTATCCGTTCGAGGTTTGCGCATGAAACGACCAAGACCATCTTTACCTTTTCGCTCAACGTTATGCCAAGTAAATTCAAGCAAGTAGTCGACAGAACGTGCGGCTTGGGCAACATCGCTCATAAGTGCATCAGCATCGCTATATTCAAGATTCTTGGCAACTGCATCTTGTTCTTGAAATAGCAGCCGATCTTTATTTCGACCGCTAGTGTGGTGGAGAGTTTCGCGAACATCATTGAGTTTAGATTCGGCCCAACTAATTCTTTCAAGTGGAACGGGCACAACACCAGAAAGTGCAATCGCGCGTAAAGCATTTATGTCGCGCAGTCCCCCACGGGCTTCCTTAACATCTGGTTCAAGTAAATAAGCTAGTTCGCCTGCGCGATTGTGGCGTTCGCGCAAAGAAATGCGTAGTTCGGGTAAACGTTTGCTCGCATTTTTTCGCCAACTATCTAAATTATCGCTCTGAACTTCGGCTACTAAATCTGCATCTCCAGCAACAAGGCGAATATCTAATAATCCAAGCGCAACTTTTAAATCACTTTGGGCAGCCTCTCGCGATTCACTTCGAGTTCTTACCGAATGATCGACGCTCTTAGTGTCCCAGAGTGGGTATAACAAGGCGTTAACAAATTCCGAGAGAGTTTTTGTTGAAAACTGTTCCTGATGGACAATTAAAATATCTAAATCAGAGCCTGGAGAAAGTTCGCCTCTTCCATAACCGCCGACAGCAGCGATGGCTAAACCTTTGGAACTCTTGCCGGTTTTTTCGAGCGCCTCAATAAAAAGTGAGCGAAGGAAGCGATCGCTCTCGTTCGACCGCTCCCTCCGCTCACGTGTACTCATATACCTATCTTAGATTGCATCCGATCCGCGTTCACCAGTGCGAACACGCACAACTTGGTCAACTGGAGTACTCCAGACCTTTCCATCACCAATTGATCCAGTAGATGCAGCCTTTACGATGACATCGATAACTGCGCCAGCATCGGCATCATCTGCCAATACTTCTAGTCGAACTTTTGGAACAAGGTCAACGGTGTATTCAGCGCCGCGGTATACCTCGGTATGACCTTTTTGACGACCAAAACCGCTGGCCTCAGAAACAGTCATTCCAGTCACCCCGTGAGCTTGCAATGCATTTTTTACATCCTCTAACTTGAATGGTTTCAAGATGGCAGTAATTAGTTTCATTAGAAAGAACCTCCACGTGATGAGCTCGACATTTCATATGCACTTTCAGCATGTTCTGCTAAATCGATGCCTTCGACTTCTGCATCCTTAGGCAAGCGGAATCCGATTGTCTTTTCGATGATGAAACCAAGAATTAATGTGACAACGAAAGAATAAGCAGCCACTAGTCCTACGCCTAACGCTTGCTTACCAAGTAGTGCTGCTCCACCACCATAGAACAATCCATCTAGGCCTAAACCATTCACGATGTGAGTTCCGAAAAGTCCGATTGAAAGTGAACCCCAGATTCCACCTACTAAGTGAACTCCAACTACATCGAGTGAATCATCAAATCCAAACTTGTACTTGAGGCCAACTGCAAGTGCGCAAAAGATTCCAGCAAAAAGACCAATTACAACCGCAGCCCAAGGAGCTACGAATGCACATGCCGGAGTAATTGCTACAAGACCAGCAACTGCGCCAGAAGCTGCACCCAACGATGTTGGATGTCCGTTGCGAATCTTTTCTACAAGTAACCAACCCACTAATGCACCAGCAGTTGCTACTTGTGTATTCATGAAAGCCAATCCTGCAGTTCCATTAGCCGCTAAAGCCGATCCAGCGTTAAAACCGAACCAACCAAACCACAGAAGTCCAGAGCCTAGGAGTACAAGTGGAAGTGAGTGCGGACGCATTGCTTCTTTGCGCCAACCAACACGCTTTCCAAGAATAATTGCTAACGCTAAGCCAGCAGCACCTGCATTGATGTGTACTGCGGTACCACCTGCAAAATCTTCAAGACCTTTACCGGCAAGAAAGCCTGTGCCAGTAACAGTGTCGCCAACTTTATTTCCAAAAGCAAAGACCCAGTGTGCGACTGGGAAATAAACAATCGTTGACCAGATGGCCACGAAAACTGCCCATGCGGTGAATTTTGTACGATCTGCAATTGCACCAGAAATTAACGCTGGAGTGATAATCGCAAACATCAATTGGAAAGCGGCAAAGACCAAAACTGGAATTGGATAAATTCCACCATTATTTGTGAAGTCATTAACGACTCCACCTAAACCTGAAAAAGAAAAGTTTCCATACCAAGGTGAATCCGCTTTGTAACCAAAAGCTAATTCAAAACCATAAATGACCCAGAGGACGCTGACGATTCCGATAGTTACAAATGACATCATCATCATATTTAAAACGCTCTTAGTACGAACCATTCCACCATAGAAAAAGGCAAGGCCAGGTGTCATAAGAAGAACGAGAGCGGTGCTTGCTAACATCCAGGCGGTATCACCTGAGTTCAACACGATATCTGTCA
>CAINRW010000100.1 GCA_903852815.1 uncultured Actinomycetes bacterium
ACCTAGTAGCAGTCCAACGGGAAAGTAATGGATAATGAAGGCATGAAGAGATTAAAGCTTTCCTTCCTTGTGATAGCTGCACTTCTTTTTGGCCAATTGATTGCCATCCAACCCAGTAACGCTGCTGATTGCTCTTTGTATAAGGGACTCATCGCTGATGCACTAACGAAGGGGGACATTGCTGCAGCAGCCAAGTACATTGACCAACAACAGTCATGCGACGCAGCAAACGCTGCCGGAAAGTCCACTTCAAATGTTTCACCGTACCCAGGCATCACATGTGCAAATGCTTATATTCAGTTCGTAGATGCGGCGAGTAGCGGAGACGTTTCCAAAGCAGCATTCTTATTTGATTTTGATAAAAGTTGTCAAAGAGCTGCTGCATCCAGTTCATCGGGGAGTTCGGCCGGAAGCACCAGCGGAAGCAGTTCATCAGGCTGCAACTACAACGGCAAGTACTATCCAAATTGTGCCGACGCTACAGCGCAGTACCAGTTAGATCTGGCTGCGTACAACCAAGCACTTGCGAATCAATGTAAAGGTGTACCAGAAGTTCCAGAAGTTGACCTGTCAATTAATGAACTCGGCATACTTCTAAGAATCACGCCTTCATTGTCAGATGAAAAAACGAAAGAAGTGCAAGTGACTACTTCGATGTATTCACCATCTCTTAAGGCGTGGGGATCTTGGAGTAGTTGGGTAAGTTTGCAGTACTCAGGATTGTCAATTCCTTATCAAATTTCTTATTCGGATCTTTCTTCGAAAGTTGCTTATGCAGTTGTATCTGTAAATAGCTGTGGGGCATCGGCACAAGTTCGAGAAAATTCAGAGCACAATGGCATCTCATTAACAAACTCAGCAATCTTGGACGTAGCGGCTAAAGTGGCGGCAGAGAAGGCAGCAGCGGCAGAGAAGGCAGCGGCAGATGCTAAAACTGCTGCGGATAAGTTAGCAGCCGAGGCCAAGGCAGCATCAGAAAAGGCGGCGGCCGAGGCCAAGGTAGCTGCAGATAAAGCTGCGTCGGATCTGGTTATAGCAAATGCAAATGCTGAAGCAGCGAAGATTATTTCAGCAGCAAAAGCTAAAGCACTTGCTATGACAAAGAAAACAACGATTACATGTGTAAAGGGCAAACTAATTAAAAAGGTCACCGCCCTAAAGCCAGTGTGCCCTAAGGGTTACAAGAAAAAGCCTTGACTTAACCTCAACATCTGTATGCTCTCTTTATGGCGCACAAGTCATTCCTTTTACGGTTAGTTGTTTTCTGCGTCGCCCTGGCTCTGTTTCCAAACAGTTCTTATTCTGCCCAGAAAGTTACGGCAGGAAAAATATGTAAGGTTTATAAACAGAAAATTGTTTATCAAAATAAGACTTATACCTGTCTTAAGTCAGGAAAGAAATTTGTTTGGAGCAAAGGTGTGCGAGTTCTCAAAGTCGACTCAACTCCAACATTGGGACCGATTAATCCAAGTCCTTCACCAACTGCTTCGCAATCCACACCAACGGCAATTGACGATCCAGTAGGAGCAATAGGATCTGAAAACGCTGAAGCCGATGCGTCCGCGCGAGCTTCCGCAGAGAGAGTTGCTGCATATCGGGCAACACTTTCTCAATGTGCACATGAGACATCATGCAAAGTTGGAAATATCGGACCAGGTGGGGGAATAGTTTTCTATGCCGCGCAATCACGGCAATCTTGGGGTCAATACTTGGAAGTAGCACCTGCAACTTGGTCGGCTGCGTATTCCGATCCATATAGGCAATGGTGCACGTTAGGGGATACTTTGCTTATTGCGCTAGTGACCGATGATGCAGCAGTTAAAAACAATAGTGAAAAAATCGGTGCAGGAAAAGAAAACACAGCACTCATGCTTTCCTCTTGCATGCAAGGAATCGCCCAAGAAGTTCATGCATATAGTGGAGGAGGAAAGTCAGATTGGTTTATACCTTCCCGAGATGAATTAACTCTCTTGCTGGATGCACACGCACTTATCGCTGACTTATCTGTGAGCTCGTATTGGAGTTCTACCTTGGCCCCTGTTTATGGTGCCTGGGATCAAGTAATTTATCCGGGATCTAATTACACAAGCGATGAAACGAATGCAGGTTCAGTCCGTCCGATCAGAGCGTTTGGCTAATTTGAAAATGACTCCCACCAGCACACGTGTAAAGGTTTTGCATTAATCTTCTCCGATGGAACTTACAACATGCCTTTGGTTTAATGGTCGCGCTCGTGAAGCTGCAAATTTCTATACAAGTATCTTTCCCGACAGTTCAGTTGCAGATAATTGGATTGCACCTACCGACACACCTGGCAATGCACAGGGCGAGGAAATCGTCGTAAATTTTAGAATCTTTGGCCGACCTTTTATCGGATTAAACGGCGGTCCACAGTTTCCGCATTCAGAGGCAATCTCATTTCAGATTCCATGTGCTGATCAAAATGAAATCGATAAGTATTGGGACTTACTTCTTGCTGATGGCGGCGTTGAAAGCCAATGCGGTTGGCTCAAAGATAAGTTCGGAGTTTCATGGCAGGTTACTTCTCCGGAGATGGGAAAGTATTTAGGCGGCCCAGATCAAGAAGGCGCACAGCGTGCAACTAAAGCAATGCTTGAAATGCGAAAGATTATTTTGGCTGATATGGAAAAAGCGTATTTAGGGCATTGAATTTTAGAAATAGAAAAACCGTACCTCACAGCGTTCGTGATGTACGGTATTTCTATTTTTGTACTAGTTAGCGAGCATCAATCTCTACTCGGCGATTGGCAAACTGACCCTCTGGTGTGGAGTTACTTCCCACTGGATTCATCTGCGCCTTTGCCGCAATGTTGATGTTTACATTGAGTCCGCTTAATTTTCCAAGCAGATATCGCTTCACATTTACTGCTCGTTGATGTGAGAGCTTCTGATTGTCAAAATTAGCCTTTACTCCCTGGGAATCCGTAAATCCAACTAAATAGACCGAACGGAATCCCTTCTTGGAAATAATTGAAGCCACACGATCAAGAATCGCCGTAGCTTTTGGAGTCAAGGCGTAGGAAGCCAAGTCAAAGTTCACGTTAGCTAGCCCAAAGAGATCGTTTGACGGTTTAACTTTTACACTTCCAACTGATGTTTTCAATTCGACTTTATCATTTGGACCAATCACTGTTGGAAGTGTTATTTGGTTTCCAGATGTTGGGACATTCAAACCCTTGCCATTCAAAATAACACCACTAACAGTTACGCCAGCAGGAATCTTAAGATTTAAAATTTCCGCTAGTGGAATTAATTTATTTGGTGCAATTTTTGAAGGTTGTCCTGGGCGAACTGCAATCACTTCAACATCTTTGGTGCTTGGCGTTGGAGTTGGAGTAGGTGTTGGTGTTGGCGTTGGCGTTGGCGTTGGCGTTGGCGTTGGTGTTGGAGTTACCAATGCAGCTAATTCCTCATAGGTAAATGCCAGTGGATTTAATACGGGCACCTGACCGTCGTACATACTGAAATTCACAGTGCCAATTACATGTACCGGCATCGTGATCACAATTGCATTGGAACTTTGTTTCCACTGAGTTGGATTGAGAAACACTCCATCAACATAAATTGCTATTAATGTTGCTGGGAAAGAACCGTTAACTGTTACCACGGTTCCACCTGATGTTGGACCTGACTTCGGTGAGTAAGAAGTAATTGAATTTTGTTGAGTTGGGTCTGGTGCAACATATGGTGCAGGTCCACCACCACTGCTCACTAAGTCGAAGTTTGCCGCGCAAGAGATTGCTTCAGTGACATTTGTCAGCGACAGAGTCGCACTTGTTGTGTTGTAGGTTGACGGCGTGCAGGTCCAGCCGGTAAAAGTAGAACCTGAATCAGCAGATGCAGTGGATGAAAGTGATCCGGCGCTTGCCACCGTGTTGTCACCACTGTTTGTAATCGATCCGCTTCCTGCTCCTGTTTTACTGAGTGCGACAGTGTGACTAGAACTTCCACTGCTCACTAAGTCGAAGTTTGCTGCGCAAGAGATTGCCTCAGTGACATTTGTCAGTGACAGAGTCGCACTTGTTGTGTTGTACGTCGATGGCGTACAAGACCAGCCGGTAAAAGTAGAACCTGAATCGGCAGATGCAGTGGATGAAAGTGATCCGGCACTTGCCACCGTGTTGTCACCACTGTTTGTAATCGATCCGCTTCCTGCTCCTGTCTTACTCAGGGCGACTTCAAATTGTGAAGGAGCGGCAACGATTACAGAGGACAACCCTGTGGCTGAAAACTTATAAATTCCAGTTTCGCCATCGTTAGTTGGATATGGAGATGTGCTGAGAAAAGCTTGCCAAGGCTCAGTTAAAGGTAGAACCGAACTCGATCCAAAGTAAATGTCGTATTTTGAAGCAGTCTCATCGATCCAAATTGAACGCACAATTCCAAAAGTTCCAAAAGTTGGATTGTACTTATTGGGGCTTTGCGAATTATCGGAATTTGAAAAATGCGTTTTACCTACTGGTGTTTGGGCACCC
>CAINRW010000101.1 GCA_903852815.1 uncultured Actinomycetes bacterium
ATTTTGCTGGCAGATCTACATTTAGATTACAAAAAGGATTGGCTTGAACTATTTCCATTTTTTAAAACTCGTCGTCCCGATATGTATAGTTCATTAACTGAAAAAGGAGAATAAATATAATGGGTTCAACGCTCTTCATCAATGGAATTATTTGGCCTGGGACAATCGATGGGCAGATTCAAAACTCTTTTGCAATTAAAGATTCAAAGATTATTGCCGTAGGCGAAGAAGCGTTATCTCTACAGTGCGAAGAAACTGTTGATTTGAAGGGTGCTTTTGTTTCGCCACCATTTGCTGACGGTCATGCACACCCACTCTTTGGCGGTCGTCAATCTTTCGGACCCCAAGTAACAGGTTTAAAAACTATCGAAGAGATTTTGGCTGAAGTTAAACGCTTCGCGCAGGCCAATCCAGATTTAGAGTGGATCATCGGGGGAACGTATGATCCAGCCATTGATCCTGATGGAAATTTCGATGCAGCGTTATTAGATTCTGTCGTTTCAGATCGCCCAGTTGTATTAAATGCAATGGACTTTCACACAATTTGGGTTAACTCTGAAGCTATGCGCCGAAGTGGCGTTGATACGTTTCAAGGCGAGTTAGAAATTGGAACTGTAGTACGTCGCCCTGATTCAACTACAATGGGAACTCTGCGCGAATGGGATGCAGTTAATTTAGTTATGGATAAGGCCCCACATCCCTCAATTGAACGCGAGATTAAAGCTCTTGAATATTCGAGTAAGCGATATGCATCCCACGGAATTACTTGGTGGCTCGACGCTTGGGTAGATCGTGGAATGGCTGAAGCTTATTTAGCTGCAGAGGAAGCGGGAGTACTTCTTCAAGGCGTAAATCTTGCATTTAGAGCCGATCCCCGTTCATGGAAAGAAGATCTTCCATACTTCCTACAACAACGTGCCTTGATTGAAAAAAGCAGTAAGAATAAAAACCTGAGTGCTAAGACCATCAAATTCTTTGCCGATGGCGTTATCGAAGGTGGAACTGCTGCGCTTCTAGAGCCTTATACCAATGACCCTTGCTCGCACGGAATGCCTGTCTGGCAATGGGATGAAATGACTAAGGCAGTCGTTGAGATGGATAAAGCTGGATTCCAAATTCATATTCATGCAATCGGCGATGCAGGAATTCGTGCGTCACTAGATGCGCTAGAAACTGCAATAAAAACTAATCCTCTTTGGGATCGTCGACCAACGATTGTTCATGTGCAGTTACTAGATCCACAAGATCTTCCGCGCTTTACTGAATTAGGAATAATTGCAAACTTTGGTCCACTTTGGACTCGACAAGATCCAATGCAAGCCGTATCAAGTGCACCCAGGATTGGGGCCGAGCGAACTAATCGTCAATACTTAATGCGATCACTACTAGATAATAAAACACGTGTAGCTTTTGGCAGCGATTGGCCCGTCACAAGCGAAATTCCATTAGAAGGTATTGCCGTACCAGTGCATCGACAAACTCCAGATAGAAAACCTGAAGGTGGTTGGATGCCACATGAGGCAATCACTATTCAAGAAGCTTTCAGTGCATACACACACGAAGTTGCCTACCAAGCTTTTGAAGATAATTCATGGGGAACATTGGCACCGGGTTTGAATGCCGATTTCATCATCTTAGATACAAATCCTTTTGAGATTGATCCGCATGATGTTCCTTCAGTTAAGGTTCTGAAGACTTATAGAAATGGAGAAGCCATTTACTCGATATGAGTAAATGGCTTCTGCCAACCTACTTGAACTTTAGTGGCTAGTTAAATCACCTTCATCTTTTGCCATGGTTGCTTCTTTCTGCAAGTCAATTCCACGCGCGAGAATTAAGTAAACAATTGCACTAACTGGAAGTCCAACAAATAGTGAGTAGTCAACATTTGAAAGAGACTTTGCGATTGGACCAACAAATGGTGTTGTAACGAAGAAAGGAATCATTGTTACTAAACCAATAATGTAAGCAGTATTTCCGCGCCAACCCCAACGACCATAGATTCCATCTTTTTTGAAGATTTCACCAATGACATAAACACCCTTACGGACCATGAAATAGTCAACTAAGTTAACGGCCGTCCAAGGTGTGAAGAGGTAGGCCAAGAAGACGAGAGCATTTCCATAGAAAGTATTGAAGCGAGCTTCACCAACAAATTGAGCGATTCCCCATACAGAGACACCCATGACAAGAAGTGCAATCAATCGTAGTTTCTTAGTTGGATTTACTTTTTTGAAAGAGTCCAGCATTGAAATTAGCGTCAGTGATCCACCGTAAGCGTTAACTGACATAACAATGAGAAGGCCAAGCAAGAGAATAATTAAAAGGATTGTTCCAAAGCCGCTGAAAATTGAATCTCCAACAGCCTTGAATGCGCCTACCGGGGTGAGCGTTCCATCAGGGCCTGAAGCTAGCGCACCCAAACCAAATACCCACACGCCAGAAAGACCACTTGCTAGATATGTGTTCCAGAAAGTTGAACGTACGCCAACTTTTCCTGGGAGATAGCGAGAGTAGTCAGATACATATGGAGCCCAACCAAGTTGGAAGCCAGCGATGATTACGAATGCTGTCATAAATGGTGCAAGTTTAAAATTACCGAGATCAAATGCACCTTCAGGGAATTTTCCTCGAACGACTACGCCAATTGTCATAGCACCAAGTGCAATGATTGATGGCCAGAAAAGAAGTTTGTTAACAAAGTGAATTTGGCTGTAACCATAAATTGCAATCACTGTTGCTATTGCTGCAGCAATAAAGAATCCTGCTTGTGCAGGAATCTTAAAGATTTCATGCATAGCAGAGCCTGACAAAATTGCATCGGATGTGTTGTATGCAACGTAATTAGCTAACGCGAAAACCCAGACAGTAAGGGCCGCGCCGATGTAACCAAATTGTGCACGAGATTGAACTAGCTGAGGAAGGCCAAGTTGTGGACCTTGTGCAGAGTGAAATGCCATAAAGAAAGTTCCAAATAACGAACCAAGTACCACTGCAATAATTGTCCAGATTAAATTTGAACCGAGTGAAAGTGCAACAACACCAGTTGCCATCGCAGTTAGGTTTACGTTTCCAACAAACCAAACATTTCCTAGATCACGGGCCTTACCAAATCGTTCTGAGTGGGGCACCCAGTCAACACTTCGAGTTTCTACATCTGAAGGGGCGAGTGCTTTCTCCGTTGAGCTCATTCATACTCCTATTCGCTTCGGAGGTTCCGAAGTATGCGCAAAAGGATAAGGCGCATTGAGTTAGAAATATATGTTACTGGCCAGTTTTTTTAGAGATTATTTTGGACTCATTGCGCAGATTAATTCATACAAAACATGCGAAGCGGCTACTCCAGTGATCTGCGCAAAATCATATGCTGGTGCAACCTCCACAACGTCTGCTCCAATGATATTCAGCGAACTCGTTGCACGAACAACAGATAACAGTTCGCGGCTTGTTAATCCACCGGCCTCAGGAGTGCCTGTTCCGGGCGCGTGTGCAGGATCCAGTACATCAATATCAATGCTTATATAGACCGGACGATTAGAAACTCGGTTTAGCATTTTCTTGATTGCCTCTTGGACACCTAAATCTTGAAACTCAATTGATGAAAATATCTGAAAGCCAACGGCTTTATCATCAATTAAATCTTTCGCGCTATAAAGCGGTCCGCGGATCCCAATGTGCATACAGCCTTCTGGATCTAGAAGACCTTCTTCTGACGCTCTTCTAAAAGTAGTTCCGTGCGTGTAATCAGCGCCAAAATATGAATCCCACGTATCTAAATGTGCATCGAAATGAATGACGCTGATTGCACCATGTTGCTTATAAAGGGAGCGCAAAATTGGCAAGGTGACCGTGTGGTCTCCTCC
>CAINRW010000102.1 GCA_903852815.1 uncultured Actinomycetes bacterium
ACGCTGAGTTGGTGTGAATTTTCCACTTATAGGCAAAGTGCGGGTGATATCTGCGGTGTAATAGGAATCAACTTCAACTCCTGCATCTAAAAGCAACATATCTCCCAATTTCACATCGCCATCATTTCTTTCCCAGTGAAGAACACATGCGTGGGATCCTGCAGCAGCAATCGTTTTATACCCTATGTCATTTCCTTCAATTCTGGCACGACCAAAAAATGCAGCTTCAACAACTCGCTCCCCACGAGGAGTATTTACTGCAGCAGGTAAAACACGAATGGCATCGTTAAAGCCTCGATGAGTAACATCAACAGCTTTCTGCATTTCTCGAATTTCATACTCATCTTTAACTAGACGCGCTACAGAAACAAAGTTAACCAACTCTTGGTCGCGAGGATGTGCCTTAACTGCAGAATCAACCACATCATCGTGCCCATGCAGAGTGACCGCCACGGCACCTTTTAAGAAAACTTCTAACTCGCTTACTGGGCGTACTTCAATACCAAAACGCATTGAAGCTTCTTCAGTTGTAAATCTTCTTCCAACCCAAAGTTCACCATTTTTTGCATCACGGAAGAAGGCATCAGTTTCACGTGTTGATCGAGGATCAATAAACAAAATCGGTGTATGTGTTTCACCGCTAGGTTCCATAACTAGAACTGAATTAGGGTGTGCTTCTACACCCTGCACACCTGTGTAATATGCAAATGCACTGTGTGGGCGATATTGATAATCGCAATCATTGCTGCGTTGTTTGCGTTCACCACTTGGCAAAACAATACGAACACCAGAAAAAGCTACAGATAATTTTTCGCGGCGAACTACACAATAGGAAATAACCTCATCCTGGGTAATTCCATCCAGCGGGGTTGGCGCCCAGCCAGTCTTCATAAATTCGGCAAACATCGCTGAAGGTGGGACGTCATAAACACGCTTACTGCCGGTCGCTAAGGCCTTATCTGCATTTTCCATCTTGCAATTCTAGGACTAATTCCCATCAAGGAATAAAATTTAAATCACAAGTTTTGTCAATGTGCATCAATGACAAACACTGTCCCATCACGTTCAAAAACCGGTACTTGAGCTAAATTTCTCAAGGCGGGGCCGGATAACGGAGTTCCAGAGGCGGAATCAAAATAGGATAAATGCCTAAAACAGATCAACTTTCCATCACTTACTTCGACTTCCGCCCCCTCGTGGGTACAACGGTTATTGAATACGATAATTCCACTTTCGCGCCGCACAACAATGTAACCGCGAGATGGAAAGTTTAGTGAGGGATTATTCACTGTCATTGGTTGATTGAGTTTCACATCCAAACTTTTCGCAACAACATATTCCTCCAGTTCCGGCGAATAGATGGGACGGGGAGTATTTGAAGGAACAGGAGTTTTGGTTGCATTAATCCCAGAAGCTTTTGGTTTTGGTATTGATATTCCCTTATTCCAAACCAGTTTCTTGCCAGACTTAATGCACGTGTACTTTTTGTTTCTCCATATAACTGTCTGACCAAGATGAGTGCATTTTAGGTTAGGTCCAATCGGTGTTGCGGCAACCGCATTCAACGGATTAACGAAAAGTATAAGCACAGAAAGAATTTTCAGAACCTGTCTTCGTGAAATCTGTTGCACTGGTTAATTATGGAGTCACAAGAGATGCATTAAATGAACACAGGTAAAACAATAAAAAAACATTACAAATTGAACCTAAATCATTCACCCAACGCTCGCACTCCATTTAATTTCTAGTAACCGGGAAGACAACTCAAACGACGAAAGTACACCCAGCCTCACCCAGAGGAATTACTAAAGGAGTAATTAATGAAGAAAAAACACTACATATCTATTTCCATAGGTATGGTTCTATCAACGCTAATGATTCAATCTTCATACGCAACGGAAGCACCAGTTTATGTTGTGTCAAAGAGTGACGGAGCAATACTCTCTGTAATTGCAACAACAGGTGAAAAGTTTTCAAATGAAATTTTACGTGGTGTACCTGATGGAATGGGCGCACTGAAGAATAATGATGGATCTTTAACATTGCTATCAAATCACGAAATTTCACTTTCGAGCCCGGTTGCTCAGGCTTCTAAAACAACAACAGGCACATGGGGATCCTCAATTTCCAAATTAACTTATGAACCGAAGACGAACCAAATTGTAAAAGTGGAAAATCTAATTAAGTCGATGTCCTACTACAATTACGCAACAAAAAAATGGGGTCCAACCTGGGAACAATCTGTTCCTGTCGGCACTCCTAAAGTTGATTCATACGGCGGAGACATTGGGACTAACGGGCTTAACCGTTTTTGCTCAGGAAACCTTGCACCAGCCGGAGCATTTTCATACATCGAAAAAAACGCCAAGACCAAGAAAAGCGTTTCTTATGGTGTTAAAGATCCCATCTACTTCACAGGTGAAGAAGGCGGCGATACATCGCGTGCGTTCGCATTTGATTTAAACGGTAACGGAATTCAGATTCCAGGACTTGGACTTGCAGGATGGGAAAACTTCCTAACCAAGCCAGGCACAGGTAAGTCAACCGTGATTATGGGAAATGAAGATAACAGTGCATCCGATAGCCAGCTTTACATGTACGTCGGTACAAAGCAAACCAGCGGAGCAAATTTTGCAGAAAAAGCTGGTTTAACAAATGGCAAACTTTACACAATCGCTCTAGAAGGATTCCTTTCCGATAAGGCACTTCGTGCGTCCAAAAAAGTTGGCGAAAAGGTAAACGTTGCATTTAATGAAATCAACACAAATCCTGATTTTGGTAATTTCACCGCGATGGCACAAGCGAATGGAACAACATTCTCTCGTATTGAAGATGGTGAATTTGATCCAAATAATTCAAATATTTACTATTTCATTACAACAGAATCAAATAAGGACCCACTCGCAACCACACCAAATCCTGATGAACCAACATATTCTCGCGACGGCGGTGCGCTGTGGAAAATGACTTTTGCTGATGCAAAAAATCCATTCAAGGGTGCAACAATTGAAATGTTACTTAATGGCACAGAGGCCCCTTACCTAAGCAAGCCAGACAATCTGACTGTAGATCAAAACGGTTACATCCTGATTCAGGAAGATCCAGGTGCAAATGACCACGTTGCTCGCGTTATTGCCTATCGAGTTTCTGATGGAAAACGCGCTGTAATCGCGGCATTTGACGATCAGTACTTTGCTAAGGGTGGTGCCAAATTCATCACCAACGATGAAGAGTCATCAGGAATCATAAATGCAAACCAATTCCTAAAGACCAGCGGAGATTCCAAATCGTATTTCTTCCTAAATGCACAGGTTCACGTCAAGTTTTCTCTGGCATATCCAGGATTTATCGGGGGGCTTAGCGCGGCGGAGGTCGAGGCACTTGATAATGCAGCAATTGAAGGTGGCCAGTACTACAAACTAGTCATCGACTGGTCGAAAGTTCTGTTTGCCTAAAAACTACGTATAGCTGTAAAACTCGTTAAGACAGAGGGGCGACTCGCATTATTGCGGGGCGCTCCTTTGTCTTTACTCAAGAATGGCGCGAGCGTACAAGTCCTAGGAATTGATGACTACTCGAGGGGCTAATTCTATTTACAGCAAACCCTAAGTACTATTTCTTCGGATATTTCGAGGGCGACAATTTACATAGGAGGAATTCATGTCAAAAGGCAACAAAGGATTTTTAGGCCTGAATCGGCTCAAAATCGCTCGTTTTTGGTTAGCAATTCTTATTGGTTCACTTCTAATGGGCGTGAGTGGGTGCAGCTCACAATCAGAGAGTTCCACTAAAAATATTTCGGTGGTGTCTATACAAAGGCAGGGGCTCCAGCTGCAACAGCCACCAAGGTAATGGTGGGTTTATATGCAGTTAATGCATATGAAATCGACACAGCAGCAAACACATTCTTCTTCAAAGGCTACTTGTGGCTTCGCTGGAAAGGTGATGTTGATCCAATCTCAACTTTGGAATTTGCTAACTCAGTTGAAGAATGGGGTTTAACAGTTACCAACTTAACCGAAAAGCCACAAGATCTTCCTAGCGGTGAACATTTACAAATGATGCGTGTACAGGGCCGCTTCTTTGAAGCATTCGTATTAAATAACTATCCATTAGATAAACAAAACCTAGAAATTACTTTGGAAGATACCTTAAACGATAATACAAAAATCGTTTATGTCCCTGATAACAAAGAAACAGCATTCGATTCAAGATTTAAAGTTCCAGGATGGACTGTCAATGGAATATCTGCCGAAACCGTCAATCACAACTATGTTTCAAATCTAGGTGACACATCGGCACAGACCAGTAATTTCTCCGCACTTACTTTTTCAATAGGTATTCACCGAGCACAAAACCTATTTTGGTGGAAACTCCTTCTCCCATTAATTTTGGTACTCATTACTAACTGGCTGGCGTTACTGCTTAGCCCAACGTATTCCGAAATTCGAACCGCAATGCCAGCAACAGCTTTGTTAACCACTGTCTTCTTGCAGTAATCATTCTTAGATGCAATTCCTCAAGTTTCAAGTCTTGTATTGATGGATCTGATTGATGTTGTTGCGTACTCAACGATTGTTCTTACTTTTGCCCAAGTCATATGGGATAACCACAAAATTAAGGAAGGGCATGAAGAAAGAATCGAAGAGGTTGCAAGTGGCGATCGGAAGAGTTTGATAATTCAAGCCGTCGTTTCGATTGCCCTAATTGCTGTACTTGTTCTAACCCACAGTTAAGGCTGATAACAATATAAAAGGGACCGACCCAGGTTGGTCCCTTTTATATGCCTAAATTATGGATTTTCCATGTTAGGTAGAAGGTCCAAAGTGCCTGTAAACTAGCGCCGCAACTCGGAGACGTCGCATAGCCCGGTCGAGTGCGCCTCACTGCTAACGAGGTAAGGTTTAATCGCCTTCAGGAGTTCAAATCTCCTCGTCTCCGCCAGTCACACGTATAAATCAAACATGTGCAGTAGTTTGTCCTCGTTAGAATAAAAATTCGGAGAGAATTTGAGGATTTATGATGCGCGCCAAGAAAGTCACATTAGTTCTACTTCTTACAACTTTAATGATAGGCCTAGCAATAACCCCATCTTTTGCCGACGATACAAACAGCGCAAACATCACAAAAAATAATCAAAATTCTTCAGATTCCAAGAGCGCTTCCGATTCTAGAACGCGTTGCAAAAGTGAAAATAGAAATAATGAGGGTAAATCTTCAAATCAAAGAAGTAATACTTGCCCGCGATTGACCTCGATAGTAATAACACCCGCTACAAATACCATCGATGTAGGAACGGTCGAGACCCTAACAGTTTCTGCACTTGATCAATTTGGAAATCCTATAACCGTAGAACCTGAATATCGTTGGAGCGCAACAGGAACAGGAACCTTGGTCGCTAATGGAAACAGCGCACAATACACGGCAGGTGCAATTGAAGAGACAGTTGTTATCACCGTCAAACTTGAATCACTCACTTCAACTTCGACAACCACTGTTCAAATACCGGTTCCAATTGGACCTACTCGCAATTCAATTTTAGTTGCAATATCACTATTTGGGCTATTTGCTATTGTTCGATTACGAAATAGCAAATTCTTAAAAAATTAATTTAAATGCGGAGTGATTTCCTCTCGTATGTGTATCGCATTTTCTTGAGTACGATATTCATAGTTTTATGCCATCAATTATCGTGGATGTACTTCCGCCAAATTAACACAAATGTACTCGTGGACTTAATGAAGATCTTTGACTTACACGTCATGAGAACTTCATCGGTTACTTTCAAAGTAGGCAACAATAGTTTTCTGATGGGTGTCTCCTGCACCTCTATCGATGCGTTCATAGGTTCAATTCCACTCTTATGGAAGTTGAAAGAATCTTGGTCACGCCAAATCAAATTCTTTACCCTGTACTTTCTTGTTTTCGCTACAATCAACCAAATAAGATTATTACTTGGATTCATTTTCTACGAATTCGGAATTTCATGGTTTTGGGCACATGAAATACCGAGCGGCATATTCTTGTTTGGATTATTTTTATGGATTCTTCAGCAAAAAAGATGGAAAGCAGCCCCGTGCGTATAGAGAAAACGCGCTAACTCACATAATTAGGCGTTAAGATTAGGCATATGAGCAATTCACAAGCCTCTCAAATGAAAAGGGCAATTGTTTGCTCCTTCTACACAAACGATGATTATTACCGAGCTCACGCCAATAGATTGAGAAAAAATTTAGAAACTCTTGGTGTTGATATCGACTTACGTGAAATCGTAAAGAATCCTGGCGAAGACTGGGCATCTATTTGTCGCAAGAAAGTTGGCTTTATTGCCGAAGTTTGCGCAGCGAACCCAGACAAGAAAGTTTTCTGGATCGACGTTGACTGTGAACTCTTCTCGATTCCTGACTTTATTTTCCACTCCACCGCCGACATCATCGGTTTCCAGCGAGGATTTAGTAATCCCATGAAAATTGGTTATGAAAATCGTGGACGCTTTTGGGAGCCATGTTTCTGGGGTATCAATACAACTGAACAGGCAAGAAAAATGGTTGCACTTGCAGCTGAATTCGAAAAGATTGCAACAGTTCGTGCAACAGACGATTTCTTTTTTGAAGAGGCATGGCGTGCAGCGTCACCGAATTTAACTTTCCAAGTAATTCCATCGAACTGCGCAGTGGATAAAGGCAAACCATCAATTGATAGCCACCAAGTTTTCTTCCGGTTTGGATCAAGTGGTCAGGTAGAGAATTTCAAGGACAAAGTTGAGCAACATAAGGGATCGAAATCAAGGAAAAAAATTAATCCAAAACGCGAACTTCTTGAAGTAGCGAAGAGTATTGAAGAATTATTGCCAGTCAAAATTTCTACGAAACTAAGAATGGTTGTAGATGCATCAGGTGTGACTGGCGTTCTTACTGGGACAAAACACAACGTTTATAACAACAAGACCATGGTCAGTATCCTTAAATCTGGCCGCGCTGGAAACCATAAAGAGTTCAATAAGAATTTAGAAATATTTAAAAGCAAGTCACTTCCAGATAATTATGAAAGTGCGCTCATCAAAGTTTCATCCACTTATCTTGCTTATGCTGGGCGAGAAAGTGATAAGAAATTAGTACTTTCTTGGTGGGAGAATCCCTATCCAGGCAACTATGGAGACTGGTTAACACCATTTATTTTTAGTTATTACACGACAAATAAAATTATTTTCCAAAGTCTTACTTCTCGTGCTCATAACAAACACATCGTAAGTTTGGGATCTGTTGGGCGTTTTATCAAGCCTGAATCAGTAGTGGTTGGAACCGGAGTTAGCTCTTTCAAGTATGCGCTACAACCCAAAGCAGATTATGTATCGGTAAGAGGACCACACACTGCGGACTTGTTGCTTCGCTCTGGCGGACCAAAAGTTGAAAGTTTTGGCGATCCCGGAGTATTACTGTCCAGAATCGTTCCAGTGAAGCGTGGGAAGACGAATGGAAGAACCGCCTTTATTCGCCACCATACTCATGTCCAAGCACCGATTAATCTGCCAGCCAACTTTGACGAACTATCTGTGTTGCTCTCTCACCCAGATGACGTGATTGCTTTCATTAATAAACTAAATGAATATGAAAACGTAGTAACAAGTGCCATGCACGTAATGATTACTTGCCAGAGCTACGGAATTCCTTGTGCTCTAGTTAGCTTTAAAGGTTTTGAAGAATATGTACACGGAGATGGAATTAAGTATTCTGATTATGCTCTCGGAGCAGGCGTAGAAGTATTAGATCCAGTTGCCATCGATCCCAACCTGGATATGGCGGAAATATCGCCACTGATAAAACAAATTCAAATAAGTCAAGAAAAAATGGATGAAGTTGAAATTGCAATAAGAGAAGGACTTCGAAGGATAGAAGGCAAATAAACTAAAACTTTCTAGGCATGTGCCATCGAATCTCCTAACAATTTAAGGAAAAACAAACCATGAAATTAGTTGCTTATCACCTTCGAAAGGCGTTGTTGGAATTATTCACGACAACTAAGTATCGATTAATTCTGATTGGTTTAGTTCTAATCGCCGCATTCATTTCCGTATCCGAATTAGGCGTTGCCAAACTTTTTACTAAGATTATTTTGCATGAAGGATCTTTGAGTCACCTACGACTATTTGTATATGTAAGCGCATTTTTCTTATTCTTTGGTGCTACACGCGGAGCTCACTTTCTTCAACGAATCTATCGTGTCAACGTATTCGACAAAGCTTTTAAAGAGTCAAAATCTGAAGTTTCTGGATTTAAAGATAGTTGGAGATGGTCACTGGCCTTCGAATTAACGACGCTATTAAGCACCTTCACCCAGTTAGGTGTAATTGTAATTTTCTTTACTATTTTTAACTGGAAATTCGGTTTGATCAATTTAATAGTTCTCCTCATAGTCTTTGAGATTTACGGTCGACTCTTCAAAAATCAATTAGAGGCACAGAGAGGCTTCGTGATTGCAAGTAAGAATAAGTCACCAGTAGCTAATCACGTCAGAATTGGCAGTCGAATCAAGAGTGGAGAATTCGGAATATTAATTTCAGGCGTTGCACTTATATTCTTATTAGGAGCACTAATTTACTCAAGTTATATTGGCGAAGTAAGTAAATCCAACGCGATTGTGCTGTTTTTCGGATTAAGAATGCAGAACTCCAACCTTTCCAACATTTCAACGAGCCTCATGAGATTTGCAAGGGCGCGTACAAACAGTGAGTAATGAGTTGTTAACAGTAGGTTTTTCTGTACTCTCACAAAGAGTTAATAATATTAAGCCACCACAATTGGATATACCAAGCAAAGTTATAATTTCAATTCAAGACCCAGATGACACAAGAACACAACTTCCAGATAGTTTTGCGTATGAATATTTTGAATCTAAGAACCGCGGTGTAACAAAAAGTCGGAATGTGGTTTTAGATAAAACTAAGACAAAATACTTGTTATTTGCCGATGATGAAAATACCTTCTTGTCAGAGGGCATAACTTCAGTAATAAATTATCTAGAAAAGAATCCACAATGCGATCTAGTGCTTGCTCAAGCAGTGGATGAAGAAGGAAACTTGCGCAAGGAATACCCAAAGAGTCAAACTAAGTTAAATCGATTCAATTGTGCACGTGCTGCAACTTACGAAATGATTGTTCGAATGGATGCAGTAAAAAGTGCACACCTCTATTTCGATGAAAATTTTGGAGCTGGAGCTGAAAATTACTTAGGTGATGAATACATATTTATCACCGATCTCCTCACAAGAGGAAGAAATGCTGTATTTCTGCCTATTACGATTGCAATTCATCCCAAGGATAGTTCTGGGGGTAGATGGGGAACAGAAAAAGATTTACAGGCCCGAGCAAAGGTTTTTACTCGAGTATTCGAAAATACGGCACCTTTAGTTCGAGCAGCTTTTTATCTCAAGAACTACCGTAAGACAAAAGGCATGGCCGGATTTTTTCAATTTGTGCGCGGCAAATTTAACCAGCTCTAAGAAGGAAAAAGGAACTAACCGGTTATGGAAATTTTCAAGGTAGCAATAGTAGGTGCGGGCCCAGCGGGATATTTCGCTGCACAAGCTTTGCAGAATTCTCAAAACGAGGAACGTATTTTTGCCATAGACATGATTGAGCGCCTACCAACACCATGGGGGTTGGTCCGTAGCGGAGTTGCACCAGACCATCCAAAGATTAAAACCGTTTCAAAAGTATTTGAGAAAATCGCGGCCGATCCTAATTTTCGCCTATTTGCCAATGTTGAAATCGGTAGTGATATCACAATTAAAAATCTACAAGAGAAATACGATGCGGTAATTATTGCAACGGGTTCTGCCTTAGGAAAAACTCTAGGTATTCCAGGCGAAGATCTTCCGGGTTCTATATCTGCAGCAACTTTCGTTCCCTGGTATAACGCTCATCCAGATTTTGCAGATTTAAATATTCCCCTTGATTGCCAAAACGCGGTAGTAATCGGAGCGGGAAACGTTGCGATGGATGTGGCACGCATGTTGGCTCTAGAACCATCAGAGCTTGATCCAACCGATACTGCAGATCACGCAATTGCTGCACTCAAATTAAGTTCTATTCGAAACGTTTACATAAGTGCGCGTCGCGGCCCTGAACATGCAGCTTTCACCTCGCCTGAACTTCGAGAGTTACCGAAACTCGAACACACAAACGTTGTGATTAATCGAGACGATATTGAGGCTGCCTTAGCAAGAGTAGGTAGCGAGATTGAAAAAGACGTTAAGAGCAATCTTGATGCAATGATGTTGATTGCTGATAGCGAGAGGAGTCAGCATGAGCGAACGATGCATTTTCTTTTTCAACACACACCTAAAGAAATTTTGGGTACAGATCGTGTTGAAGGAGTTGTTTACTCAACCCCACAAGGTGATGTAACAATTAAATGTGGTTTAGTAATTACGGCAATTGGCTATCAAGCTGCCCCTATCGATGGAATTCCTTACGAGAATGGCAAAGTTGTTAATATCGATGGCCGAGTAGCTGAGAATCTTTATGTAGTTGGTTGGGCAAAACGTGGACCTTCTGGTGTGATTGGAACGAATAAATCCGATGCTGCAGCTGTGGTTGAACTAGTAATTAGCGATTTAAAGGGCCCGAAATTAGCAGGCGATATTTCAGAATTGTTGACGAACCAGAGCGTTATTGATCAACTTGCTTGGCAGAAAATAAACGAAGCGGAAATTGCTGCAGGTGAACCGCTGGGCAAACCGCGCAGAAAAGCAGTTTCTCGCGCTGAATTCATGCATTTGGGAGGGTTGTAAAAAGCGGGTAGTATTCGCAGGCTGTACAAAATTAAATAAGCGCGCGTAGCTCAACGGATAGAGCATCTGACTACGGATCAGAAGGTTAGGGGTTCGAATCCCTTCGCGCGCACAAGTTAAGCTCTCGGTGCCTTTCACACCGGGGGCTTTTCTTCTTTTAT
>CAINRW010000103.1 GCA_903852815.1 uncultured Actinomycetes bacterium
CACTTCGGTGTCGATGCTTTTCGCTATTACTTTTTGCGCGCAATTCCCTTTGGAACCGATGGGTCTTTCTCTTGGGAAGATATGAGCGCCCGCTACACATCTGAACTTGCAAATGACTTTGGAAACCTAGCCTCTAGGTCTGCGGCAATGATTGAAAAATATTGCGCCGGTCTTTTACCTGCACGTAGTAGTGATGCAGGGTTGCAGAATGCATTGAAGCAAGCCGTTGAAATCGCCGATGCTGCAATTTGCACACTCGATTTTCAAACCGGAATCGTGGCAATTATGGATTTTTGCAAGAAAGTAAATGGTTATGTAACCGAGAAAGAGCCTTGGATTTTGGCGAAAGATCCAGCCAATCAGCAGATTTTGGAAGATGTTTTATACAACACTGCCGAATCTTTACGTGCATTAGCAGTTCTATTGCATCCAATAATGCCGGCAACGTGTGAGATTTTGTGGGCAAGTTTGGGCGCTCAAGAAGTTCTAGGTGACATCACTTCACAAAAAATTAGTGATGTTGCAAATTGGGGACAACTTGCACCAGGTGCCACGGTTACAAAAACGCCTGTTCTATTTCCTCGTCTAGAAACGAACGCTTAACCCAATGGCTGATCGCCATAATCGCGACATCGATCGTCCACGGGCAGGACTACCAGAACCTCTGCCTGTTCCAACCGTTGATGCCCACGCGCACATGGAGATCATTACGGACACCGCAGCGGATTCCGTTGAAGTTGCTGAAGTTATTGCCGAAGCGAAATCGGTTAATGTCGATCGAATTGTTCAAGTGGGTTATTCGGCTGAACAATCTCAGTGGTGCGTAGCTGCTGCTGAAAAATGGAACACCTCAGTCTTGGCTGCAGTGGCGTTGCATCCAAATGAAGCACCAGTTGTTGAAGACTTGGAAGCGGATTGGGCGATTATTGAAAAACTCGCACAACATCCACGAGTCCGCGCCATTGGCGAAACTGGTCTTGATTACTTTCGTACTCCTCCCGAACTACGCGCTCGCCAGCAAGAATCTTTCAAGTGGCACATTGAATTAGCCAAGAAAACAAATAAGGCACTAGTGATTCATGATCGAGATTCACATGATGATGTTTTATCAGTGCTCCTAGAAGTTGGTGCGCCAGAAAAAACTATTTTTCATTGTTTCTCCGGAGATGTTGAGATGGCGAAAATCTGTATAGAGCGTGGGTATGTACTCTCATTCGCCGGAACGCTTACTTTTAAAAATGCACCTGCACTGCGCGAAGCCGTAAAAATAGTTCCCATCGACCAACTCTTAGTTGAAACTGATTCACCTTTCTTGGCACCTATGCCTCACCGCGGTGCGCTAAATACTCCAGCTCAAATAGCAAACATAGTTCGCGCCATGGCCGTTGAACGAGAAGCAGATCTTGGTGAATTAGCAACGTCATTGAGCGAAAACGCCGAACGTTTATTTGGTTCTTTCGCACCATGACACTTCTTGGCGCAGCACAAATTCGAGAACTTGCCGCCGCACTAGATCTAAAGCCATCAAAATCCCTTGGTCAAAACTTCGTCATCGATTCAAATGTGTGTACGAAAATCGTACGCACTGCAGGAGTGACTAGCGCTGATATCGCGTTAGAGATTGGACCAGGTTTAGGTTCCCTCACTTTAGCTTTGCTTGAAATCGCACAATCAGTAATTGCTGTTGAGATTGATCCCCGTCTTGCCGAGCAGTTACCAATTACCGTTGAAGGGTTATTTCAAAACCCAGAAAAACTCACCGTCATTAATAAAGATGCATTATTAATTCAGAGTTTGCCTGCCGACCCAACCGTATTAGTTGCAAACTTGCCATACAACGTTTCAGTTCCAGTTTTGCTGCACCTACTTGAGAAATTTCAATCCCTTAAAACCGGTGTAGTAATGGTGCAGGCCGAAGTTGCCGATCGGCTAGCGGCAAAACCTGGAACTAAAGATTATGGAATTCCATCAGTGAAAGCTGCTTGGTGGGCTGAAGTAAAAGGCGCAGGATCAGTGTCGCGATCAGTATTTTGGCCAGCCCCCAACGTTGATTCAAAGTTAGTTTCCTTCACACGTCGTGCGACCCCAGGGGATGAACAACTTCGCCAAAAGGTTTTCACAATAATCGATGCCGCCTTTGCCCAACGCCGAAAGATGTTGCGCTCAGCTCTATCTGGCCTTTATGGCTCATCATCGGCGGCCGAAGCGATTTTAAATCAGGCCGGCATTGATCCAACTTTGCGTGGTGAAGCGTTAGAGGTGGGTGGTTTTTGTGCCATCGCCAAAGTTGCACCTGACATTTTCTAAAGAACACATTAAGGTCAATTCATGCCCATCAAGAGCGTCAACGTTCGAGTCCCCGCAAAGGTTAACTTGCAACTTTCTGTTGGCCCCCGCGAAGAAGATGGCTTTCATAATCTAGTATCAGTTTTTCAAGCGATTTCAATTTTTGATGAAGTTAAAATCTCGCTCACCGAACCAAATTCAGGAATTCAAATTTCAATCAGTGGAGAACAAACTCATGGAGTACCTGCTGATTCAAATAACTTAGCAGTGCAAGCGGCGCTATTAATGGCCAACGAATATGACCTTGATTTAGATATACATATTGAGATTAAGAAATCGATTCCCGTTGCTGGTGGCATGGCCGGCGGAAGTGCGGATGCAGCGGCAACAATTGTTGGTTTAGATTATTTATTCTCACTTGGTATGAATCGTGAAGAGATGGCAGATATAGCTGCGCGATTAGGCAGTGATGTTCCCTTCATGTTAAATGGCGGAACCGCAATTGGTACTGGGCATGGCGATCAATTAATGTCGGCGCTATCTCGCGGCACCTATCACTGGGTGCTTGCACTTTCATCAAGCGGACTTTCAACACCTGCCGTGTATGCCGAATGCGATCGATTGCGTACCGGATTAGAAATCGTCGAACCTCAAACCAATGAAGCGCTCATGCAGGCTTTACTTGCCGCCGATCCAGAATCCGTTGGGGCGGCTCTAGTAAATGATTTACAACCGGCTGCCTGTTCACTACGTCCAGCACTTCGCTTAGTACTAGATGTTGGTCAGGAATATGGGGCGTTAGGTGCATTGGTATCTGGATCTGGTCCGACCGTTGCATTTCTAGTTGCCGATGAAGAAGCTGGCCTTGATTTAGCCGTCGCTCTAACCTCAAGTGGAGTTGTCGGCAGTGTTGCCCGTGCTTATGGACCAGTCGCAGGAGCCAAAGTAATCTCATAAAGATCGGCCAATGTGGTCATAACCATGGGCATTTATGAGGGAGAATACG
>CAINRW010000104.1 GCA_903852815.1 uncultured Actinomycetes bacterium
GTATTTTTATTGCTACAAATAAATAAAGTAATCTACGAAATAGATTCGATTATAAGGAGATCATTATGGAATAGCGTAGAAATTCACGTCCACCATCTGATCGACCAGCTAGTTCACGCCCATCAACATCACGTCCAAGTTCAAAACCATCCGGCCCAAATAGCCAACGACGTCGTGAAGATTTACCGGCGCGTGGAGGTTCACCAACGCGCGCAGGAGCGCCTCGACAGAGCCGCGATGGTTCAGATCCGCGTGGAGCTCGTCCGGCACCAATCGATCGCGATCAATCACGTTTACGCCCTCGAATTTTTGAGCCAGATATTCCCGAAGAGATTACGGGAGAAGAGTTAGAGAAATCATTGCGCGCAGAACTTCTCTCTCTTTCCGCCGAAAACGCAAAAGTTGTTGCGCGCCATTTAGCGTGCATTAATTTGTATGCAGAGAGCGATCCGCAGTTAGCACACAAACATGGCGTAGCCGCTGCTCATCATGCGGGTCGACTTGCAGTGGTTCGTGAATCGGCGGGATATGCCGCTTATCGAGCAGGTCACTATGAAATCGCATTAAAAGAATTACGTGCTGCACATCGAATTTCTGGTGATGTATCAATGTGGCCAGTAATGGCGGATTGTGAACGAGGCTTGGGAAATCCTCTTAAAGCCTTGAATTTAGCTGGCTCTGCTGAAGTTAAACGACTTGGAAAAGCTGAAGAGATTGAAATGCGAATCGTAGCCTCGGGCGCCCGAAGAGATTTGGGGGAGTTCGATGCCGCAGTTGTGACTTTAACATGCAAAGAATTAACCAATGATGTTGAAGAGTGGGCACTTCGATTGCGTTATGCATACGCTGATGCATTAGCTGCCGCTGGTCGAACACAAGAATCGAAAGAATGGTTTGCTAAGTGCGCCGAAGTTGATGTAGATGAGTTCACGGATGCTTCTGAAAGAGCGCTGTAGATTCTTTATCCACATAGCAAGAATTTTCATAAAGGCAACGTCAGTTGGTTACTCAATAGTTTTGCTCACCTACAAGTGAGAAGAGTTGTCTTATGGCTACAAAGAAAATTATTGAACCTGATGTGGAAGAAGATTTCTCCCTCAATGATCTTTTACTCCGAGGAAGAGTTTCAGCACTAGCTGTTGAAAAAGAGCTTCCGTCAGGCGATAAAGTCGTGGAGTTTCGCTTGATTGTTAGCCGTCTCCACAGAGATGGCGTGGATACTTTAGATATAGCGGCATGGAGTTCGAAGACTCGGCGAATTGCTCTGACATTAAAGAGCAATCAGTGGGTTGAGGTATCGGGGGCGGTGCATCGCCGGTTCTGGAAAGGTGCGGCAGGTGTTTCTAGCCGCTGGCAGGTTGAAGCAGTGGAGATTTCGCGAATATAGGTAGGCTTACGGGTATGGCCAACGATATTTTCTCAACCTTGCGCACTTATTTGAGCAAAATTAGTGATGGCGATAAAAATGCTTCAGAAGTTGCTTCAACTGTTAATCAGTGGCTGCGCGAAGGTGGCGAGGCCTTAAAGATTAAGATTGAAGATGAAGTTGAACGCTCCGTTTCGAAAATGGGCTTTGTTAAACGGGGCGAGTTTGAAGCGTTAAAGGAAGAAGTGGCTCGATTGCGAATGCAAAGCCAGGTTCCTAATGCGAAGAAAACAGCACCCGCTGCAACAGATACTAAAAGAAGAACGGCTAAAAAGAGCACAGCGAAGAAAACAGCACCCGCTGCAACAGATACTAAAAGAAGAACGGCTAAAAAGAGCACAGCGAAGAAAACAGCGACCAAGAAGGCGAGTTCACGGTGACAACACCCTCTGTTGAAAGTTTTAACGAAAATCTTGTTGAAGAAGTTCGTAATGAGTTAGTGGAAATCGATGCCATGGAGGTTAAGGATCACGCCCAACGCTATGAGCAGTTGCACCAGCAACTCTCACATGCACTCTCATCTATCGACGGGCTTTAATCGCTTACTATGAAGATACGACTAGATGCAGAGCTCGTAAGACGCGAATTGGCGCGCTCTCGTGAGCATGCATCGGACTTAATTGAATCTCGTGCCGTTTTAGTAAATGGGATTCCCGCCACTAAACCAGCGACGATGGTTGACGCGCAAACTTCAATAAAACTTCAAGGAAAGCGCGATGATTTTGTTTCTCGTGGTGGTCATAAATTATCAGGGGCTCTTGACGCATTCACTGGAGTGCACGTAGAAGGAAAACGTTGTTTAGATGCAGGTGCATCGACAGGTGGATTTACTGACGTGTTATTAAGACGCGGTGCCGATCACGTGGTTGCCGTTGATGTTGGTTATGGCCAATTAGCGTGGGAGCTTCGCCAAAATCCACGTGTCAGCATTCACGATCGGACAAACATTAGACACCTAACTGGCGATGTCATAGGTGAGCCGATTGATTTGGTTGTTGCTGATCTATCTTTTATCTCTTTAACTTTAGTTTTACCCGCGCTAGCTGCAGTTTCCAAAGCTGATGCGAATTTTGTTGTAATGGTGAAGCCACAATTTGAAGTTGGTCGTGAAAAATTAGGCGCTGGGGGAGTCGTAAGAGATCCTGCACTACGAAAATCTGCAGTTATTGATGTTGCGGATTCGGCGTATGACGTAGGTCTTGGAACTAGTGGAATTTGCGCGAGTCCCTTGCCTGGTCCAGCGGGAAATGTTGAGTATTTTCTTTGGTTACGAAGAGGTGCTCCTGAATTAGATCATGCTGCACTGGATGAGGCGATTGCGATAGGTCCTCAGTAAATGAAATCGCGAAATATTCTGATTGTCTGTAATCCATCGAGACCAGAGGCAGTGGAAGCTGCACATTCTTTGGCAGAAAAGTTTCAAGCGGAAGGATTTTCACTTTTTACTGTCTCTGACGTTGCGATCAATGGAGTTATTGCTTGCGATGCACAATCTCTTCCAGAGTTAGAGATTGCGATTGTTCTCGGCGGTGATGGAACGATATTGCGGGCAGCGGAAGTAATTCGTGAATATGACATCCCACTTCTAGGAGTAAATCTTGGGCATGTTGGTTTCTTGGCCGAAGTTGAAAAACCATCATTGGATGCGATCGTAGAAGCTATCTCAAGTGGGGCCTATGAGCTAGACACACGAATGGTTCTTCAATATTCAGTGAATCGAAATGGGTTAAAGGTTTCTGATGGTTGGGCGCTCAATGAAGTAACAGTAGAACGAGAACGCTCTACGATGGTTGAATTATTTTTAGAAATCGATGGTCGGCCGATTTCTAGGTGGGGTTGTGATGGACTTATTTGTTCCACACCTACTGGATCAACGGCTTACGCATTTTCAGCTGGGGGGCCAGTTGTTTGGCCAGAAGTAGATGCACTTGTTGTTCTTCCGATCTCTGCACATGCTCTCTTCTCGCGTCCACTTGTAATTTCTCCTAAATCACAGATAGTTGTTCGGGTGGAGTCCGCTGAAGCTGTACTTTCGGCAGACTCATTGCGAAAATTTAATTTATTGTCCGGCGATAGCGTTCATATAACAAAAGATATTCATGTGGTCCGTTTGGCACATTTAACTAATTCTCTTTTCAGCGATCGCCTAGTTGCGAAATTTAAACTTCCAGTTGAAGGATGGCGCGGTGAGTGAACGCACTTTTCTAGAGGAATTAACTATCCGATCGATTGGCGTAATCGAACACAGTACCGTCGAGATAGCCCCTGGGTTGACGGTGCTAACTGGAGAAACCGGCGCCGGAAAAACGATGATTCTTACCGCCCTTAATTTAATCATGGGAGGCAAAAGTGATAGCAGTTTGGTGCGAAAGGGTAGTGAGCGGCTAGTAGCGAGTGGTCGTTTTAGCATTCCCAAAAGCTCAATAAATTTCTTTGAAAATAATGGTTTAGATGTTGAAGATGATCAATTAATAATTACTCGTACGGTAAATGCCGATGGGAAAAGTAAAGCAACATGTAATTCAATCGCTGTTACTGCGAGTGCGCTTTCAACGGCTGCTGAGTATCTTGTCGAAGTTCACGCCCAAGCTGCCAATTTGAGTATTACTAAATCAGCTAAACAGCGCGAGTTATTAGATCGCTTTGCCGGAGCTGAAGTGGCAGAACAAATACTAAGTTACAGAACAGTTTTGAATAACTACCATGATTTGAAAGAGAGAATCGCACAACTTAAACAGAGTATGAACACGCGCGAGTCCGAGCTTTCTGCATTACGCGAATTTGTTTCTATTATGCAAAAACTTAAAGTAGAAAAAGGCGAATACGCTGAAATTCTTATTGAAATTGAAAGACTGTCAAGTGTTGAAGAACTACGCCTTGCTGCATCGCAATCTCACTCCGTTTTAGAAGAGCAAGAACAAGGCAGTCTGACAACTTTAGGTCTAGCGCGTAAAGCTTTGGATACCGCACGGGCTAAAGACCCTTTACTCGAGCAGGCTTTTGCGCAGATTAGCGAGGCTTTTTTCATAATCGATGACGCAAAGAATGATTTGGCCTCGTATCTCTCAAAACTAGAGGCTGATCCTGCGCGTTTAGATTACCTTAATGCTAGAAAATCTGAACTAGTGGCGGTGGTAAAACGCTATTCATCCGCATCAGATATCGATGCAGGTCTGACTGAATTGATTGAGCGGCTCAATAACTCCCGTGAATCGATTGATGATCTAGAGGGCGGAGATCAAAAACTTAAAGAGCTAGAAGTTCAACTAACGCAGATTAAGAAAACCCTGGTTTCCGAAGCTAAGTTGTTGACTGAGTTGCGAACGAAAGCGGCAACTAAAATCTCTGATCTGGTATCTCGAGAAATGTCAGAATTGTCGATGCCACATGCACTATTTAATGTTCAGTTACAGAGCGCAGATTATTCTGCATTGAAGGAATCTGATTTCACTTTAACTGGTTGCGATGAAGTAACCATGCTGATACAAAACCACCGCGATGCTCCACTTGTTCCACTTGCAAAGGGTGCAAGCGGCGGTGAAATGTCACGAGTCATGTTGGCACTTGAAGTAGTTATTGCTTCGACACATCCTGTCGGTACTTATGTCTTCGATGAAGTTGATGCTGGAGTTGGCGGTAAGGCAGCCATTGAAGTTGGAAGACGTTTATTTGCCCTCTCAAAACATGCACAGGTAATCGTGGTGACTCATCTGCCACAAGTAGCAGCATGGGCTGATTCTCACTATGTGGTAACCAAAAACTCCGACGGCTCAATATCTGAGAGCAATGTACGAAAAGTGCAGGAAGGTTCGCGGGTTGAAGAGATTGCTCGCATGCTCTCCGGCATGGAAAGTTCTTCAAGCGCCCTTGAACACGCCGCTGAACTCTTAAATCTTCCATTGTCGGGGCAATAGGCAAAGCGATGATAGGTTGGTCTCCCATGGGCCAACCTCATGTAACTAAACATTTATTCGTAACTGGCGGAGTCGCCTCATCACTTGGCAAAGGACTCACCGCTTCATCTCTCGGCAGATTATTGGTGGCTCGAGGTCTACGCGTAACGATGCAAAAGCTAGATCCCTATCTCAATGTAGATCCTGGCACCATGAATCCCTTTCAGCATGGTGAGGTTTTCGTTACTGATGACGGGGCTGAAACAGATTTAGATATCGGTCACTACGAGAGATTTCTTGATACCAATCTTCATGGTTCAGCTAATGTCACGACCGGTCAGGTTTATTCACGTGTCATTGCCCGTGAACGACGTGGCGAATACCTGGGTGAAACAGTTCAAGTCATTCCGCACATTACCAATGAAATAAAAGAGCGAATCCGCGCGATGGGTGCCGATGATATTGATGTTGTCATAACTGAAGTTGGCGGAACCGTTGGAGACATTGAGTCACAACCATTTCTGGAAGCGATTCGCCAAATTCGCCAAGAGGTTGGGCGAGATAACGTCTTTTACTTGCACGTTTCTCTCGTACCCTACATTGGCCCATCAGGTGAGTTGAAAACTAAACCTACGCAGCACTCTGTCGCAGCACTTCGATCTATCGGCATTGCACCAGATGCGATTGTCTTGCGCTCGGATCGAGAGATTCCTGAAGGCGTAAAGAAGAAAATCTCTTTAATGTGCGATGTCGATGTCGAAGCCGTCGTCGCTGCAGTTGATGCACCATCTATCTATGACATTCCAAAGGTACTTCACTCTGAAGGTCTTGATTCATATGTTGTGAAGCGACTAGGACTGGGCGGACATGAAGTTGTTTGGGGTGAATGGGATGCACTGTTGGAGAAAGTTCATCATCCAAAACATCACATCAAGGTAGGGCTGGTTGGAAAATATATTGACCTTCCAGATGCTTATCTCTCAGTATCCGAAGCTTTGCGTGCAGGTGGTTTTGCTAATGAAGCGAAAATTGAAATCATTTGGATTCCAAGTGATGAATGTGAAAAAAGTGAGCAAGCTGAGAAACATCTATCAGGGTTGGATGCGATTGTTATTCCAGGCGGCTTTGGTATTCGAGGCATTGAAGGAAAAGTTGGTGCTTTAAAATTTGCCCGCGAAAATCACATTCCTACTTTAGGTCTTTGTTTAGGTTTGCAGTGCATGGTTATTGAAGCCGCTCGTAATTTAGCTGGAATCACTGATGCAAATTCTGCCGAGTTTTCAACTGAAGGAACGCCTGTAATTGCCACTATGGCCGATCAGCAACATGTTATTGATGGCCAAGGAGATATGGGCGGAACAATGCGTCTCGGTCTCTATAAAGCTAATTTGCTTGAAGGTTCTTTAGTTGCGCAAACATATGGCTCCTTGGAAATTTCCGAACGTCATCGACATCGCTATGAAGTAAATAATCTTTATCGTGATTCTATTTCGCAGGCTGGGCTAGTTTTTTCAGGAATGTTTATAGAACGTGACTTAGTTGAATTTGTCGAACTACCTACCTCCGTGCATCCTTTTTATGTAGGCACGCAGGCACATCCTGAACTTCGCTCCAGACCTACAAAACCTCATCCACTCTTTGTTGGATTAGTTAGCGCAGCTGTCGCCAAGAAAGGTAAATAAATGTTAGTTGGAATTCCCAAAGAGATTAAAGTTCACGAGTCTAGAATCGCAATCACACCAGAAGGAGTTTCTGAATTCGTTGCCGCTGGTCATGAAGTTGTGATCGAAAGCGATGCTGGATTGGGATCTGCAATCACGAATGAACAATTCATTGCAGTCGGTGCAAAGATTGCAGCAACTGCTGCTGATGTTTGGTCAAGTGTAGACTTGTTATTGAAAGTTAAAGAACCTATTGAGAGTGAATACTCACTTCTAAGAAAAGGTCAAATACTTTTTACTTATTTACATCTAGCAGCATCAAAGGCCTGCACCGATGCTTTGATAGCTAGCCAGACAACGGCAATAGCTTATGAGACCGTTGAAGTTAATGGACAGTTACCTTTGCTTGCACCAATGAGTGAAGTGGCTGGTCGATTAGCGACTCAGGTAGGTGCTGCGTCGCTACAAAAGCCCAACGGTGGTCGAGGAGTTTTACTAGGGGGAGTCCCAGGAGTGGCCCCAGCTAAAGTGGTGGTCATCGGCGGAGGAGTAGCTGGTTTAAATGCAGCGGTCATCGCAATTGGCATGGGCGCTGAAGTCACGGTCATCGATCGCTCAATTAATCGATTGCAATATATTGATACGACATATCTTGGACGCATCAAAACATTAGTAGCGTCAAGACACGCAATCGAACGTGAAGTTAAATCTGCTGATTTAGTTATTGGGGCAGTACTAGTTCACGGGGCTAAAGCGCCAAAATTAGTTTCAAACTCTTTAGTGAAAGAGATGAAGCACGGATCAGTTTTGGTTGATATCGCAATTGATCAGGGTGGATGCTTCGAAGACTCGCGCGCCACAACACATGCCGAACCTACTTATAAAGTTCACAACTCGATTTTCTACTGTGTCGCAAATATGCCTGGAGCGGTACCGGTTGCATCAACCTATGCACTCACAAATGCCACTCTTCCGTATGCATTATCAATAGCTAACTTAGGTTGGCGTGAAGCGTGCACAGCAGATCCAAATCTTGCCAAGGGTTTGAATATTCACGAAGGCAAGGTTTATTACTCTGCAGTTGCCTCGGCCCATGGTTATGCAAACGCCCAAATTTGAGGTTGCAGTAAGTTCTTTTCTCAACCATCTAACCATTGAACGCGGGCTTTCCAGCAATACCGTTCAAGCCTATCGCCGTGACTTATTCAAATTTTCACAATTTTTGAAAGGCAAACCTGTAGAGGAAATTGATTCAGAAGTAATTGCAACGTTTCAAATCGAGTTGAAGAAAACCGGACTTTCACCAAATTCAATAAACAGAATGGATTCAACGCTTCGTTCATATTTCAAATATCTAAATACAGAGTTCCATGTCCTAAATCCAACTACCCACATGCAAGGCTCTCGTGTTGCTAGGCGGTTGCCCAAAGCCCTTTCAGTGCAAACAATCATGTCGATTATTAACGCCGCCTATCGAGAGAGCGATCCAATCTCTCTTCGAGATCAGTGCATGATTGAACTTTTGTACAGTAGTGGTGCACGAGTGAGTGAGTTAATTGGAATAAATCTCAATGACTTATCGGTAGTTAGTACTGACGATGGTGAAATTACAACACTTAAACTTCGAGGTAAAGGTTCAAAAGAGCGAATAGTTCCCTTAGGCAAGTTTGCAACTAAAGCTATAGATGATTATTTAGTGCGACTAAGGCCAACTTTAAGCGCTAAGAATTCTAAAACTAACTCTGCACTTTTTCTAAATGCTAAAGGTGGCAGAATTTCCAGACAATCTGCATGGAACATCGTGATCACTGTAACAAAGGATGCTGGAGTGACTGAACATGTGTCACCCCATGTATTTCGCCATTCATATGCGACGCATTTATTAGACGGTGGTGCTGACATTCGTGTTGTTCAAGAGTTGTTAGGGCACGCTTCAGTTACAACAACACAGATTTATACCTTGATAACTATCGACAAAGTTCGAGAGAGTTATGCAATGGCGCATCCTCGAGCACGAGGATAAGAGTTAGTTACCGCGCAGGCGGCGGGCCAAAATACTCTGATCACCTTTAGCTTCAAGGTCGGCAATAATTACTGCGATTGATTCACGAACTATTCGCCCACGATCAACGCCAAGACCCAAATCTCCGCGCAGCTGTAAACGTGCTTGATCTAAATCGAAAAGTTCGTCGGGCGATAGATAAACGGTTATCTTCTCATCATGGCGCTCACGTCCAGATGGAGAGCGATCCACAGTAGTTACACGTCTGCGCGCAATTGTGCGAACACCTTTTTTGCTCGATGACGCCTTTGGAGTTGTAATAGTTGGTGGCACAAGAGTTGTTGGTGCTTCAACTTGTGCTGGAACAGCGCTCAGCGCCGGTGCGGTCGAGCGAAACAGTTCATCGGCTCCTGGAAGATTTGCTCTGCGTGTCATTGTGCCCCTCCTCGGGCGATTAATTCTCGGGCTAGTCGACGATATGAAGCCGCACCACCAGAAGTAGTTGCATATGTAGTGATTGGCTCTCCCACAACGGTAGTTTCAGCAAATCTAATTGTTTTTGCAATAATTGTTTCAAAGACATCTGTTGGAAATTGCTCAAGAATGCGTTCAAGAACTTGACGATTATGAGAAGTTTTCTTGTCATACATTGTTGCCAAAATTCCAATTAACTTTAAATTTGGATTAAGGAATGTTTTAACTTTATCTATATTGCCCTTAAGTTCAATGAACCCATGAAGTGCAAAATATTCGCATTGCAATGGAACAATTACCTCATCAGCTGCTACAAGTGCGTTGATGGTGAGTTGTCCCATCGTTGGTTGGCAGTCAATGAGAATCACATCGTAGTAATCACGCAATGAACCCAGAGCGCGCTTTAAATATTGCTGGCCACCAATTTCAGCGCCTAAAGTTGTTTCGGCAGTTCCTAAATCTCTATTAGCTGGAAGAAAATCAAGACCTGGGACTGAAGACTTCAAAACAATCGAATCGACATTTGCAGTCAGGGTCATCAATGCGTAATAAACGGTTTGTTCAAGTGGAAGTGAATGAGCATTTACGCCGAGACCTAAAGAAAGGCCTCCCTGTGGATCGAAATCTACAAGCAGAACTCGACGACCTAGTTCGGCTAAGGAAGCTCCCAAGTTGATTGTCGTCGTCGTTTTTCCTACGCCACCTTTTTGGTTGAAAATAGCGATTATCTTTGCATTGCCATGCTCTTTGATGGCAGCAGGGGTAGGCACATTGGCAGGATTCTTGCCGAGCAAGGTAGACGTAGTTGCAACATCATCTTGATTTGTCGATTTAGCGTTCAAGCGTCAAAACTCCTTTTCGCATCTAATGAGGGGAGACTACGCGTTAGTTTGGAGACGGGCAACTGTGAAGTAAGGTGTGCGCCATGGATATCTCGGTCGAAGAATCACGTGATGTGAACGCAGTTTCTGGGGCGTTTTCGGTTCACTTAGATAATTTCGATGGTCCCTTTGATCTACTCTTACAGCTTATTTCCCGCCATAAAATGGATATCACTGAGATATCTCTCAGCCTGGTCACCGATGAGTTCATCGCCTTTATTAGGGCTTTAGAGGCATCAGGTGAGGGTTGGCGCCTAGATCAAGCAACGGAGTTTCTGGTAGTTGCTGCGACCCTTCTGGATTTGAAGGCAGCACGATTGCTGCCAAGTGGGGAAGTTGAGGATGAGGAAGATTTGGCGCTTTTGGAGGCCCGAGACATCCTCTTTGCCCGTTTGCTGCAGTATCGAGCTTTCAAAGAGATCGCTGCAACCTTTAGCGAACGAATAACTCTCGCCGACAAGTTTTTCCCGCGGGTCGTCGCCCTGGATCCAACGTTAAGTGCTCTGCTTCCAGAAGTCCTGATTGGAGTCGGTCCAGCCCGATTTGCCGCTATTGCGGAACGAGTTTTGACGCCAAAAGTTACTCCTCATGTGAGCGTTGACCACCTCCATCTTCCTTTAGTGAGTGTGGCTGAAGAGTCTAAACTTGTGGTTGAGGCTTTACGCCGTTCCAAGTCACTCAGTTTTAGAAATCTCGTCTCCGATGCTGAAAATACTCTTGTAGTAGTTGCCCGATTTCTAGCCTTGCTCGATCTCTATCGTCAAGGCGTTCTTCGCTTTAATCAAGTTGTAGCTCTTGGCGAGCTTCAAATTTCTTGGACTGGCTCCGAATCTGGAGAAGTAGAAGTAAGCGATGAGTTTGATATTCCTGTAGTTGCGATTGATGATGATTCGACAGAAAGTGGTACAAATGTCTAATGTAGAACTTCACCGTTCAATCGAAGCGATTTTGATGGTAGTTGATGAACCCGTCTCCGAGATTGTCCTAGCTCAAGTTTTAGAGAAGAGCGTCGATGATGTCAGCCAAGCGCTCGAACACCTTGTGACAACCTATGACGATCGCGGATTTACCCTCAAAAAGGTAAATGGGGGATGGCGTTTCTACAGTCACCCCGAGTACAGCTCAGTAGTTGAGAAGTTCGTCCTCGATGGCCAGCAGTCACGACTTACTCAAGCCGCACTTGAGACTCTTTCAGTTATCGCCTATCGCCAGCCCGTCTCCAGGGCCCGTGTCTCTGCAATACGTGGGGTAAACGTTGAGGCGGTCATGAAGACGCTTATCACTAGAGGATTAGTTGAAGAGTCCGGTGTGGAGCATGAAACCGGGGCGATTTTGTATGTAACCACTAGCTACTTCCTTGAGCGCCTAGGTTTGAACTCCCTTCAAGATCTTCCAGCGTTGGCGCCGTATCTGCCGAATCTTGATGGACTTGACGAGATTCTGGATTCGCTAACAGACTAGGAATCACGCTATCCTGCACACCTGACTGTCGGGAGGATAGCCATGGGCCAAATGCGCCTTAATAAGATAATCGCTGATGCAGGTATTACAAGTCGTCGCGGAGCTGATGAACTCATAGAGTCTGGGCGTGTATCCGTTGATGGAATCACTATTCGTGAAATGGGTGCAAAGTTCGATCCTGATCATGTCAACGTTATGGTTGATGGTGAGACAATTACTCGTTCAGTGTCTAAGAGTTATTTAGTACTTCATAAACCTAAAGGTGTTTTGTCTACGATGTACGACCCCGATGGGCGACCATCGCTGAGTGATTTTATCGATTTACGCAAGGAACGTCTTTTTCACGTAGGTCGCCTTGATAAGGATTCAGAGGGATTAATTCTCCTGACCAACGATGGAGATCTCACTTTTCGTGCTACGCACCCCTCTTTCGGGCTTGAAAAAACCTACATTATTGAACATGAAGGAAAGCTTCCGGTTGGCATCGACAAGATCCTACTCAAGGGCATTGAATTAGAAGATGGCATGGGAAGAGTCTTGACCTACAAGGAACTTTCACCAACATGGCTAGAACTCTCGATTCACGAAGGGCGCTATCACATCATTCGCCGGTTGATGGAGGCAGTTGATGTTCCAGTCCTTCGATTGATCCGCACCAAGTTCGGTCCCATCTCGCTGGGCGACACACCTGAAGGACGGTGGAGAAACCTAAATTCGGGAGAATTAATAAATCTACGAAAGGTTTTAGATTTAAAGTAATTTAGTAATATATCGATATTATTAGTAATAACGCTATATAGTTTTATCGATATTACAAATAAATATTGTTTATTTATCGATAACTTACAGGCTCGAAATCACCCTCAAGTGTGGTTTTATCGATATTTGGAAAAGACGAGTTCCACAATCATCTGGAACAATATGAAGTTGTGTTTGTAGTAAAAAGGTTTTATCGATATATGTATAACTCGTTTTAGTATTAATCAATTTTGAGCAAAAAAGTGACCGAGAAAGGTACCCTTACCCCATGAATATTCGTGCCATCCGAGGTGCCACGCAAGTGAGCGCAAACACGCCTGAGGCGATTGCTGAAGGAGTCAAAGAGTTAATGCTCGCTCTTATGTCGGCAAATTCTTTAACTCCCGAAGAAGTCATCTCGGTTTTCTTCACATCGACCCCTGATTTAAATGCAGCCTTTCCAGCTGCGGCCTGTCGCGAGATCGGTTTTTCCTCAGTTCCTCTCATCGGATCGGTGGAGGTAGATGTTCCTGGTGCCTTAGATAAAGCGATTCGGGTGATGGTTCATTGCCAGAGCGAAAAATCGAACTCTGAAATCAGTCATATTTACCTGCATGGCGCTGCCGCACTTCGCCGAGATATTGCCCAATAAATGATCTCTTCAGTACGAATTGTCGGCTCAGGGTTAATTGGAAGCTCCATCGGCCTTGCGCTCTCAGGAAAGAATATTCCTGTCGAGATGATTGATAGTGATGAAAGATCTCAACGTTTGGCATGCGATTTAGTGGGTTCGGTTGAGATATCAAATCCAGAGATAATCGTGATTGCAACCCCACTGAACGCCTTCAAAGAGGTATTTGAACGAGAGATATCTCTATACCCTAACTCTATAGTCATGGATATTGGTAGCGTAAAAATTAAACCTTTACAGGACGTATATACAGCGAGTCCAGATTTCGTAAACTTTGTTGGGACGCACCCCATGGCAGGTCGTGAGGTGGGTGGGGCAGAGTCAGCCCGCGGCGACTTATTCATTTCAAGAAGTTGGATTATCACGCCGAGCGAAACGACAAGTAGGCAGGCCGTTGAAAAAGTCTGTGAACTAATCTCTCTCCTCGGTGCGCAAGTCATTTCTCTAGATGCCAGCGAGCATGACGCAGCAGTTGCGAGAATTTCCCATATCCCGCAAATCCTCTCTTCAATCCTTGCTGCTTCGTTGCAATCATTGCCTGGGGAGTGGTTGGAACTAGCTGGCGCGGGGCTGCGAGACACAACACGAATAGCAGCTTCGGATCACCATTTGTGGAAAGAGATTATTCATTCCAATAAGGAAGAAGTTGCGCAATTATTGATAAGTCTACAAAAAGATATTGCCCTGATGATTGATTCTCTGGATGAGGAAGAAAAGATCGCCGAAATTTTATTGCAAGGACGAGCTGGCAAGGCGAGAATTCCTGGCAAACATGGTGGCAAGGCCCGTGAATATTCATACCTACCAATTGTGATTGAAGATAAGCCAGGACAACTTGCTGCGATTTTTAACGAGTGCGCTGCGTTGGCGGTAAACGTTGAAGATCTAACAATCGAACATTCACCGGGTCAATTAAATGCACTCATTACATTGGCGCTCACTCAAAAGGAAGCGCACATATTGTCAGAGCACCTGCAATCGATCGGATGGAATGTTCATCCGGTGCGTAATTAGAAGTAGGCTCACCACATGGGCATAGTCGTAGCAATAGATGGCCCGAGTGGGGCAGGAAAATCAAGTACAGCCAAAGCGATTGCAATTCGTGCAGGTTGGAACTATCTAGACACCGGCGCACTCTATCGAGCAGTGACGTGGGTGGCTTTAGAAAATAATTCAACAACTGCTGCGGAAATTTTGAAGGCTTTGAGAAGTGCACCTTTGCGTTTTGTATCTGATCCAACATCACCAAATATTTTTGCGGGTGATACTCAAATTACACATGCAATTCGGGGAACGTCAGTAACCGAAAATGTGAGCCGCATAAGCGCTCTTCCAGAAATTCGAGAAGAGCTTCTTACTATTCAACGCAAGATTATTGCTCAAGCCAATCGAGGCATCGTTGTTGAAGGAAGAGATATCGGGTCGGTAGTTGTGCCAGATGCAGCATTGAAAATATTTTTAACTGCCGATATTCAAGCACGGACAGCGCGACGCGAAAGTGAAACTGAAGATAAAAATATTGATGTCAAGAGTTCTCTTGAAAATCGAGATGAAATCGATTCGACGCGAAGCGTTTCGCCACTTGCCATGGCATATGACGCAGTTGAAGTTGATTCAACGTATTTAAATCTTGATGAAACTGTTGAACGAATTTGGGAACTACTTCGTCAACGCTCTTTGTTGGGGCTTCCAATCGTTGCAATTTTAGGTAGACCAAACGTAGGAAAATCAACGCTGATCAATCGTTTTCTCGGTCGACGTGAAGCGATTGTTGAAGACACTCCAGGAGTTACTCGCGATCGAATTCAATATGAATGCGAATGGGGCGGTCGCCGTTTTATCATTATGGATACCGGTGGTTGGGAAGCAAAACCAGATGGAATTTCGGTGCAAGTAAGTGCAGGTGCAGAGATTGCAATGCAAGAAGCAGATGTCTTAGCTTTTGTTGTTGATGCACAAGTGGGTGCTTTGGATGAAGATGACATCTTGGTGCAACATCTACGCAAAGCCAAGAAGCCTCTAATTTTAATTGGCAACAAAGTTGATGGTGAACGAGAAGAGTCTGAGGCACACGGTCTGTGGTCACTAGGACTGGGGGAGCCGTACTTTGTTTCCGCGCTTCATGGACGCGGTAGTGGCGATTTATTAGATCACATCGTTGCCGAACTTCCCGAAGTTGGCGGCGCGCAGACTCAAGATGGATATCGAAAAGTTGCACTTATAGGTCGCCCAAACGTTGGAAAATCCTCATTGCTAAATGCTTTGGCCGGTGAACACCGATCGATTGTTGATGATGTTGCGGGCACAACACGAGATCCCGTTGATGAGTTGATTGAATTTGGTGGATCGATTTGGAGATTTATCGATACCGCTGGTTTGAAGAAGCGCGCAAACCAAGCATCCGGAACGGATTACTACGCATCGCTTCGAACACAAACTGCGTTAGAGCGTTGCGAAGTAGCAGTCGTAGTGCTCGATGCTTCAGAACCAATCACTGAACAGGATTTGCGTGTAATCACAATGGTGGAAGAAGCTGGCAAAGCCATGGTGATTGTCATGAATAAATGGGATTTAGTTGATGAAGATCGCCGTGACCAATTAGATCGCGAAATAGATAGACACTTAGATCAAGTTGAATGGGCGCAACGAGTAAATGTTGCAGCCAAAACTGGTTGGCACCGTGATCGTTTAGCACCAGCGCTAAGAACTGCCCTTGATAGTTGGGAAAAACGAGTACCTACATCGAAACTCAACTCCTTTCTTGGTGCACTTATTGGTGCAACTCCGCCACCAGTGCGCGGTGGAAAACAACCTAAGGTTTATTACGCAACTCAAGCAGGAATTGCGCCACCAAAGTTTGTGGTCTTTTCAAATGGTTGGATTGAAGCGTCATATCGTCGCTTTATCGAACGTCGCCTTCGTGAAGAGTTTTCATTCCCGGGCACTCCCGTGCAAGTAGCGATTAGAGTTAAAGAGCGCGAATAGATATGAACTCCTCGTTAATTTCAGTTCCAAATGCACTTACTTTTTTACGCTTTCTTGGAATTCCGCTATTTATATATCTCACACTTTCAGTACATGCCGATGGTTGGGCAATCGTGGTTCTAGCAATTGGTGGGGCTACAGATTACTTTGATGGGAAGTTAGCCAGAGCGTGGAATCAAACATCTAGGTTTGGCGAATTGGCTGATCCAGCAATAGATCGCTTATATATTTTTGCAACACTGATAGTTTTCCTTGTTCGAGATATTTTGCCTTGGTGGGTAATCGCGCTACTTATCGGGCGCGATATTACTTTGGCAGTAATAACCGCCCTCATGAAGTTAAAAGGTCATGGCCCATTTACCGTGACGTATCTTGGTAAAGCTGCAACATTTAATCTCTTGTATGCATTCCCCTTTCTTTTACTTGCACAGGGGGATGGCATCGTGAGTTCAATTGCTTATGTTCTGGGTTGGAGTTTTGCTATCTGGGGGATTGCCCTCTACATTGCAACAGGTATAAATTATGCACGCGAAGGTGTTTCGCAGATAAGAGGTCCACGTGTCATCAATTCCTGAGAATTTGAAATATACAAAAGAGCATGAATGGGTAAGTGCATCTGGAAATATCTACACAATGGGTATTACAGATTTCGCACAAGGAGCTTTGGGTGACATCGTTTATGTACAGCTTCCTAAAGTTGGAGAGACGCTAACTGCTGGAAAAGTTTGTGGCGAAGTTGAATCGACGAAATCGGTTTCCGAGATTTTTGCCGCAGTCAGTGGAGTTGTGACCGAAATTAACTCGACACTCTCACAGACGCCAGAACTGCTCAATAGTGAACCGTATGGCGCGGGTTGGCTGGTAAAAGTTGAAGTAGCCGCAGAGCCTGATGATCTTCTTGACGCGGCCGGTTACGCTCAAATCACGGCTTGACCAGAGCGCAATAGCCCTTTAGTGTCAGCCTCAAGTTGACGGTGAAGGAGGAGAGTTCGTGAACGCAGAGCCAACGCAGAGCGAAATTACCACCACCATTCATCTGAATTCTCGCAAAGAGGGCGATTCCCCGGCTGGTTTACTCGAAGAGTTTCTAGCAACGCTTTCTAGCGAAGAACGAAAAATCATCGAAGAAATATCCCAGTCCAGTGACAAGGCGATGGTCGTTATTAATCGAGGCTCTAATTTAGGTTCTCGATTCTTAATAACTACCGAAGGCGCATCAATTGGCCGCGCAACATCGAGTGCAATCTTTTTAGATGATGTAACGGTGTCAAGAAAACATGGCGAAATTGTTGCTCAAGATAATCGCTTCGTTTTTAAGGATTTAGGATCTTTGAATGGCACATATATAAATAACGTTTCAGTCTCTGAACAAGAGCTGCGCACAGGAGATCAGATTCAGATTGGTAAATTTCATTTACTTTTCGTTTCTGGTGGAAAATAACAGGGGAGTACAACGATGGCAGTACCAGCACGCGCGTATCTAAGTATTGGGGAAGTCCTCAATCGACTGCGCCCTGATTTCTCTGACATTACGATTTCTAAGATTCGTTTCTTGGAGGCCGAAGGTTTAATTGAACCTCAGCGAACACCTTCTGGTTATCGTAAGTTCACAACGTCAGATTTAGATCGCCTGCGTTACGTATTAACCGCCCAACGAGATCAGTATCTGCCTCTGAAAGTAATCAAAGATAATTTAGATGCGATTGATAGAGGTTTAACTCCAGCTTCAGCCGGCGTAGCTTCAGCACCCCGACCAAACATTGGCCTTGCCACAATCGATGGCGAAATGGCGCCAAGTGTCTTCGGTGAAGTTTCAGAGATGCGACTTTCACGCGATGAACTCTTAAAGCATTCTGGATTAAAAGATGAGCAGTTAGTTGAATTAGAAAGTTATGGACTAATTTCATTACGTGGAAGACATTACGATGGCGATGCTTTAGCGATTGCAAAGGCAGTGACGGAAATGGCAGCTTTTGGAATTGAAGCACGCCATCTTCGATCTTTTAAATCCGCTGCAGATCGCGAAATTGGTCTTATCGAACAGGTGATTACGCCACTGACTCGCCAAAAGAGTTCTGAATCAAAGGCTCGCGCCGAGGAAGTTCAAAAAGAGATTGCTTCACTTTCAATTCGATTGCATGCAGCCCTTGTGCGCGGTGGGCTCCATCGCCTGCGTTCGTAATCAATGTTAATTTCCATGGAGGTAATTGGCGTTCGCGTTGAAATGCCATCGAATCAGCCGATCGTTCTTCTTAAAGAAGTAGATGGCAATAGATTCCTACCAATTTGGGTGGGTGCCGTTGAAGCCACGGCCATCGCATTTGCCCAACAGGGCGTCAGCGCACCTAGACCTTTGACCCACGACTTGACCCAGATAATTATCGAAGAGCTCGATGCGATCATGACGGCGGTCCATGTGACCCATATCGAGGATGGCGTTTTCTATGCAAGTATCCTTTTGCGCGATCTGCAGGAGCAGACGCATACTGTCTCAGCCCGCCCATCAGATGCCATCGCCCTAGCATTGCGCGCATCTGCCAATATTTTGGCCTCCTCAGAGCTTTTAGATGAGATAGGCATAGAAATCCCATCGGAGTCTGAACCAGGCGATGACAATAACGAGGTAGAGCGTTTTAGAGAGTTTCTCGACCAGATTAACCCCGAAGATTTTGCTGGATAAGGCCTTAAACTCTAAATCTCAACTATAGGTTTGCACCGTGTCGGTCGTTGAAAGCGCGGGCATGGTGACCTAGATTTACCTCACTCCCCAAGAGAAACGAGTTCCCCCGTGACTTCCCAGGATTTTGAGATCGGCTACCGCGGCGCCACTGCATGTTCGGCTGCCGGAATTACCTATCGCCAATTAGATTATTGGGCACGCACGGCATTAGTTGAACCCAGCATTAGAACAGCAAGTGGATCTGGAACTCAGCGTCTTTATGGTTTTCGCGACATCCTTGTTTTAAAAATTGTTAAGCGTTTATTGGATGCGGGAGTTTCACTACAAAACATTCGCACCGCAGTTGATCATTTGCGCAGCCGCGGAGTTACCGAACTTGAACGCATGACCTTGATGAGTGATGGTGCCTCAATTTATGAATGCGCTAGTCCTGATGAAATTATTGACTTACTAGCTGGCGGTCAAGGGGTATTCGGAATTGCCGTCGGAAAAGTTTGGCATGAAGTAGAAGGCTCGCTCTCACTTCTTCAAGGTGAAGTGAACTCCAACACTTCGAGTGTTGAATATAACGATGAACTTTCTCTTCGTCGTAAGAGCAAAGGCGCTTAAAACCCCATATTCTTGACTCATACGAGACACCGCAGTTTCGTTTCATATGGGTGGGAGATTTTAGTCATGACTAATTTCGATGCGTTTTCACGTCGTCACATAGGTCCAACAACTACTGATGAAGCGGCGATGCTCAAGCATCTTGGATACCCCAACCTAGATTCATTTATCAAAGATGTAGTTCCATCCAACATTGCAATAACTGGGGCTCTCGAATCCTCACTTGATAGCGGAAAAAGTGAAGTCGATGTGATTGCCGAACTGCGTTTGATTGCATCAGAAAATAAAGTTCTTCGATCATTAATTGGAACTGGTTATTACGGAACTATTGTTCCTCCAGTTATCAAACGAAATGTTCTAGAGAATCCGGCGTGGTACACCGCTTACACACCATACCAACCTGAAATATCTCAGGGCCGATTAGAAGCCTTGTTCGCTTTCCAAACAATGATTTGCGAATTAACGGCACTCGACATTTCCAATGCTTCGATGCTTGATGAGGGAACGGCTGCAGCAGAAGCGATGACTCTTGCGAGACGAGTTTCAAAGTTATCAGATGAGGCCGTTTTCTTAATTGAAGAACATGTGCATCCTCAAACAAAGGCTGTCGTGCATACGCGGGCAAAACCTTTAGGAATAACGATTGTTGAAATTGACTCAGGGCACGTAGCTCGCGATGGATATGACGGCGAATTTTTTGGCGCATTACTTCAATACCCAGATACAACGGGCACAGTTATCGATTATTCAACCTTTACAGATTATGCGCATTCTCGAGATGCACTTGTTATTGCAGCAACTGATTTGCTGGCACTGACGTTACTAAAAGCACCAGGGGAGTGGGGCGCCGATATCGCAGTTGGAACTTCGCAACGCTTTGGCGTGCCAATGGGATTTGGTGGTCCACATGCTGGTTTCTTAGCGGTTCGAAATGGCCTTGAAAGATCTATGCCTGGCCGCCTTGTTGGGCAAAGTATTGATTCTCACGGAAAACCTGCTTTTCGTTTAGCTCTGCAAACTCGTGAACAACATATTCGCCGCGACAAGGCAACATCTAACATTTGTACTGCGCAAGTTCTACTTGCGAATATGAGTGCTTTCTATGCGATGTGGCATGGCCCTGAGGGACTTCGTAATATCGCCGAGCGAGTTAATGGTTTTGCATCCAGACTCCATGCCGCAGCAAATAATCGAGAAGATGTTGTTTTCGATACGGTTCATATTGTCGTTGCAGATGCACAAGCGATACATCAAAGGGCCGTTGCTGAGGGAATAAATTTTGCAAAAGTTAGCGATACAGAACTACGTGTCTCATTTGATGAAGAAACGACTGAAGAATTATTTGCACAAGTACTTGCAATCTTGGGCTTAACCGATGTTGCGGGGGAGCAGATTCCAGCTAAGTTCTTGCGTATAAGCAAATATCTCACTCATCCAGTCTTTAACACTAACCACAGTGAAACCGGCATGATGCGTTATTTACGCAATTTAGCCGACAAGGATTTAGCGTTAGACAGAACGATGATTCCATTGGGTTCCTGCACCATGAAACTAAACGCTGTAACTGAAATGGAAGCAGTAACTTGGCCCGAGTTTTCATCTCTGCACCCCTTTGCTCCATCAGATCAAAGCGCCGGCTCACGAAAGTTGATTAAACAGCTCTCGGATTGGTTAGTTGCAATTACTGGTTACGATGCAGTTTCTCTGCAACCTAACGCAGGTAGTCAAGGGGAGTTCGCTGGATTACTTGCTATTAGAAACTTTCACGACTCGCGTGGCGATAACAATCGAAACATTTGTCTGATTCCATCTAGTGCCCATGGAACTAATGCAGCATCTGCAGTTATGGCAGGCATGAAAGTTGTTGTAGTTGATTGTGATGTCAATGGAAATGTTTCAGTGGAAGATTTGAAAGCGAAAATTTCAGAACATTCCCAAACTCTTGCCGCACTTATGATCACATATCCATCAACACATGGTGTATTTGAAACCGCCGTGTCAGAGATTTGTGCCTTAGTGCATGATGCAGGTGGCCAGGTTTATGTCGATGGAGCAAACTTGAATGCTCTTGTCGGTGTAGCTCAACCAGGAAAATTTGGCGCAGATGTATCGCACTTGAATCTACATAAAACTTTTGCTATTCCACACGGTGGTGGTGGTCCTGGAGTTGGTCCAGTGATTTGTCGCGCCCACCTTGCCCCATTTCTTCCAAATCACCCATTGGACGCACAGGCAGGTCCGGTAACGGGTCCAGGGCCAATTGCAGCTGCGCCATTTGGATCGGCAAGTATCTTGCCAATTTCTTGGGCATACATTCGTTTGTTGGGGGGAGAAGGCTTAACTCGCTCGACGCAGATAGCGATTTTATCGGCGAACTACATAGCTTCCCGACTCAATGAGTCCTATCCCGTTCTCTACACTGGCTTGAATGGGCGCGTGGCACACGAGTGCATCCTTGATATTCGAGAGATCACAAAGATTTCAGGTGTCACCGTTGATGACATTGCTAAGCGCTTGATGGATTACGGATTCCATGCACCAACAATGTCATTCCCTGTTGCGGGTACATTAATGATTGAGCCAACCGAGTCTGAAGATATTAACGAGATTCATCGCTTTATTGATGCGATGATTTCGATTCGCGCAGAGATTCAAGAGATTATCGACGGCGGTGTAAGCGTTGAAGGTTCAGCTTTGCGACATGCGCCTCATACGGCCTTTTCTATGATGTCCAGCGAATGGAATCGTGAATACAGCCGCGAAAAGGGTGGATTCCCAGTTGCACTTAACGGCTTTATCGAAGGTGAATCAATTGGTTCGCGAATGAAATATTGGCCACCGGTTTCACGTATTGATGGCGCCCACGGTGATCGCAATTTGGTCTGTGCATGCACACCGATTGAGGATTACCGCTAGGAGAGCAGTGAAATCAGGCAATGTTCTATTGCCTTTTGCGTTACTTTACATAATGTAACTTATCGGCTATTTACCTAAACGGCGGGCAACGAGAACTAACCACACAAAAGTTAAAATCCAGGCCCAATCTCCAAGACGATCTCGCATAGATTGTTGGTTAATAAGTCCCAGATTTGCATAGAGATGATCAGCGGTACCCATCTGAGTTTTATCGATAATTTTTCCGGTGTAATCAATAACTGCTGAATAGCCAGTTGTTGATACTGATACAACATTTCTGGAATGTTCAATCGCTCGAATCCGAGTTATCGACAATTGTTGTGAACTTTCTGCAGATTTTCCAAATGTCGCGCTATTGGTTTGGATCGCCAGAATATTTGAATGCTGCGCAGCCAGTGACACGATTCGGTCATCGAGTAGTTCAAAGCAGATCACTGGCGCTATTTTTGCCATTCCGATTGTGAAAATTTCCTGCTTATTTCCTGGGGAAAAATCACTGACCTCGTCAGTTAAAGGTGAGACTTTAGATGCAATTTGACGCAAAGGTATGTATTCACCAAATGGAGTTAAATGTTGTTTTGAGTAGATAACTTGTCGATTTTTCTGCCAAAGGATTGATGTATTAAAGGTTTTTTTATCCTTTTCCACGATTGCACCGACTATCAGCGGTTGAGTAAATGAATCTAGAACTTGTTTAACCTCCGGATTGGTAAATGGATCTACGTCAACCGCATTTTCTGGCCAGAGAATAAAGTCAACTTTCTTCTGTTCTGCCAAAGCCTTATGCGTTTCTTTTACGTGATTGAAAAAAACTTGTGTAGCTCGGGCATTAAAATCTAAGCCATATTGTGGAACATTGCCTTGAACCAATAACACTTTGGTGCTCGATTGATTTACAACATGTACTGGAACCAGTATCAAAAGAAGAGGAAACAGAATCCATATTCGAGATTGGCCTTTCGAGAATTGAAATATGAAGAGGCCAAGAAGGAGCACGATGGCCGATAAACCGACGGCTCCCCCAAAGCGAGCAATGATTGAATATGGAGCATCAGCTTGCGAATAAGCAAGACGTGCCCAACCAAAACCTCCAAACGGAAAGTGATTGCGGAGTTCTTCAAGAGCCAAAAAAATTAGCGGATATGCATGTATTCCCCATCGAGTTACAAAAACCAAAGGTAGATACATGACAGAAAGCCCACACCCTAAAATTAACCAAGGTGTTGAGCCAACATAAATACTTGTCCAGTGAAGCAAAACCAAGTTAAAGGTGATGGCAAAAATAAATATCGATAATAATTTGTGTTGAGCGCGACTAAGTGCATGCATGTGTATTGCAAGGGCTATTGGCGCCAGCCACCACCTATCAAAAGGTGCAAACGCTGCACTGAGAAGAAATCCGCTTAGTGCCGATAAAAAGTAATTTACCAACCCAAAGCACTGATCAAACGATCAACGCTTGCACCAAGACCGTAGCGTTCCTTAAATTGATAAATAGCCGATAAATCTGCTGGAGCTTTGGGGACTGCAAAATTTACAGTTGGCAAAGGAGCATTTCTTGCAACTTGCACAACAGTTGGTGCAATCTTTAAATAATCTGCACCTGCAATTATTTTCTTCGCTAGAGCTGCAGGTAAGGCTTCATGACCAGCAATTGCAGCCTCCATTGCATCATCTACATTGCTAAATAGATTCGCAATTACCGCAGCGCCTTTCTCGCCAATTCCTCGAACTCCCGGAAGACCATCAGAAGGATCACCACGAAACATTGCAAAAATCGCATATCTATCACCCGGAATGGAATATTTATTCTCCACATAAGCGCTATCAACTAAGTCGTGCGCTGAGATTCCTTTGGCTAAATAAACAATTTTGATGTCACGTTTGTCATCGACCATTTGAAAAAGATCTCGGTCACCGGTAACTATTCGAATCGGTCCCTTTTCAACTTCTGCATACGTTGCCATGACATCATCGGCTTCATAATCATCAACTCCGACAACGGGAATGCCGAAGAGATCTAAAAGATCAAGCAGAATAGGAATTTGCGGAGTTAAAGTCTCTGGTTCTTCCTCCTCGTCCCCATCTTCAACCAAACGATTTGCTTTGTAATCAGGGAAAAGTTCCACTCGCCACGTAGGTCGCCAATCGCCATCTAAACAGGCAACGATTCGGTTTGGTTTGTAAAGAGAAATCAAACGTGCGCTCATGTCGATGTAACCACGAATTGCATTGACCGGAGTTCCATCAGGTGCCAAGAGGGTATCTGGCATTCCATAATAAGCGCGGTACCACAACGAAGCGCTATCTAAGAGCATTAATGTCATACATCCCCCAATAGAAAAGAAACCACTCCCCTGTCGATGCGCTTTATTGCATCCTTACAGACTGATCGTAAATTTTCACTTGCACCAGCAATTTGATTTAGTAAATCTATCAATTGTTTAGTTGAGCGGACAAAATCACCAACTGACATATCGGTTCCTTTGAGAACACTATGAAGTGAATGTCCATTAGCCCATCGATAAGAAACTTGGCAAAAACCTGCATCAGGTTCACGTTGAGTTTTTACACCGAAATCACTTTCGATTGCTTCTAATTGCGCCCACAAAGAAATTACATCGGCTAAAGCGTTCGAAACTCGAGCTGTAGGTAATTTAGGTGCAAGATTCTCAGCTCCACGAGATTCGAAAATCATTGTTGAAACAATTGAGAGCAATTCTGGTGCATTTAAGTCATCGAGAATTCCACGTCGAATTGCCTCAGTAAGAAGTAAATCTGATTCGGCGTAAATCTTGGTAAGAATCTGTCCTTGTGCCGTTGGCTTTTCGCCTTCAATGTAATGTAAGTGATCTAACACCTGACAAATTTGGTCAAAAGTTTTTGCTATTACGTGTGTGCGACTTTCTACACGTGTACGCAGGCCATCATTTTCTCGACCCAGTCTTCCGGCGCGCTCAGCTAAGCGTGCATGATCTTCTCGCTCGTTACATCCATGACATGAATGATTGCGTAGCGATTTACGTAAATCCCCTAAGTCACCTTCTAATCTCGCCCGTTGTCTATTATCGAAAGTCTTTTTCTGATCGCGTTTAGAAAGCAGGACCTCTACTTCTTTTATCTCACGGCGAATTCTTGCGTACTCAGCAAAGTCTCCTAGATGACAAACGGCTTGAGAATTAAGTTCGCTAATCGCCGCTTCGTTCTTTTGAATTTGTCGGGATAGTCCGACAACCGCTCGGTCTGCTTGAAATTGAGCAAATGATGATTCTAAAGAACGACGAGCTCGTTCCTTTCCAAAACGTGCGATGAGATTGATTGACATGTTGTACGTCGGCGCAAAAGATGAACGCAATGGGTACGTACGCGTAGAAGCAAGCCCTGCAGCAGATGCAGAATCGACCGTTGGAGACCATTGAATGACGGCATTGCCTTCGATATCAATGCCACGACGTCCGGCACGCCCAGTCAATTGCGTATATTCACCAGGAGTTATTGGAACGTGTGCTTCACCGTTGTATTTAATGAGTTTTTCAAGCACCACAGTTCTAGCTGGCATATTTATACCTAACGCCAAAGTTTCTGTAGCAAATACTGCTTTTACTAAACCACGTTGAAAGAGTTCTTCGACAGCCGATTTAAAACTTGGCAAGAGTCCGGCATGGTGTGCAGCAATTCCTCGCTCAAGTGCGGTGAGCCATTCATCAAAGCCCAAAACTTCCAAATCTTCTTCGGCAATATTTTGTGTATAGCGCCTAGCTACTTCTCTAATTATCTGCCGCTCTTCGGTAGTTGTAAGTCGAATGCCCGAGTGAAGGCATTGCTTAACTGCCGCATCGCAGCCCACTCTCGAAAAAATAAAAGTAATTGCCGGCAACAGATTCTCACGCGAGAGTTTTTCAATAATATCTGCCCGAGTTAGGCGATCATGTGGCTCGTCGTATCTTCCACGGCGGTGGCGACTCATTGCCGCTTTTCGAACCGCTTCGCGTTCACGTTGAAGAATCTGCGGATTAATTTGCCCGGGTTTCTCGAAGAGATCCAGCAATCTGTTTCCAATAAGTACGTGCTGATAAAGCGGGATCGGCCTAATTTCGCTAACGATAACTTGTGTGTTTCCACGAACTTCTTCTAGCCATTCACCAAACTCTTCGGCATTGGAAACCGTTGCTGAAAGGGAAATTACTTGCACACTTTCCATAAGGTGAATGAGAACTTCTTCCCAAACAGCTCCGCGAAATTTATCGGCCAGGTAGTGCACTTCATCCATAACGACGTAACCAAGATTAGTGAGGGTAGAAGAACCGGCGTACAACATATTTCGTAGCACTTCGGTAGTCATTACTAAAATATCAGCTTCACCGTTAATGCTTGTATCACCAGTGAGCAGGCCGACTCGATCTTCACCAAACTTGGCTACGAACTCAGAATATTTCTGGTTAGAAAGCGCTTTGATGGGAGTTGTATAGAAACACTTCTTGCCGAGTTTTATTGCTAAATGCGCGGCGAACTCACCCACAACTGTCTTGCCAGCTCCGGTAGGTGCAGCAACTAGGACACCACTTCCCTGTTCCACCGCGTGACAAGCAGCAATTTGAAAGGGATCAAATTCAAAATCAAAACTTTGAACAAATTCTGTAGTTTCATTAAATTTTGAACGTAATTTGGCTGCAGCAAATCTTTCTGCGGGAGTTGTCATGGTAACCAGGTCAATAATGCACCTGAAATACACTCGGCAGAGATTGGTAACTGCCCAACCCGTTCTCCATCAGCATATGCAACTGCCTTGGCACTTATAGAGACTTTCCTGCTCCGAACAATTTCAACTGCAGGGTGAGAAATATGTGTTCCTTTAAATACTCGAGGAAAAACTTTAATAAACTCAATTTTCGATATTGGATGTAACACCATTACATCAAATAATCCATCGTTTATCTCAGCTTGTGGGCAGACCAGCATTCCCCCGCCGTAAGAGCGACCATTTGAAACTGCAATCAGCATGGCCTCGGTGGAAATTATTCTGTCATCTAATTCAATTTCATAATGTCTAGGTTTAAAACGGGGCAATTCAATTGCAATTGCAACGTTGTATTTATTTGGGCCTTTTGGCCAAGACATAGTGTTAGCTTTTTCATTCACGATTGAATCGAAACCTGTTGATAAAATCGCTCCAAACCATTCGCCATCAACTAAACCTAAATCTACTGGGACTGCTTCACGTGATAAGACAGCATCAAGTATGGAATCAATATCTGTTAGTGACCAACCAAGGGTACGAACAAAATCATTTCCTGTACCTGCAGGAATTACGGCCAAAGGAATTTGTGCAGGAACAACCTTCTGCAAAGTTAAATGAAATAACCCGTCGCCTCCAACGGCGATTACACCTTCGGTCGATGGATTTTTCTGTATAAAACGAATAAGGGCGTCACCTTGATCAATTGCATTCTTTCCAAGAATAATCTCGTACGAGACTCCCCTGGTGGCCAAGTAACCAGCAACATATGTGCCTAAAGCAGCACCTTTACCTTGCCCTGATATCGGATTGATGACCACTGCCCACATGAGCCGACCTTATCGAATTATTCCTCGATAGGTGTCGGGGCATCGATGGCCGAAGAGTTAGCTTCAATCCGTTCGCTGCGTTTATCGCGGCGTTTATCGACAAGAAGGGCGATTCCACCGGCCATGAAGTAGAGAATCATCAGAGGGACTGCCAAAAGCATCATTGTCAGAGGATCACCGGTTGGGGTGAATGCGGCAGTAAAGAGAGTGATTGCAAAAAGCCAGATTCTCCAGGGGCGCAGAATAGTAGTTCCTCGAAGGAAGCCAATTAAATTAAATGTCACCAGGAAAATGGGAAGTTCGAAAGCGAGTCCGAAGAGCAAAATGATTCGCATTACGAAATCTAGGTAATCATCAAATTTTACTAAGTTCGAAAGAGAGTTAGGTGTGAATCCGAAAAGGACTTTAATAGCAACGGGCAAAATTAAATATCCCAAGGTTGCACCAATTGCAAAAAACGGTGTCGCCGATGCTAAAAATAGAATTGAATACTTTTTTTCCTTCTTGTGTAAACCCGGAGCAATAAAAGCCCACAATTGATAGAGCCAGTACGGAGCTGCAAGAATTACTCCCGAGAGCAACGCAACCTTGATTTGTAGATTTAGTGGCCCTAAAACACCGTTGATATAGAGCGAACCACAGTGAGTTGCACCAGATTTTTGTGCAGCAGATAAATCACATACAGGTTTTGCAAGGGTGGTAATTATTGGATTATATGTAAACCAACCAAAACCTGAGGCGAGAAAAATCGCAAGAGATGCACGAACTACTCTCTTACGAAGCTCTCGCAGGTGATCGAGTAATGGCATCCTTGCGTCTTTGATAGACGCCACCGAAGATTACTTCTCTGGAGGTGTTTGGCCGTCAGCCTTTTTTTCTTCGGCTGTCATTTCTTTCATTTCACTTTTGAAAATACGCATTGAACGACCGAGAGATCGAGCTGAGTCAGGAAGTCGCTTAGCACCAAAAAGTACAAGGACGACGATAAGAAGAATCAAGATATGGCTTGGTTCGCGTAAGAACATCAAAAACTCCCTGCGTTTGGAAATGTCTAGGTGAGAAGATTACCTCAGTTGGCGCAAAAAGCGCTAGGAGCGTTCGTTGGAAGCGTATTGAGCCATGATTTCCTGCGCCTTGCTAACTACTTTTAATCTAATTTCCTCAGGCTCGATAATTTCGACGCTTCCAGAGCTGGCGATAATGCTCCTTAGAATCCACTGCGCCGAGTAAGAACTAAGTGAATTACCTGTTTCCACAATCGATTCCTCAATATAGAAACGCTCCTTCATGGCCCGCAAGCGATTGTGGATTTTCACCGTGAAATGTAGGAATTTTTCATCCTGATAACTAGCCTCGGCTTTGACATCCAGGGTTTTCTCTACGTTCTCGACTTTGCCAATTCGATCCACTCTGAAAGTTCTAAACGCTTGAGAAGTTACACAGTACGCAAAAAGATATTCCACCCCGCCATCAATGCGCAGTTCCAGCGGAGAAATCGTGCGAACCGAGTATTGATCTGAATAAAGGGAGTGATATTCGCAAGTTAACAACCCCTTGGTATCGATTGCTTTCTCGATTGCAGCCCGGATGACTCCAGATACAGGGTTGCTTGCGCGAAGGCGAGATTGAATATCTGATTTTTCCGATAATCGCGCTACTAATTTCTCAATGCTCTTTTGTAACTCCTGATTATCTTTCACTGAATCTCGGACAAGATCTAAACCAAATAGCAAAGAGATTATCTCTTCAAAAGTTAACGAGCGAGGAGCTTTCAACGTGGGTGCATTTTGAATTGTTACATATCCAGATTCAAAAGATAGATCCATGAGTTCTAGAGGCGTATAGCCGGGAAGTCCGCACATCCACAGTGTTGTTAAATCATTATTAATCTGGGAGGCAGTTACGCCGAAGATCTCTGAAAGTTCCTTGATACTGACGCCCTGATGCGCGCTTATGTAAGGCACTAAAGCAAGAAGTCTTTCAGTTGCGATTAAGGGCAATGCTTTATTTTTAACCATGCATATCAAGAATTTCGTTTAACGAACTGATAATGGAATCTCTTAAAGCTTGTGGCTCCAACACGACCGCGTCGTCAAGATGCCACAAAACTAAATCAATAAAAGAAGACTCATCAAAATATTCACAGGTGATTCGATCCCACTCGCCCAACTGTTCAACCGCAGTTGCCATTTTTCGCAACTCAAAAGCTTTACCTTGACGAACTTCAAGAACTGCAGTTGATATACGCATGTCTTGTTCAAAATTCTTCAACAAATCAAAACCTTCAGGGATTTCATAGGCGAGTGCGGTCGCATCAACTTCTATCTGTCCATGAACGCGATCAAATCTAAATGTTCGAAGTTCGGATTTAGAGGTATCCATTCCGGTGAAATACCAATGGCCGCCCCGTGATGCCACGGCATACGGTTGTACGGTTCTGATTTCAACAATCAACTCTTTGTTTGTATAAGAAAATTTGATGGAACGTCTTTCGGCTATTGCTTCCAAAACGACCGTCAATTCCTCTGATGACCAAGCCATGCGTGGTGCCAAAGTAGGAATTGAATCCACATCGGAGTTAATTCCAATTGAGTTCAACTTTACTAATGCCGAATGTGCAGCGGAATTGAGGGCTTGTCCATGCCAGGCTTGCGCCGCCATTGATAGCAGCGCAATATCGATTCCATCTAAATCGCCAAGATTGAGTGAATAAGATTCGGGCTTTATGCGATAGCCCGCCTCGTCATTAAAGAGTGGATCTAAACCACCGACTTCAATCTCAATTCCAAGTGAGCGCAAATCATCTTTATCGCGTTCAAACATTCTTTCTTTTGATTCTTCACTACCTTCGTAGCCTTCAATATTTCTAAAAATTTCGCTCTTGGTGAGAAAGCGTTTGGTGGCTAAAAGAGCGATAGTTAAATTAACTAATCGCTCACTCTTCCGCGACACCGTAAGCACCTTTCGATGGTCTGCGGCGTCTGGCAAGCACTTCTACACCAGGAGCCATTCGGCGACTTTGGATTAAGAATCCTGTGTGGCCGATCATTCTCTGTTGAGGCCTAACTGCAAGACCTTCATGGTGCCAACCGCGCACAAGAGTTTCGCTGCTTTCGGGTTCTGTAAATCGACCATCATTCTTTATCGCTTCTGCAGTGGCAGATAGTTGTGTAGTAGTTGCAACATACGACATAAAAACTCCACCTGGTCGCAGCGATTTAGCTGCAATTTCAACACACTCCCATGGTGCCAACATGTCAAGAATGACTCGATCAAAGTGTGAATCTAATTCTTTGTCCTGCAGATCCCCCACAGTTAAATCCCAATTAGTTGGAGCTTCTGCGAAGTAATTCTCAATATTCCCCCGTGCATTGTCGGCAAAGTCGGCACGTCTTTCAACTGAATGAACATATCCGGTTGGTCCAACTGCACGAAGTAGAGAAATCGTTAGGGCACCACTTCCAACTCCAGCTTCGAGAACTCGAGCACCTGGAAATACATCTGCCAGACCAATAATCATGGCGGCATCTTTCGGATAAACAATTGTTGCACCGCGTGGCATTGTTAAAACGTAGTCAGCAAGCAAAGGTTTAAAGGCGGTAAATTTTAATCCGGCAGTTGTACTAACAACTGATCCTTCTGGCATTCCAATAAGGTCATCATGCGTAATCCACCCCTTATGGGTATGCCATTCTTTTCCGGCAACGATGGTGAAGCTATACAACTTACCCTTTGGATCGGTCAATTGAATGCGATCGCCTGCAGCAAAGAATCCGTTATTCGACACAGCGGTATCTTAGGTCAAATATTGGAGCAAAGTGCGGGTATGTTGTCACTCGTGAGTGAATCAGAGGTCTTACGACTCTCCCCCAGTCGTATCAGCGATTATGAAAACTGTCCTCAACTCTACAAATATCGGGTCATCGATCGACTTCCTCAACCTCCTTCGCTGGATGCAGAACGGGGAACTTTGGTGCACTCAGTTCTACATGAACTTTTTGAGAGTCCCAGAAATGAGAGAACTCCGTTTAAAACTGCCGAAATCTTGCCGAGTGCATGGAAGTCGCAGCTAGAAAATAAACCTGAACTTCAAGAAATGATCACGAGTGAAAAAGAGTGGCTAGATAGAGCGCAATCACTGCTTGATACCTATTTTAATATTGAAAATCCGACAGAGTTTGAAGCAACACATAGAGAAATTCATCTGGAAAATGACTTTGCTCAAGATGTTTATCTGCATGGTTACGTAGATCGACTTGATATAGCACCGACGGGTGAAGTAAGAATAATTGATTACAAAACAGGAAAATCACCGAAACCTGGATGGGAAGAAAAAGCGTTTTTTCAACTTCGCGTTTATGCATTTCTATATTTTCGCTCATCCGGCGTATTGCCTAAGTTATTGCGATTGATCTATCTTGGTGATGGTAGAAAAGTTGAACGACCTGTAAATTCAAGCGATCTTATTTCAGTAGAAAAGACGCTTAATCGTGTTGCCGCAGATATAAACAACTCGATTTCACAGGAAAACTGGCCAGCTAAACCATCTCGATTGTGTGATTGGTGCTATTTCAAAAATATTTGTCCAGCACACGTGGACTAAATCTGCGTAGCGAAATCTTGATGCAGTTCTACAAGCTTTGAATAACTCATTTGTTCTAGCGATTTAATCGAACGGACTCGGGCGCTTTCTTCAACAACTACCAAGTGAGGTACAGCTATTAGCCACGCCCCAGAACTTGTTGCAGCAGCGACGCCAGTGAGGGAATCTTCGAAAATCAAACAATTGCTAATAGCGCTATTGGTAACTTCGGCCGCTTTTAAGTATGCATCTGGAAAAGGTTTAGTTCGCACCACATCATCACTGGAGATTGAAAAAGGAAATAGCTCGCTACCTATGTTGCTCAAGACTGCGTCAACGATGATCCGTGGGCTGGCTGAGACTAGACCTGTCTTCACTCCGTTGTTCTGAAGATCTTTCACAAATTCAAAGGCACCCGGCATGAGTGGGGTTTCTCCGCGCATCTTTTCGGCTTGTAGATTGATCAACTGCGAGGTGAAAAACTCTGGTGATTCTGCAAAATTACATTTTTCATGCATGTACTCACCGACCCGGGTTAAAGGCCCCCCAAGGCATGCGATTTGATCCTCTTGAGTCCAGATGTAGCCGTATGAAGCCGTCAACTCGCTTTCAGAAAGTAGCCACTGAGGCTCAGAGTCAATCATTAACCCATCCATGTCGAAGAAGACCGAATCAAAAAACTTAGTCACTTTTCTCCTTGGCTTGCGAACTGGCTTGCGAACTGGATTAGGGATTGGATTTGGGGAAGATTACCCTAAGGTTTCACTTATGGAGATTTTCAACATTCCTTCCCTGCGAAACCCCGTGATGATTCTTGCCTTCGAAGGTTGGAATGATGCAGGTGAAGCAGCTTCCGGTGCAATCGAACAGCTATTGGCACAAGAACAATCTCAGAATGAAGATACAAATCTCCAACTCATTGCACGAATTGAGTCAGAAGAGTTCTATGATTTTCAGGTCAACCGCCCGTATATCAATGTTGATGATTTCTTGGTGCGAGAATTAACGTGGCCAACAACAGATATTTATGCAATGACACTTTCCCATCAGGAACGTGATCTCATCATCGTAAAAGGTGATGAACCCTCCATGAGATGGAGAACTTTCACAAGCGAACTACTTGATCTAGCCGATGATTTAGAAGTCTCTCTTGTTCTTTCATTAGGTTCACTTCTCGCAGATGTTCCACACTCAAGACCAATAAGTGTCAACGTTACCGCTGCACATCCAGCAATTGCTTCTCGATTAGGTGTTGAGAATTCAACATATGAAGGTCCGACAGGAATTCTCGGAGTAATTTCAGATGCTTGCGTAAGGCGAGGTATCGATGCTGTTTCTATGTGGGCAGCAGTTCCCCATTACGCATCAGGTGCACCTTCACCAAAATCTTCTCTCGCACTTATTAATGCATTAGAAGATTTTCTTGATATCTCAGTTGAGTATTCCGATCTTGCCACTGCCGCAGAGGAGTGGGAATCAGAAGTAAGCGAAATGGCACGTGAGGACTCTGATGTTGCAGCTTATGTTAAAGCCCTAGAGGAATCTAAAGATGCCGCCGAATTGCCTTCTGTTTCGGGTGAAAGTATTGCTAAAGAATTCGAAAGATATTTAAGAAGGCGACAACAGGACTAAATTACGATTCCAAGCAAAGTGTCTATAACTTGACGCAAATCTTCATCGTTGCCTTCGACTTCAGTTTCGCTACTCTCTTCAGCCCATCTGTCGATTGCAGCCAAAGCAGTTGGAGTATCTAAATCATTACTCAAAGCTCGAATAACTGCATCAATAGTCGTTTCACAATTTCGGCCACCAGAAACAAAAGCTCTTCTCCATGTATTCAACCGCAGAGTTGCAGCGTCAAGAACGTCCGAACTCCACATACGATCAAGGCGATAATGCTGGGAAAGTAATGCCAAACGAATCGCCATAGGGTCGACGCCGGATTTAACCAACGTAGAAACAAAAACTAAGTTTCCTTTGCTCTTACTCATTTTTTCACCATCAAGACCAATCATGGCGCTGTGAACGTAGGTCGAAGCCAATTCCTTGCCAGTTAACGCACGGGCCTGCGACGCACACATTTCATGATGTGGAAAAATTAAGTCACTTCCGCCACCTTGGATGTCGATGCAAGAAGCGTCGCTGGAATCTGGCTGTAAATACTTAAGCGCAATCGCTGTGCATTCAATGTGCCATCCGGGGCGACCAATTCCATGAACCGAATCCCAACCAGGCTCACCTGGTCGCTGCGACATCCACACTAAACAATCGAGTGGATTTTCTTTACCAGCCAAAGTGGGATTTCCGCCGCGTTGCGAAAATATTTCCGCCATCTCTGATTCATTTAAATGTGAAAGTCGACCAAATTCGCTCGATGAATAATTTCTAAAGTAATAATCCTTATCAATTGTATAGATAGTATTTGCGGAAATTAACTCTGTGATGGATGCACTGACTAAGTCAATCGATTCCACTGCACCGATGTAATGTTCTGGCGGCAAAATTCTCAAATCAAACATATCGCCGCGAAAAAGATCAATCTGCGAAGTAGCGAGTTCTTTCCAATCTTGGCCATCTCGTTGTGCGCGTTCTAATAGTGGATCATCAATATCAGTGATGTTTTGAACGTAAGAAACTTTGGCACCCGTGGCTTGCAGGTACCTATTAATCAAATCAAAGGTTAAGTATGTTGCTGCGTGACCTAGATGAGTTGCATCGTAAGGTGTTATTCCGCAGACGTACATACGATAGAGATTTTTAATTTGCAGAGCCTCGACGCTATTGCTTTTGGTATTTGTTAGTTGAAGTGTAGGAAGCGTCAATCCTGCCTTAAGCGCAGAAAAGGCTGGACTTGGCCATGAATTCATAGCGCAATCCTAGTTATATTGAAGTTAAAAGGCTGGCCAAGGAACCGCCGGCCAATCAGGATTAGGGCGAGGCATCGAACCACTTTCGATCATTTTCTCCACTCTAACTCTTAAGGCAAGAATCTCAGTCTGCGTGAGATATGGCGATAAATCTAAATCAACATCTAAGCCGTCGCGGATTTTATTGAGCAGAGAAATCTCTTGTCCGCTTAAAACATCGCCTGACCATTGCCACAGCACTGTGCGCAACTTGTCCTCTTCATGAAAGGTGACTCCGTGGTCGCAGCCAAATATTTTTCCATCAGGTGTCGGGAGTAGGTGACCAATTTTTCTATCGGTGTTGTTAATGATCGCATCAAAAAAGGCGATATTTCGTAGCTCAGGAATATCCCGAGAGAATAAAACACCAAGATCTACGCTTTCGTCGATATCAATCCATTGTTGAACCATTCCGAAACCATATGGACCATCTCGTAACAAAGTCGGTGGAACAATCGAAAGATCTAAAAATTCACTAACTAAATATGCAGCATATTCGCGATCAGCTAGCGTCCCATCAGGAAAATCCCAAAGCGGGCGCTCCCCTGCAACTGGTTTATAAATGCACGCAGTTTCTCCAGCGACGGTGGTGACTTTGCCAAACAAAGTCGCATTCGAGGCATCAACGATTCGCCCAGTAACGCAAAGCTCACCTTCCTGTAAAAACTTCATGCTAACGGCGATATCCATTTGCACGTGGACATAAATGGCCTCGAGGGTCGATTGGAATTGCACAAAAAGGACAAGGTAGCCTTCCAGCTTTTACGACTATGTCGGTCCGTGAAATAAATCCTTTTGCTTGGTCTATTCGTAAATTGAAACTTACTTGCGGGGCTGCATCCTCTGATTGATTAAGGAGTTCATCTGCTGAAAAAAGTTCAACAGCGATTGACTCTTTTTCCTCATTCCAAGCCAATGAAATTGTTCCGATTGTAAAATCATTGTCGATGGGTTGATCTAGCATCCCATCATCGGGACTATGTTTGATGTTTTTGAGAAGTGGGTTGAGTTGAAATATCTGTTTGAGTAAATCTTCTAATCTTTCTGAGAAAAGCATTGCTTGAGATTTTTCAACCTTCATACTTAAAAGCGTTTTCCCGCTTCGAATTTGTAAGAAAAATTCGCGCTCACCTGGCTGTCCGACCGTTCCAGTGATGAATCTATCGATGGATTCGAAACTCACATTCATCGCCCGCCACCGCCACCCAACAACAAGCCAGATTTAGTTTTCTTGGTAAAGATTGAATTCAATTCAGAACGGGTGTCGTTTAGGACTACTACTCGAGGTTTCATATCGTTGTATTCGATGACCGTTACCGAGCATGGATCGATAACAATCCGTTGAAAATTATCTAGATGAGTCCCTAGTGCATTTGCAACTATGGCTTTAATAACATCTCCATGGCTTACAAGAACAGTTGGGGATGTATGTCTACCTTGGGTGATTTGCGAAACTGTCTTTACTGCACGCTGCTGCATGTGTGCGATTGATTCACCGCCTGGAAAGAGCATCGCACTGGGGTAATTTTGTACGATTTTCCAAGATTTTGTTCGAGAGAGAGTTGAAAGTTTCTTTCCACTCCAACTTCCATAATCAACTTCATTGAGATCTTCATCGATAACAACTTTGGAAGAAATCGCGGCCGGCAGAAGATCCAGCCACGGTTGGATGGTTTGCAGACATCGAGGCATCGGACTAATTCGTATGCTCGCTGGATTAAACGAACCTAAACGCTCGGCCAACCTCTTTGATTCGCTAACACCTTTCTCGGAGAGATTGTTGCCCGGCAGTCGTCCTGACAAAATGCCTTTGGCATTTGCCTGCGAATGCGCATGTCGAATCAAAACGAGTTGCATATTGGAAAGGTTATCGCAGGTTTTCCTCTCACGCCTTGCTAAGGTCGCCTTATGCAAATGCGAAAAGCTGGAGAAAGTGGTTTAACACTTTCTCGCCTAGGTCTTGGAACAATGACGTGGGGTCGTGACACCGATGAACACGAAGCTGCCGATCAATGTCGAGCCTACATAGATGCCGGCGGAAATTTTCTAGACACGGCGGCCACCTATGGAAATGGCGACAGTGAGCGTGTAATTGGTGGCTTAATCGGAACACTTTTTGATCGAGACGAAGTAGTCATTGCCAGCAAGGCGGGACTTTCATTTGTTGATGGTCATCGTTCGGTAAATAACTCACGCCACGCATTGATATCCGAACTCGATAAAACACTTACTCGACTTGGAACAGATTTCGTTGATATTTGGCAGATCCATATGTGGGATTCAGAAACTCCATTAGATGACACTTTGTCAGCACTCGATTATGCATATACCTCGGGGCGCGCCCGTTACGTTGGTCTCTCAAATTTTAATGCCTGGCAAATAGCACGTGCGGCAACTAAACAATCATCAAACTCAGCTAAAGCGCCAATAACCACATCGCAAAGTGAATATTCACTTCTTAACCGCGAAGCTGAAGTAGAAATATTGGATAGTGCTAAAGCCTGTGGGGTTGGTTTTCTTGCATGGGCCCCACTTGGTAGAGGTGTCCTTAGTGGAAAATATCGCAATGGAATTCCAAGTGATTCCCGTGGAGCAGCGCCACACTTTGCAAAAGATATTGCTCCATTTCTAGATGCCCGTTGCACGCGTATCGTGGACGCAGTCGCTGTGGCATCAACAGGTCTTGGTTACTCACCATTAGAAATTGCACTTTCATGGGTGCGCGATGCACCAGGTGTTACTAGCGCAATTATTGGAGCACGGACAGGTGCACAACTTCGCGGGTTATTAAAATCTGAGGAGATCTCACTTCCCGATGTTGTCCGCGCAGCGTTAAATGATGTAAGTGCTTAAGCGTGCTCTAGGAAATCCTTAAGCACTCTTACGCCGAAAGTTAGACCTTCAACTGGCACGCGTTCATCCACGCCATGAAATAGGGCCATGAAATCAAAATCTGCTGCCAATTTAAGTGGTGAGAAACCATAACCAATGATTCCTAGTTCTGCTAAAGCTTTATTGTCGGTTCCACCACTCATAACATATGGCACAGGAATTCCTTCAGCATCTTCTAACAAAATAGCGTTGCACATAGCTTCAACAAGATCACCTTCGAAAGGAAATTCAAGAGCTTTATCGGTCGTAATAGTTTCAATTGTTATATCTGGACCAATAAGTGAACGAATAGTTTCATTAAGTTCATCTTCGAAACCTGGAATAAATCGTCCATCAACGACGGCACTTGCAGATCCTGGAATTACATTCGCTTTGTAACCGGCTTCAAGCATTGTTGGGTTTGCAGTGTTTTGCAGAGTAGCTCCAACCATTCTGGCCGCAAAACCTAACTCGGATAACAATGGAGTGAGATCTTCTTCGTTATATTCTTTACCAGTTTCAGCAGCAACTCGCTTGAAAAATGCCTTTACTGTCTTGCTATAACGTTGAGGCCATTGATGATTACCAATTTTTGCAACTGCCTCACTTAACCGTGTGAGTGCATTTTCATTATTAGTAACTGACCCGTGTCCTGCACGACCATGCGCAGTCAACTTCATCCAGTGAATACCTTTTTCAGCAGTTTCAATGAGATACAAACGTTTTCCGCCGGCAACAGTTACTGAGAAACCACCAACTTCAGAAACTGCTTCAGTGCAACCTGCAAACACTTCTGGATGATTATCGACCATCCAATGTGATCCATAAATGCTGCCCGCTTCTTCGTCTGCGAAAAATACTAAGACAATGTCACGCGTTGGTACGTAACCCGTGCGCGCCCAATCACGAACTGTCGCAAGCATCATCGCATCCATATTTTTCATATCTACTGCGCCGCGACCCCAAATCATTCCGTCACGAATCTCACCACTGAAGGGATCAACTGACCAATCATCTGCATTTGCAGGAACAACATCTATGTGACCGTGTAACACCAAACCTGGTCTAGTTGCATCGCTGCCTTTAATTCGTGCAACGACATTGCAACGTCCAGGCGCTGACTCGTACATCTGTGCAGCAATACCTACCTCTTGAAGTTGAGCCATCACATACAAGGCAACTTCCTTTTCATCGCCTTTTCCATCTCCGTAGTTAACAGATGGAATTCGGATCAACTCTTGGCAGATTCGAATCGCGTCATTTTCTAATTCGGTGCGTGATGTTGTAGTCATTTCGCGATTCTCTCACCAAATTGCTATCCTTGCCCAGCACTTAGTCCGGGTGGCGGAATTGGCAGACGCGCTAGCTTGAGGTGTTAGTTCCCGCAAGGGATTAGGGGTTCAAGTCCCCTCTCGGACACATGAAATTAGATGAAGCCCTAGGGCTCATCCGACCCATTCCAGATTACCCACACCCTGGAATCCTGTTTCAGGACATCACTCCTTTACTCTCCAATGGGGAGGCGTTTACAACCGTAACTCAGGAACTTCAAAAACATGCCCTACCTCAATCAGTGATAGCTGGAATCGAGGCCCGCGGATTTATTTTCGCTAGCGCACTTGCTAACGCACTTAACTCGGGCTTTGTACCAATACGGAAAGCTGGAAAACTTCCACACACCACAATTTCTCAACAGTATGGACTTGAATATGGTGTCGATACTTTAGAAATTCATATTGATGCGATTGCACAATCTCAGAATGTTTTACTCATAGATGATGTTTTAGCTACTGGTGGGACTATCGAAGCTGCAATTGAACTCATTCAAGAATTGGGCGGCAACGTATATAAAGTTTTAGCATTACTCGAAATTACTGAACTAAAAGGTCGAGAGAGACTGGAGCAGAGATTTCCTGGTCTTTCACTAACCTCACTGATGCATACGTAACTCTGTTGCTCCATTATTTTTTGCCTGACCTATGGCAAGATGAGCATCATGGCTGAGTTAATTTATTACTGCGGAACGATGGACAGTGGAAAATCAACTTTAGCGCTGCAAACCGCCCATAATCACCAAAGCCGAGGCCGCTCTGGCGTTATCTTTACCAATAAAGATCGCGCCGGCAAAGGAATCATCTCGTCTCGCTTGGGACTTTCTAGTCCTGCCATTGAAGTTTCACCTGGAATGGATCTGCACAAACATGTGGTTGATTCACTCTCTTCAGGTGATCGCATTGATTACATCATTTGTGATGAAGCGCAATTTTATGAAAGCATCCAAATTGAACAACTTGCAAGAATCGTCGATGGCCTTGGAATTGATGTCTATGCATTTGGAATCTTGACGGATTTTCGCACTTCGCTGTTCCCGGGCTCTGCCAGATTAGTTGAACTCGCTGATCGTGTTAATACTTTACAAGTCGAGGCACTGTGCTGGTGCGGATCACGAGCCACACATAATGCTCGTACAGTTGGTGGCGTAATGGTTATTGAAGGCGAGCAAGTTGTTGTTGGGGACGTTTCCCCTGGAAATGAAGTTGGCTATGAGGTTCTTTGCCGTCGCCACCATATGCGTCAAGTTACGGCGCGCGCTTCCAGAGCAGGTCACGTATCATCGCAACCTCTACCGTTTAAGGAGTAATTGAATGCAGGTTCGTGGACTAGCCGCACAAAAGAGCGGTGACAATCTTTCACCTTTTGAATTTCAGCGCCGTGAGTTAGGCAATCACGATGTCGCTCTAGATATTTCATTTGCTGGAATCTGCCATTCCGATATTCATCAAGTGCGTGAAGAGTGGGGCCCAGCGATTTTCTCCATGGTTCCTGGCCATGAAATTGCCGGCATAGTAACTGCAGTGGGTGCATCCGTAACGAAATTTAGTGTTGGACAAAAAATCGGTGTAGGAGTTTTTATCGATTCTTGTCGAACCTGCTCAAGTTGCCTAGCCGGTCTGCAGCAGTACTGCGAAGAGGGCATGACTGGGACTTACAACACTTTCGAACGCGATGGAAAAACCGTTGCATACGGTGGTTACTCCAATGGCTTTGTGATCAATGAGGATTATGCAGTTCATATTCCTGAAAATTTGAGTATGGCCGGCGTTGCACCTTTGTTGTGTGCAGGCATTACGTTGTATTCGCCGTTGCGCACGTGGAATGCAGGACCTGGATCTAAAGTGGCCGTTGTTGGTCTCGGTGGTCTTGGGCATATGGGGGTCAAATTCGCGGTAGCCCTGGGCGCAGAAGTTACTGTTTTGTCACACTCACCTGCAAAGCGCGACGATGCTTTAGCGATGGGTGCAACACATTTTGTTGATACATCAGTTGAAGGTTCTTTAAAGGCTTATGAAAAGCACTTTGATTTAGTTTTAAATACCGTGAGCGCGCCATTAAACATTAATGATTATTTAAATCTTCTCAAACTCGATGCCACCCTTGTTGTCATCGGTCTTCCAGGAAAAGCTTATGAAGTAAATGCTGGAACTTTGCTCAATGGTCGCAGGCGACTAGCAGGTTCAATGATTGGTGGAATTCCACAGATGCAAGAGATGCTTGATTTTTGTGGTGTTCACAACATTACGAGTGATGTTGAAATTATTTCAGCGGATTATGCAAATGAAGCATATGAACGAACAATTGCAAGCGATGTTAAATATCGCTTTGTGATTGATGCTTCTACTTTTTAGAAAAAGCTATGTATTGCAAGAGCAAATACTGGGGCTATTGCTAAAGCTGGAAGTAGATTTCCAACCGCGATATTTTTAATATTTAATAGACGCAAAGCGATTGCTACGAGCATGACGCCCCCGACAATTGTCATTGCATCGATTTGATATAAGGCCAGAACTTGACCGAGACCTAAACCAATAAGCGTCCAAAAACCTTGATAAATGCCGACCGGAATCGCCGAAGCGGCTACTCCCCAACCAAGAGTTGATGCAAAAGCCATGGAGGCAAAGAAATCTAAAGTACTTTTTAACACCAGCTGATCTATCCCAGTGGACATGCCATCACTAATGCTTCCTAGAATTGCTAGTGGACCGATGGCAAAAAGTAGTGATGCCGAAACAAACCCTGCAACAAAATCACTGTCATCGGAGGCTTTAAATTTTCGTCGTAGCACTTCCCCAATGTTTTCTAAACGATCTTCTAACTTTAATGCCGAGCCAATTAGGCCACCCACCAGTAAAGAAGCAAGAATGAGTAATAGCGGCCAACCTTTAGGTAGCGCGGCTTTAAAAGAGTCCGACCATAAAGGAATTAAGGCAGAAGCTGCACCCAAGAGAGTTGCTAAACCCAAAACATCTGTTAGCAAAGTTCGAACTTTATGGTTCAACCGATGCCCAACAAGAATTCCAAGAATTGAACCGAGAATAATTGCTGCCAAATTAATTACTGTGCCAATTCCTGGGAACATTTATGAAGAATACCTGAGCGTCGTAACCTCTGCTGCACTAGACTCCCCCAATGCAATCGCGGCGCTTTATTGAATTTCTTCGACCTCACAAAAGTGTTCCCGTAACTTCATGGACCGCAACTTCACGTTGGGATTTATCTCCCTCTCGCGTGCTTATTCTTTTCGGTGGGCTCTTTATTTTTGGTATTGGCGACTCGCTCTTAATTCAGGGAAACATTGGAAATGCACCTTGGTCAGTGTTGGCGCAAGGCGTTTCTAAGCATCTGGATATAACTATGGGCTGGTCAACATTTTTAATGAGCGCACTTGTGCTTTTAGCTTGGATCCCTTTGCGTGAAAAGCCGGGGTTCGGAACGATTTCAAATATCATCATTATTGCTGCGGCAATCGAAGTTGGAGTCACTTTTATCCCACTTCAAAGTAACTACATATCAGGCATCGGTTTATCTCTACTTGGAATAGGCATGGTTGGCGCGGCCTCAGCGCTATACATCACGTGTGGCTTAGGACCAGGACCTCGCGATGGACTCATGACCGGAATTCATCAAAAGACGGACATTCGCGTGGGTCGGGTCCGTTTTGCTATCGAAGCCACCGTTACCACCGTAGGTTGGCTCCTAGGCGGGCGTTTGGGCCTCGGAACCCTGCTTTTTGCGCTGCTCATCGGCCAATCAGTGGCGGTGGCTTTAGGTGTCGTTTCTCGTATTACCTCTAAGTAAGAGTTAGGCTAAAAACCTCCCCACGGCATGTATTGGCCGATTTGCAATACACGGGGTCGCAAACACCCCCGATAACAAAATCAGAAAGGCACTTGTCATGCTCGATTCATTTTTTAAAATCTCAGAACGGGGCTCGACCGTTGGTCGTGAAGTTCGTGGTGGATTCGTCACCTTCTTCACAATGGCCTACATCATCGCGCTAAATCCACTGATTATTGGTGGCGCAGTAGATGGCGATAAGAAGTTTCTTGGCGGCTTCAGCGCATTTGGCCAAAACCTTCCACTCATCGCAGCTGCAACGGCATTAGTTGCGGGTATTATGACAATCCTCATGGGACTTGTTGGAAACTTCCCATTGGCGATTGCAACTGGATTAGGCCTTAACACTTTTGTTGCTTATTCAATCGCATCAAAGATGACTTGGGCTGATGCAATGGGTCTTGTTGTTCTTGAGGGCTTGATCATCACCGTCCTAGTTTTAACTGGTTTTCGCGGGGCAGTATTTCGTGCAGTGCCGCAACAACTTAAGTACGCAATCTCAGTTGGTATCGGTCTCTTCATCGCATTAATCGGTCTTGTAGATTCAGGTTTCGTTCGCCGTACAGGCACTGGCCCTGTGCCAGTTCAACTTGGAGACGGTGGAAATCTTGTCGGTTGGCCAATTGTTGTTTTCATCTTCGGACTCTTACTCATCGTGACTTTGATGGTTCGCAAAACTAAAGGTGCACTTCTTATCGGAATCGTCGGCGCAACTGCCCTAGCGGTAATTCTAGAAAAGGCCTTTAAAATTGGACCAAGTTTCATTTCTCCAACTGAAAGCAATCCAAAGGGTTGGGGTTTGAATATTCCTAAACTGCCAAGCAGTGTTACAGCTACTCCTGACTTCTCACTCCTTGGACATTTCAACCTTCTGGGTTCATTTAGCAAGATTTCCTTCGTATCTGCAGTTCTTTTAGTGTTTACGCTTTTGCTCTCAGATTTCTTTGACACTGTGGGAACTGTTACCGCTATTGGACATGAAGCTGGTTTGATCGACAAAGATGGAAACGTTCCAAACAATAATCGAATCCTTCTTGTCGACTCAATTGCTGCAGCTGCAGGTGGCGCAGCAGGTGTTTCTTCAAACACTTCTTACATCGAATCTGCATCAGGTGTTGGTGAAGGTGCGCGTACAGGTCTTGCATCAGTTATAACTGGTGTGTGCTTCCTGCTAGCAACTTTCCTTTCTCCACTAGTTGCAGTGATTCCGTACGAGGCTGCAACCCCTGCACTCATAATCGTGGGCTTCTTGATGATGACTCAAGTAAAAGATATTGATTGGGCAGATCTTGGAATTGCTATTCCAGCCTTCCTAACAATTATCTTGATGCCATTCACCTACAGCATCTCAGTTGGTATTGGTGCAGGTTTCATCTCGCACGTAATAATCCGAATTGTGCAGGGACGTCGTAAAGATGTTCATCCTCTGCTAGTTCTTGTATCAGCACTCTTCGTTATCTACTTCTTGTCTTCACCAATCAATACATGGGTTGGCTAATCAAGAGTTAAATAATAAAGAAAGCCCTGCGGATATCTGCAGGGCTTTCTTTATTTACCAAACAACGGGTTTTTTGCCCTGTGCGATAAGTAGCGAATTGATTGCAGAAAATGGTTTCGAACCAAAGAAACCTCTATAGGCAGAGAGTGGACTGGGATGAGGCGCAGTAAGAATCAGCCCTTCGTCAAAATATTTCTTTAAATCATTGGTTTTGTTACCCCACAAGAGCGCTACAACGCCGCGATCCCCTAGAACTTTTGCCGTAGCATCCGTGAACTCTTGCCAACCTATTTTTTCGTGTGCGAGAGAACGTCCAGGAGTAGTAGTTAAAATACGATTAAGCAGAAAAACACCTTGATCACTCCATCGTGTTAGATTTCCAGGAGCAATTACTGAGTCACCCACATCGTCTTGCAGCTCTTTAAAAATATTTCGCAAAGTCGGAGGTATTTTGCTCGAATTTTTGTTGATAGCAAATGCATAACCTTGCGCAACCCCAGTCGTCGGATAAGGATCTTGACCAAAAATCACCACTTTTATATCGTCTAGTGGCCGGCTGTAAGCGGCTAGAACTTTTCTGTATTCGGGAGTAATTTCTAAGCTTGCAACCTGATTTTCGATTTCAATCAATAAATCCTTTTGTTCTTTTAAAGCTCGCCTCCATTGAGGATGCATTTGTTCAAAGAAACTCATGGGTATTTACATGGAGCGTGCAGAGAAACGCGAAGCATCATAAACAACTTCAATTCTGTGATCAAAGACTGCTGAGACATGTTCAGAGGTTATGACATCTCGAACAGGCCCAGATACCGCAATTTTTCCATCTTTTAATAAGAGTGCATGCGTAGTTCCGCGAGGTATTTCCTCAATATGATGAGTAACCAATACGGTAGCTGGTGCTGACGCATCAGAAGCAAATTCGGCAAAACGCTTAAGCAGGTCTTCTCGCCCACCAACATCTAACCCCGCAGTTGGTTCGTCCAAAAGCAGAAGTTCTGGATCCGACATTAGCGCCCTAGCAATTTGTGTCCGCTTTTTTTCACCTTCACTTAAGGTTGAATATAAACGATCACCTAAATCACGGACTCCAAAAGTGGTGAGTAATGAAATTGCCCGGGACTCGTCCCATAAATCATAAACTTCATTCCATCTACCCAGAACTGCGTAAGCGGCAGTCACTACAACGTCTCGAACTTTCTCATCCCCCGGAATCTCATGTGCATATGGCGCTCCACAAATTCCGATCCGGGTACGAAGTTCAAATAAATCTACTTTTCCCATTTCCTTGTCTAAAACAAATACAGATCCAGTCGTCGGGAAGACTTGGGTTGCCAAGATTTGCAAGAGCGTTGATTTGCCCGCACCATTTGGTCCTAAAATCACCCAGCGCTCCCCTGGCAAAATCCGAAAATTCATCGGGCCAAGAATCGTTGAATCGCCGCGACGTACAGTGATATCCCGTATCTCAAGGACAGGTCGCGTGGTCATAGAGCAAAAAGATACTGGGTTGAGCAAGGATAAATGGCAACTTCATCGAATTTTCGCCTGTGATTTTAAGATAATCTTGCCGAATAATGACAACTAATCAAGAAATCTCCCATTTTACTGGCCTCATTCTCATAAGTGGCGAGGATAAGCCCGGTATTACTCATGCAATCTTTGATGCCCTCTCTCCATTTGCAGTTTCAATTATCGATATTGAACAAGTAGTAATTAAGCAACGCCTACTTCTCACTGTGCTGATCACATTAAACCCAGCACACCGCAACGCAATTGAAGAAGATTTAACTGCGCGCGCCGGTGAGTTAGATCTGGATATTGCTATCGATTTTTCTGAAACTTCTAATACAAGCATTGCCACAAAAAAGAACTTGACCCATGTTGTCGTGCTATCTGCAAAATTAAATCCTAAGTCAATTTCTCAAGTTGCTGCTGCGATTTCAGAATCTGGTGCAAATATAGAACGAATATCAAGGCTTGCTTCTGAACCAATTGTTGCAATTGAATTTGTGGTATCCGAAAGCAAAAATCAAGAATTACGTCAGGAGTTATCGAGAATAGCTGCAGCCAATAATGTGGATATTGCACTCTCACCTGGAAATATATTTCGTCATGCTCGAAAACTTGTTCAACTTGATGTAGATTCAACTTTAATTGCTCAAGAAGTAATTGAACTACTCGCTGCAAAAGCGGGAGTCTCAGAACAAGTTGTAGAGATAACTCAATCAGCAATGCGCGGAGAGCTAGATTTCGAGCAATCGCTGAGAGCTCGAGTCATGCTACTCAAGGGATTACCTGTTTCTGAGATTGTTAATGTGCGAAGTGAAATCACTTTAACCCCTGGGGCAAAAAATCTTGTATCAACGCTTCAAGCTTTAGGCCATACCGTCACAGTTGTTTCGGGCGGTTTTATTGATGTCATTGAACCGTTGTTAGAGGATTTGAATATCAAACTTTTTAAAGCAAACAAACTTGAGATTGATAATGGTGTTTTGACTGGAAATCTTGTTGGAGAAATCATCGACCGAGCCACAAAGGCGCAAGCTCTGCGTGAGTTTGCTCAAATAGAAAACATCGACATGGAGCAAACAATCGCTATTGGTGATGGAGCCAATGACCTAGACATGATTTCACTTGCTGGCATGGGAATTGCTTTCAACGCGAAACCAGTTGTGCGAGCTGCAGCGGATAACTCGCTCACTAATCCATATTTGGATTCAGTCCTCTATCTGCTTGGAATCGCTACGGAGGATCACTAATTAAATAGGTTATAGACGGCAGGCATGAATATCGGTAACGAGAATTCCTCGAGCGCCAATAGCCCACAATTCGTCCATGACACGATTGGTATCTTTTCGTGGAACCATTGCACGAACTGCTACCCAATCTAGTTTTTGCAATGGTGAAATCGTTGGAGATTCAAGACCTGGTGTAATTGCGCAGGCTTTTTCCACAAACTCTTTCGGTATGTCGTAATCAAGAAGTACATATTTTCTTGCGGTGACAACTCCCTGAAGTCGACGTATCAAGATTTCTAATTCAGGAACTATCTGTGAATCTTTGCGAGAAATAACCACGGCTTCGCTAGTTAATATCGGGTCACCAAAAATCTTCAATCCAGCCTGACGCAAAGTATTACCAGTGCTGACAACATCTGCGATCAGATCAGCCACTCCTAAGCGAACACTGCTTTCAACCGCGCCATCAAGTCTTACAACATCGGCCTTTATCCCTAAGGAAGATAAGTGGTGTGCGACAAGTCCCGGATATGCAGTTGCAACCCGCTTGCCAGCGATATCGGAAATCTCAAAAGCAGAATCGACCGGAGCTGCGAAACGAAAAGTAGAACCACCAAAACCGAGAGCAAGTAGTTCATCAGCCGATGCCGCAGAATCGATGAGCAAATCTCTACCAGTTATTCCAGCCTCAAGCTCTCCGCTACCTACATAGATTGCAATATCTCGTGGTCGAAGATAGTAAAACTCAACAGAATTTTCGGTGTCGATAAGAATTAAATCTCGACTATCACTTCGCTGCCGATAGCCAGCTTCCTTCAATATCGCAATCGACTCATCCGCAAGTGATCCTTTATTGGGCACCGCAATTCTTAACATCATTTCACTCTTTTCGCTCAAAGGTGTTTGTAAACATCATCAAGAGTTAATCCTCTGGCAAGCATGAGAACCTGCAAGTGATAGAGCAATTGACTTATCTCTTCGGCAAGGGCGGCTTCACTTTCATGCTCAGCTGCTAGCCACACTTCGCCAGCTTCCTCGAGGACTTTTTTTCCAATTGAATGAACACCAGCATCGATAGCTGCAACGGTTGCCGATCCTTCAGGGCGAGATGTCGCTTTTTCGAGCAACTCGGACCACAGCGATTCAAAGGATTTCATAGCGTTAGTTTACTGGAGTAACTCAACGGCTTGTGCTCAATTTTTCCGTCCGTGAAATCCTCAACCATGAAATAAAGCCCCACATAACAAAAGGAAGGTAGATTGCGTACAAAGTTCCAGTTGGGTAGTAGCCATTTTTGAAAGCAAAAGGCACACCAACGCAATCGACGGCAATCCATACGAGCCAGAATTCAACATAGCCTCTGCTCATTCCATACGTAGCCAAGGCAGTTCCAGTGAAAATCCACGTATCAACAAGTAGCCAAGTCCCGGATTCACCTAACGCCTTGAAAATCTGCATTGACGCTACAAAGAAAAGTACAACTACCGGTGCAAGGAGTTGTTTTTCTTTGACTGTAGTCCATCGAGGGGTAACTGCAGCTTGACCCGTGATTCCTTTTCGCTTGTGGGCGCTCCAACGAATCCACCCATAAACGCTGACGATTATGAGAAGTAAATTACGACTTGCTTGCCCGTAAAAATTTGCAGATGGTTGATCTCCATAAGCAAAGACTGCGCCAAGAAATACTGTAAAAAGTAAAGAGTCACCGAGAATGCCAACTGGCCAAGCAAGCGTTTTTCTGCGTGCGCCAAGAATTGCACTGGCTAAGCCAAGAATTCCACCCACGACTTCACGCAGTGCAATCGACTTGCTCCCAAAATGAATCGTGCTTTCAAAAAACCATTTAATGAGTGACACTCTTAAGCCTTTCCTGCAAGTTCACGTAAGGCAATAATCATGGCTGCTGGATCTTCGGCGTTAAATACCGCACTGCCAGCTACAAAAGTATCTGCTCCAGCTTCCAAAGCAATCGAGAGAGTTTCCAAAGAAATACCGCCATCTACTTGTAGCCAGATTGGCCTTGATCCGATAAGTGCTTTAGTTCTGCGCACTTTCTCCATCATGTTTTCCATGAACTTCTGACCACCGAAACCAGGTTCAACGGTCATGATCAGAAACATGTCAACATCATCGATGAGGTCAGCGTAACCTTCGATTGAAGTATCGGGCTTAAGGGCAAGCCCAGCCCTTGCTCCATTTACTTTGATTGCACGCAAAGTTTGCGAAATATTTGATGTAGCTTCGGCATGGACCGTAACGCTTTGACAACCAATTTCGGCATATTGAGGGGCGATGTTATCGGAATCGGCAACCATTAAATGGGCATCTATTCCGATGGGGCAATTGTGAATGATCTGACTGGCGGTTTCAAAATTAAAAGTAAAGTTTGGAACAAAAACATTATCCATTACATCCAGATGTATCAGATCTGAGACTGCTGAAATTTTTTGAATCTCCTGCTGTAAATGAGAAAAGTCTGCGTTGAGGATGCTTGGAGTAATGCGAACTTCACGTGTCATTGCGCAGCTCCGTTTTCCAGTGGAGGTTTTTTGCGGAAAAGCGCAAGAAACATCGCATCAGTTCCGTGCTTGTGTGTCCAGAGGCTCATAGAGTTTCCTCGTTGCGCATCTTGCAAATTCGACGGCAGAAATTCTTTAACGTCGATCTGTTCGAGATCTTTGTGTCGAGCCAATACATCCATAACTTGCACGCTGGTCTCAGCCAAATGCGGCGAGCATGTGGCGTAACCCAATACTCCATTTACATTTAATACCGAAAGTGCGCCTTCGAGAAGTTCGCGTTGCAGTTGGGTGAGTTCACGCAGATTACTAATATTTCTACGCCATCTCACTTCGGGTCTGCGGCGAAGTGCGCCAAGACCAGTGCATGGGGCATCTACCAAAATGGCGTCGAAGTTCTCTTTATGATCAGCGATTAATCGTCCATCACCGCACCATACGCGTGCTCCATGAACAACTTTACGAACTAAATCGGCGCGACGGTCTGAAAATTCATTTGCCGTGAAATTAATTTCGCGTCCCTTTGCAATACTTGCCAGAAGCGCGGCTTTTCCGCCAGGACCTGCGCACAAATCAAGCCAGCTTTTTCCAGCAGCTGCCGCGGCAAATACCGAAGCGACTAGTTGGGATCCTTCATCTTGCACGCCAGCTAATCGGTGCTTAATGAGATCTAATGTGCCGGGATTTCCTTTAAATCGTGCTCCAAGTTCGGAGTAGGGAGTTGGTTCTGCGCCAAGTGCAACTAATTCCTCACGAGTAGAAAAGCCAGGCCATGAAACTAACGTTGGAATTGCAGGAACATTATTGCTTCGCAATTCCTCCTCAACGTGCTCCCAATTTTTTAATAAATCGTAATACGCGGAAATAATCCATTCTGGATGTGAGTATTGAATAGAAAACCGCGAAATAGGATCTTTAATGTCATCTAATGGTGCAAACCAATCAGCAATACTTTTTCTTGTTACAGAACGTAATAGTGCATTAACAAAGCTTGCTTTGGATTCCCCTAAGCGTTTTCTAGCAACCTCTACTGTTGCCGAAACTGCTGCATGGTCAGGAATACGCATCTCATGCAACTGGTGCACACCAAGGCGTGCAATATCGACGATTCCTGGATCTACTTCTGCCCAAGGTCTATCCGATACTTGCGCTAAAACCCAATCATGCTTTCCTTGCATGCGCAGCGTTCCATACAGTAATTCAGTCACCAAACTTCGATCGCGTTCATCGAGTTGGGAGGCGTTCAAAGCGGCTGGCAATAAGAGATTTGAATATCCCTCATTGCGATTTACCTCAACAATTAAATCGAAAGCTAGTAAACGCGCAGCATCTGGTCGTGGGGCTTTGAAAGTATTTCGTCTAGCTTCAACCACAATATTCCTCTGCCGTAAATCGAGCGCCTCGAGACCAATCCACTGCCAGCATCTCCTTCTTGCCTGCTGGTACCACTGTTAATAATTCGATATCGCCAGCACTTGTTCCCACTAAACAATGTCCATCAATAACTTTGATTTGCCCCGGAAGCAATGAACTAGAAATGGAAAAGCTTTTGGCTTGAGTAATTTTTAATACATCTCCCCTAAATAAGGTCCAAGCACATGGGTCCGGATAAAAAGCTCGAATCTTTGCGCCTAACTTAACCGCAGGAAAATTCCAATCGAGCTGCGCTTCTTGTTTACTTAACTTAGGAGCAAGGGAGAAATCTCCCATCTGTGTAGTTGGTTCAATTCCAGTTTCAATATTTGTTATCGAATTTTTGACAGCTTCAACACCAATTACAGATAGTTCCGTTAAAAGTTCTTTGCTTCTTGCATCGGGATGTATTGGGTGTTTAATCATTGAATAGACCGGTCCTGTATCCATTCCTTCATCGAGTTTAAAAACTGTAACACCGGTTTCAGGCTCCCCCGCCTCAATAGCTCTTTGGACTGGCGCAGCGCCTCGAAACTTTGGAAGCAAAGAGAAATGCAGATTGATGCAGCCTAAGCGTGGTGCTGACAAAATTTCTTTTCGAAGAAGAACTCCAAAGCCAATGGTTATAAGTAAATCGAGATCTTGACAGAGCTTCTTGATTTCTTCTTGACTATTTGTCTTAAACACCACAACACCGTGTGCGTCTCCCCACGTTGCAACATCTGATTGGGAAATACTCCTGCCGCGCCCATTTGGTTTATCTGGCTGGGTGATGAGTAACTTTAATTCGTGATGACTACTTAAAAGCCAATCTAAGGTGGGTACGGCTACATTCGGAGTTGCCGCAACTCCAATTCGCATCAAATATTCCGTCCAAACATTCCGTGAGGCGAATCTTTAATTGTTGGAGTGCGACCATTTTCAATCTCAAGGTTAAACCATTCGGATTCACGAATCTCTTTCATTGCAGATTTGCGATCAAGTGCACTGAGACGATCAATGAAAAGAATTCCATCCAGATGATCGTTCTCATGTTGCAAAGCCCTAGCCAGAAACTCAGTACCTTCAACAACGATTGGCTCACCAAACATGTTAAAACCTCGCGCAACGGCGTTAAGAGATCGAGGTGTGTCGTAGCGAAGCTCAGGAAAAGACAAACAACCTTCCTCTCCTTCTTGAATCTCTTCACCTAATGTGAGTACGGGGTTGATTAAATGCCCTAAAACGTCATCGACATGCCAGGTGAAGACTCGCAAACCCACGCCGATTTGCGGAGCAGCTAATCCAGCACCAGGGGCATCCAGCATTGTTTCAGTTAAATCGGCTACTAAATTGCGGAGCTCTTTGTCGAAATCAACTACAGGTACTGCCTTCGTTATAAGGACTGGATCTCCAAATAGTCGTATCTCTTGAATCGGCACGCGCGCAGTCTACCAAAAATCAAAGCGAGTATGGATCTATGCGCAAAATAGCATCGTTTTTTCTTGCAATACTTCGACGACGCATTAATTCATGTAAGAAAGAAACTACTGCAGGCGCAGATTCTCTTCGTGAGAGCACGACAATCTTACTTTTTTCTTGATTAATCATTGACGGACCGAGAATTCGAACATCACTTGGCAATCGAGCATCAGCAATTGCCGCTCGTAAACCTTCACTCAAGGAGGTTGCTTGAGAAGAAGGAAGCACAAGCACTGCACTGCTCGAAGTTGGAGGCAAATTTACTTCTTCGTTTTGAGCCAGTTCACGTTTTAACATCATGGCTGGATTCCAGCGTTTGAGAGAAGAAACTATTGGGTGCGAGTCTTCTATAGCCAGAAGGATGCTTCCCGATTCACGTGCCATCGCTCCCATTTCAAAGAAAAGTTCTATTGCCCGTTCGTTGGCTCGAAGATCGTCGTGACTAAAAAACGATAAGGCTTCAAGAATGACAACAGCTGCATAGCCATCTTTACACACCGGTGCCGCACCTGGTGTGCAAAGAACCAGAGATGGTTGTGACTTAACGCTTTCCTTTATTACATCACCATATGAGAGCGTTACCGGGATGTTTGGGAAGGCTCTAGAAATTTCTTCTGCCGCACGCTCGATTCCACGCGAAACAACGTACTTTTTATCTCGTCCACAAAATTTACATGTCCATTGCGATTCGCTTCGACCGCAAGTTTTGCATAGTGGAGCTGCATTCTTAGATGAAAGCGCTAACTTTGATCCGCATGAACACGCCGCAAAGTTCTTACAGTGAGCACACAAAATGGCATTGGCATAACCTTTTCGGGAAAGAAGGAAAAGAACTGGGCCACGTTTAATTTGAGTCCGAATCTCTTTAAAAATTCTATCTGGAAGTAGTGATGAGTCGATTGAAGAGAAGGTTTCCACGCGTGTTGAGGATGGTGCGCCTATGTATCTCATTCGTTTAGCTTCAATCTTTGCTGCGATATTCAGGGACGGGCTGTAACCACAGAAAATTAAATTCAAGGCTTCACTCTTGCGGCGCAAAAATGCAATCTCTCTTACATTCCAGCCAGGTGTACGGATTTCATAAAATTCTGATGATGACTCTTTAAAAATCAGAATGGTAGATCCCGGTGGTAGTGGTGAAAAAATTGCATTTCGGGAACCAATTATTAATTGGGGTTGCTGATCGGCTACTTTGAGAAAATTGGAATACCGCTCGGCTCTAGTAAGTGCACTATCTATTCGAATTGGTGATTGACCAAGTGAGACTAAAGCATGCTCTAGTCGCAACACATCTGTCTCATCAGGTGCAATAACAAGAACCGCTCCACTATCCATCCGTGTGAGCGCAATTTTGGCCGCACTTACATATGGATCTTGATGGGCTGCCAGTGCTTGATAAACCCAATCCGACAAAACTGTGGACTTCTTGTGTTCTTTACTCTTTTGCTGTGAAGTAAATGTTTTATCAACTGAAGCTACTCGAGCAGGAATTGCACTTGTAACTATTTCCCACGGATTACTCGCCCAGCGTTGCGCCGCTTTTTCAAATAAATCGATGGTCTGCGGTGTAGCTACAACATGGGGCGATAGAACCTTCGTAATTGATTTTATTTTCGCACCTGAGTTAAGTGTTACTTCACGCGAAATAACTAGACCCTCAACTTCACGTGTCCCAAATGGAACTTGAACTCTTATCCCCGTTTGAACTAAATCAGAGAGCGATTCAGGAACTTGATAGTCATATGGTTGGTCGAGATGATAAACGCCAGTATCAACCCAGACGCGCGCAAAGGGAGACTGACTCGCAGGTGGACCAGTGAGGGCAGGAGCTACCTGCGACTTCAATTTAAATAGCCGTGGCGTTGCCACAATACTTACTTAATAGCGTTTTGTAGTTCAGTGATTCGATTTGTGCGCTCCCAAGCAAACTCAGGTAACTCGCGACCAAAATGTCCATAGGCGCTAGTAAGTGAGTAGATTGGACGAAGCAAATCTAAATCTCTAATAATTGCAGCAGGTCTTAAATCAAAGACCGAAGTAACAGCGCTTTGAATTTTGGAAACTGGCACAGTTTCAGTGCCAAAAGTTTCAACAAACACACCTACGGGTTGGGCTTTACCGATTGCATAAGCAACCTGCACTTCGCAGCGACGAGCCAGGCCAGCGGCAACTACGTTTTTAGCTACCCAACGCATCGCATATGCAGCAGATCTATCCACTTTCGATGGATCTTTTCCGCTAAATGCGCCGCCACCGTGACGCGCCATGCCGCCATATGTGTCAACAATAATCTTGCGACCAGTTAGGCCAGCATCACCCATCGGACCGCCAATAACGAATCGTCCCGTTGGATTAATTAACGTTCTCAAATCTTTACGTGGAAGATCTATGAGACTAATTATTGGCTCAATGACATGTTCAATAATCTCGGGAGTTAATTTCCCAGCTACATCTACATCTTCAGAATGCTGACTTGAAATAACAACGGTATTAAGTGCAACGGCTTTATCGCCATCGTATTCAATTGTTACTTGCGTCTTTCCATCGGGTCTTAGATACGGAAGCAAACCACTCTTCCTCACCTTAGTTAATTGCGCAGCTAATGCATGGGCTAACCAGATAGGAAGAGGCATCAATTCTTTAGTGTCGTCACAGGCATAGCCAAACATCAATCCTTGATCTCCAGCGCCTTGTAAATCTAATGGATCAACTTGTGAACCGATGCGATGTTCATAGGCATCATCGACACCTTGAGCAATATCTTGTGACTGCTGTCCGATTGATATAGAGACTCCGCAGCTGTTGCCGTCAAAACCTTTATCGGATGAGTCGTAGCCAATTTCTAAAACAGTATCGCGGACAATCCCCATCACATCTGCGTAGCCATCAGTTGTTACTTCACCGGCAACGTGCACCTGGCCAGTTGTTATTAAAGTTTCAACCGCTACTCGCGACTTTTTATCTTGAGAAAGAAGGGAATCCAAGACGGCATCAGATATAGCATCTGCAATCTTGTCTGGGTGACCTTCAGTTACTGATTCAGATGTAAATAGGCGTTGTGACATTGTCCTAACCTAACTGCTCAAGGGCGTAATCGAGTAATAAATTCGCCAGCGTGTCCTTTGATTTTTTCGTAACTTCAATCTGTGTGCCATTCTTGAGAATTATCGTACCTTCAGTCTCGTCGGCACCGAAAATAGCTCCCTCTGAAACATCATTAACGTAGATCAAGTCCAAATCTTTAGCTACCAACTTTGCATGGGCAGATGCGAGTAAGTCGCTGGTTTCAGCAGCAAAGCCAATAAGTACTTGGCCTTTCTTTTTTGCAGCAAGACCAGCAAGTAAATCGGGATTATTGACTAACTCAATTGTTGTAAAAAACTTCTTCTTTATTTTTTGCCCATTGCGTGTTGCTGGTCTTGCATCGGCAATTGCCGCAGCCATAACCAGAATGTCGCATTCATCAAAGTACGAATCTAGCGCTTGCGAAACTTCATCTGCTGATTCGACATTGATTACGTTCAGTCCTTGCGTTTGAGCCGCTGGAATATTTGCCGCAATGAGAGTTACGTTCGCACCGCGTGCCTGTGCCGCCCGAGCTACTGCGACCCCTTGTTTTCCTGAGGACCTATTTCCTATGTAGCGCACTGGATCAATTGCTTCACGCGTTCCACCAGCCGTGACAACAATGTTTTTATCTTTGAGATCTTCACGACGCGTAGAAAAATCTAAGAACTTTGAAATTATTGTTTGCGTATCTGGGAATCTACCTTTACCGACATCACTGCCCGTTAAGCGACCAACTTCCGGCTCCACAACCAAGAATCCTCGCGAGCGAAGTGTTTCTACATTTTCAACAGTTGCTGGATTCGACCACATCGCTGGATGCATAGCAGGGACCAACATTTTTGGAACATTGCTGGCTAGAACTAAATTAGTTAATAAGTCATCGGCTCGCCCCATCGCAAGGCGGGCAATTAAATCCGCGGTAGCCGGAGCGATAATAAAAAAATCGGCCAAGGATGCAAGATTTACATGACGGACTTCATCTACACGCTCCCACACCTGCGTTGTGACTGGACGGCCCGAAAGCGCTTCCCATGTTGCAGCCCCAACAAAGTTGAGGGAGGCAGGTGTAGGTACGACGGTAATTTTGAAACCTTGATCTTGAAGTCGGCGCAGTAAATCGGCAGATTTATATGCTGCAATTCCCCCGCCAATACCGAGAATAACCTCACGGTGTGTAGAGGACATAGTGAGGGCGAAGTTAAGCGGTAGGTTCTAGATTTTCAATCGTGAGTAAGCCTTCATTAATTTCGCGCAATGCGATTGAAAGTGGCTTCTCATGAACGTGTGTTTCAACTAGTGGCCCAACATACTCAAGTAGGCCTTCTCCAAGTTGTGAATAATATGCATTGATTTGGCGGGCACGCTTTGCCGCGTACAAAACTAGGCTGTACTTCGAACCACTTTTATCTAAAAGTTCATCGATCGGTGGATTTGTAATGCCATCCATGTGTAACCTCACTCAAATTATCCAAGAGCCCGTATGCGGGTTCAGGAGGCAAATGATACCAGTAGCCCAACAACACGCTCGACTTCATCGTTGACGACAACGTGGTCAAAAAATGAGGCGGCGGCCAACTCTTCCTGAGCTAATTCCAGACGATGTGCTCTGCGTTCGGGCCCATCAGTGCCTCGACCTTCAAGACGTGCCACTAGTTCTTCCCACGACGGTGGCTCTAGAAAGACCAGAATCGCCTGAGGGAGATGAGCTTTGACCTGTTTTGCGCCATCAATTTCAATCTCTAGTAAGACATTCTCGCCGCGGTTCAAAGCATCTAAAACTTCATTGCTTGGGGTCCCGTAACGATTACCTGCAAACTCGGCCCACTCCAAGAACTCGTCCTCTTTGACTCTGCGATCAAACTCATCATTTGAAATGAAGTAGTAATCGACCCCGTGAAGTTCATTTGTGCGAGGTGCTCGCGTTGTTGCTGAAACACTGACCCAAAAATCACCCGTTTGGCGAAGTCGAGTCGCAACGGTGCTTTTGCCAACCCCACCAGGACCTGACAAAACTAAGAGTTTGCCTGGCCTTGTCGCATGTACTGGTTTCATAAACTCATTTCGAAGTTCTTTTATTTGATGTCTTCCCAACCCAACGATTCTGCGAGTTGGAGAGATATTTAATTTTTCCATTAAGACCTGGGCTCGAACTTTACCAACTCCAGAGAGTGCTTCTAGCAACTCTCGAACTCGCATCTTTGCTATTGCATCGTCAGTGCGTGAAAGTTCTAGAACTGCATCAACGCTATATTCACCGGATTTAATTTTGCCTTTTATTTCGGCTCGACGTTTACGAGATTGCGCTGCTTTTAAAAGTGCAGCCTTTCGCGCCTCCGGCGAAAGTTGTGGTGGCGCTCCCATGGCATAAATCTAACGGCAAAGCTACGTATTAGAGAATCTGTTCCGAAATCTCCATAGCTCGCTCACGCATTGCACCTGCTCCATGTTGGAAAAAGGAGGTAATGGGACGTCCGATAACCACAAGATTGGCACCTTGGGCTATTGCGTCGGCAGGAGTCATAGTCCGCTGCTGATCATCGTTGGCCGTTGAATCCAATGGGCGCACTCCAGGTGTGATGATCTCTATTGCAGAACCAACGGCTTTTCGTACTGCAGCGATTTCCAAAGGTGAGCAAACAATCGCACGTGCTCCCCCAGAGACAGCTTGCTCAGCCAATCGGACCGCACTTGCCAAAGCATTGGATGCAAAACCTAAATCGACGAGATTGCTATCACTTAAGGAAGTCAAGATTGTTACCCCAGTGATATGTGTTTCAGGCATTGCTTCAACTGCAGCTTTAACCATCTGCGCACCACCTGAAGCATGTACAGTTAAAAACCTTGGTCGTAAATTAGCGACTGCTTTAGCCGCACCGCTGACAGTGTGAGGAATATCGAGAAGCTTTAAATCAAGAAAAATCTCGGATGAACTTTCACCACTTATTCTTCGAACACCTTCAGCGCCAAAAGTTAAAAAGAATTCAAGCCCTAATTTAACAACCGAAATTACACCATCTGTGGCTTTCACCCACTGGGTAGCGATTTCTATATCCGAGGTATCTACAGCAAGAACGATAGGGGCTTTAGCCATTTATTACTCACTCTCTGGTCTGTGCGCGAATCCAATAGCTTCGCGAAGAGATGTGAATCCCTTTGCAACTAAGAGCTGTTTTAATTCATCTTGAACTTTAACGATTGCAAAAGGATTGCCAAAACTTGCAGTTCCGATTGACACACCACTTGCCCCTGCGGCAATCATTTCAAGAGCGTCACGACCCGTTGAGATTCCACCCATTCCAAGAATTGGAACTTGTGGCATCGCGGCATGCACTTGGTACACCGCACGGACAGCAATTGGTCGAATTGCTGGTCCTGATAAACCGCCAGTCTTGCCACCTAAATGTGGGCGCAATGTTTCTAGATTAATCACCATTCCCAAAACGGTATTTATGAGAGCTAAAGCATCAGCACCGGCATCAACCACTCCACGTGCAATAGAAACTAAATCCGTAACGTCGGGAGAAAGTTTGGCAATAATTGGCAACTCTCCGCCAATCGTGCGTCGAACACCATCAATTACTCGACGTGAAGCTTCTGGATCGCAAGCAAAAACCAATCCTCTATTTTCAACGTTTGGACAGGAGATATTAACTTCAATCGCACTTATGCCAGAGACGGAACGAAGTTTTCGGGCCAACATCGCATATTCTTCAACGGTTTCTCCTGCGATAGAAACAATTATTCGAGCTTTTTGTTCGGTCAGATAAGGAACATCCTTTGCTAGAAACTCATCTATTCCTGGACCCTGCAAACCAATTGAGTTAAGCATTCCGCTTGGAGTTTCAGCCATCCGTGGAGTTGGTCGACCGCTCCTGGCCTTGCTCATAACTGATTTAGTTACGACGCCTCCGATTGTTGCAAGGTCAAAAAATTGCGCTAACTCACGCCCCGAACTTGCGCAGCCGCTTGCAGTGAAAGTTGGTGTAGGAAACCATGCATTACCTAAAGTTGTTGAAAAATCTAACTGTGTCATAGAGCTTTGCCAACTTTATCCCATTGCACATGTGAACCATCCATCACGGGACCATCAATGCAACTTCGTAACATTTTGATAGAACCATCTTCGGTAGCAACTGGAAGCACACACGTCATGCAGATTCCGATACCGCATGCCATTGATTCTTCAACTGCGCATTGGTGGACAACATCTGTGCCCCGAGTCAGAGAATCTATTGCTGAAAGCATTGCCATTGGTCCACACGAATAAATCACTGCAATATCTGATTGCGAAATCATTTCACTAATCGGATCAGTTACACGTCCGGCCTGTCCCATGGAGCCGTCTTCAGTATAAATACGTAAAGAATTTACTGCGCGTTTGCCTTCCATGGGTGCATAAATTTTTGACGCGGTGCTTGCACCTAACAACATATCGACACGACAACCACGAGCGTTAAGAACTTCAGCCAAACCAAACAGTGGCGCAGAACCATATCCGCCGCCAACTAAAACAACATGTACGGGTTCGGTTGGAATTCCAAATCCGCTACCTAGCGGGACAATCACATCTAGTTCTGCGCCTTCTTGCGCAGAACATAGCCAACGACTTCCTTGACCATGGGGAGCAACAATCAACTCCATGGTCCCACCAACTGTTGTACTAGTTGAGACTCGCGAGATCGCAAAAGCTCTACGTAAAACCATTCGTGAATTTTCTCCACCAACAGATATGGCCACAAAATTTCCAGGTTTACAAAAATTTGCTTGCTCACCAATATTGACGATTAGTTGGTGATATTGCCCTACGCGCTTATTGCTTACGACAGTTGCAAAGATATTTGCAGCATTTTTATTGATCAGAGCCATTATGGTGCTAACCATTTCTGCAAAGATTTTATTGAAAGCTTATTTGCTTGTAAGAATCGAATACCCTCAACTGCGGCGCTAAATCCCGCGGTAGTTGTGATAATCGGAATCGAACGTTGAACCGATGCGGTGCGAATTAACCAACCATCTTGACGTGTACCGCGACCAACTGGGGTATTGATAACTAAATCAATATCTCCAGAATTAATAATCTCCACGATTGTTCGCTCACCCATAGGCCCAGTACCTTCTGAGTTCTTTCGTACCGTTGTGCAAGTAACACCTTTAGTGGCTAAGAATTTTGCCGTACCTTCAGTTGCAAGAATTTTGAATCCGCACGCTTGTAAACCTATCGCTGCATCGACTCCTGATTCTTTATCTTTATCGGCTAATGAAATGAAAACCGTTCCCGATTTTGGAAGTGGCCCAAAAGCTGCAATTTGACTCTTCGCATAACTCTCGCCAAAAGTTGGTGCAATTCCCATAACTTCACCCGTAGATCTCATCTCTGGGCCAAGTACGGCATCAACACCTCTTCCATCACTTCTTCTAAATCTGTTCCACGGTAAAACTGCTTCCTTGACCGAGACTCCTCGAGCGATTCCATCACCCGTGAGTGGAAGAAGTTTTTCTGCACGTAACTCAGCAATCGTTGCACCAACTGAAATACGTGCCGCCGCCTTTGCAAGTGGAACACCAGTTGACTTACTGACAAAAGGAACTGTTCGCGATGCACGCGGATTTGCCTCTAAGACATATAACGCAGAATCCGCTAATGCGAATTGAATATTGATTAAACCGCGCACTCCTACGCTTTTCGCAATTTTTTCTGTTGCTTCACGAATCTCAAGCATCTGTTCTGCAGTAACTGTCATCGAAGGAAGCACGCACGCACTATCTCCGCTATGAATTCCTGCCTCTTCGATGTGCTCCATGACTCCGCCAAGGAAAAGTTCCACTCCGTCATACAAAGCATCAACATCTATTTCTATAGCGCTGTCAAGGAATCGATCAACAAGAACGGGATGATTAGGTGTTATATCTGTTGCTCTTGAAATAAAACCACCGAGAGCTGCATCGTCATAGACAATTTCCATGCCACGACCACCAAGAACAAAGGATGGGCGCACAAGCACTGGATAGCCAATTCGTTGTGCAATTGTTAGTGCCTCTAATTGAGAGGAAGCCATTCCAAATTCGGGGGCTGTCAGACCTTGTTCATGCAAAATATTTCCGAAAGCGCCGCGTTCTTCCGCCAAATTAATCGCCTCGGGACTCGTTCCCAAAATATTAATTCCAGCAGCCTTAAGCCCCGCTGCTAGCCCTAATGGTGTTTGTCCACCCAGCTGAGTGATTACTCCCAAAACCGGACCTGCAGCCATCTCGGCGTGAACTACTTCAATCACATCTTCAAGAGTTAAAGGTTCAAAATAGAGCCGATCACTAGTGTCATAATCAGTTGAAACAGTCTCTGGATTGCAGTTAATCATAATAGTTTCAAAACCAGAGTCGCGAAGAACAAATGATGCGTGAACACATGAATAATCAAATTCAATTCCTTGGCCAATTCGATTTGGGCCACTTCCCAGAATGATTACCGCTGGTGCCAAACGGGTGCGAACTTCGGTTTCACGTTCATAACTTGAATAATGATAAGGAGTAAATGCCTCGAACTCTGCAGCACACGTATCAACGGTTTTATACACGGGTCTGATTCCTAGATGATGGCGACTTCGGCGTACTTCTTCTTCGCTCAAGCCACGTAAAGTTGCAATCTGCGCATCAGAAAAAACCTTGGCTCTTCGCATCGCACAAAAGATCCATCGTTAACTCGCCTGGTTCGGCAAGAATTTTTGCTTGCTCGTTGATGAGTTCTATTTGTCGTAAATACCAAGGATCAATTTTCGTCGCTGAAAAAACTTGTTCGATAGTTGCACCCGCCCACAGCGCTTTTTGAACTTGTTGTAATCGATACTCGGTAGGTATTTGCATAGAAACTAGTAAACGTTCGCGCTCCTGTACATCTATTTCAGGCCAGGAAAAAATCGCTTCTGATCTTTCAAGGGAGCGTAACGCCTTCATGAGCGTTTCTGAAAAAGAGCGACCAATCGCCATAGCTTCGCCGACAGACTTCATAGTTGTGGTCAAACGTGGATCGGCGTCGGCAAATTTTTCAAAAGCAAAGCGGGGAACTTTTACCACTACATAGTCAAGGGTTGGCTCAAAAGATGCTGGCGTAACTTGCGTGATATCGTTCTTGATTTCATCCAATGTGTAGCCAATTGCTAACTTGGTTGCGATTTTTGCGATAGGAAAACCTGTCGCTTTTGAAGCTAATGCACTTGACCGTGAGACACGAGGATTCATTTCAATAACGATGATGCGACCGTTAAGTGGATTTACTGCAAATTGAATATTACAACCACCGGTATCAACACCAACTTCTCGAATAATATCTATGGAAAGATTGCGAAGTTTTTGATATTCAACGTCAGTCAAAGTCATTGCTGGCGCTACAGTTATTGAATCACCTGTATGGACTCCCATAGGATCAAGATTTTCGATACTACAAACAATTACAACGTTATCTTTTCTATCACGCATAACTTCGAGTTCGTACTCTTTCCAACCAAGAATCGACTCTTCTAGCAAAACTTCAGATGTTGGACTGTGTCGAAGTCCAGCACCGGCGATCTGACGCAGCTCTTCTTCGTTAAATGCAATTCCTGAACCTAGTCCTCCCATTGTAAAAGATGGACGAACAACGACTGGGTAGTTAAGGTTCTGAACAGCAGCGATGATTTCATTCATGGTGTGACAGATAATCGACTTTGCTGATTCACCACCAACTTTTTCAACAATGGTTCTAAAAAGCTCTCGGTTTTCTCCGCGTTCAATTGCTTTTACATCAGCACCAATTAACTTCACACCATATTTCGCTAATGTGCCACGTTCATGTAATCCAATTGCCGCATTAAGTGCGGTTTGACCGCCAAGAGTTGCTAAAACTGCATCAGGTTTTTCGAGGGCGATAATTTGCTCAATGATTTCCGGGGTGATTGGTTCGATATATGTTGCATCAGCAAATTCTGGATCCGTCATAATCGTTGCGGGATTGGAATTGACAAGGACAACACGAATTCCTTCGGCACGCAAAACTCGACAAGCTTGTGTGCCCGAGTAATCGAATTCGCATGCCTGGCCAATAACAATTGGTCCACTGCCAATAACTAAAACCGTCTTTATTGATGTATCTAAAGGCATCAGACACTCACTTTCTTTGCCATCAACTCAACAAAACGGTCGAATAAATAAGCCGCATCATGTGGACCTGCGGCAGCTTCTGGATGATATTGAACAGAGAAAGCTGGACGGTCAAGTAGTTGTAAACCTTCAACTACTCCATCATTGAGATTCACATGAGTAACTTCGCCCTGGCCATAAACTGTTGTGAACTGACCTTGCGTTGGTGCTTCAAGTGCGAAACCATGATTGTGCGCCGTGATTTCAACTTTGCCTGTATTTTTATCTAGAACAGGTTGATTTATTCCTCGATGACCAAATTGCAATTTATAGGTTTCAAAACCTAGTGCACGACCGAGAATTTGGTGCCCGAAGCAAATTCCAAAAATCGGAATTTCAGCTGCTAACACTGATCGAACAAGTTCAATTGTTGCGCTCATGGTAGCCGGGTCTCCTGGGCCATTTGAGAGAAATACTCCGTCAGGATTAATCGATTTAATTTCATCCAGTGTGGAATCGTAAGGCATCACATGCACCTCTACTCCGCGTTGGGACAACATTCGTGGAGTTGCGGCCTTAATTCCTAAATCTATCGCGGCGACTGTGAACTTCTTTTTACCCACTGCAGGGACGATATATTTTGTGGGCGTTGAAACATCTCTAACTAAAAATGCACCAGCCATTAACGGCGCTTTACGGACTTCGATGACCATCTCTTCACGGCTTTGATCTAGAGATGAAAAAATCCCGACGCGCATTGCGCCTCGATCTCGAACGTGTCGAGTAATTGCACGAGTGTCTACGCCTTGAATACCCACGATTTGCTGTGACACTAATTCGGCTTCAAGGTCATTTTGTGAACGCCAATTGGAAGTTAAAGTAGTTGGGTTTCGAACCACAAATCCTGCTACCCAAATTTTCGAGGACTCATTATCATCATCATTCATGCCGGTATTTCCAATATGCGGCGCAGTCATGATCACGATTTGATGATGATATGAAGGATCGGTAAGGGTCTCTTGATAGCCAGTCATACCTGTTTGGAATACAGCTTCACCGAAAACTTTTCCAGTTGCTCCCCAGGACTTGCCTTCAAAAATTCGTCCATCATCGAAAACCAAATATGCAAGTGACATTTACATACTCGCTCTCTGTGTGACGTGACCATCGATTACAGTAGCGCGACCTCGAAAGAAAGTATGGGTGACCACACCAGGTAATTCCATGCCATGGAAAGGTGTATTGCGACTCTTGGAAAGCACCAAATCGCGATCCACCATCCAATTCTTGCTTGGATCGATAATCGTAATGTGCGCAGGTGCGCCTACAGCTATTCCCATTTCATGGTCGCTATATCTACCTATTTTTGCAGGTGTTAATGAAAGCCTGTCTGCCACTGCAGCCCAGTCAAGCAGTTTGGTTTCAATCATAGTTTTATTTACTATCGAAAGTGCACTCTCTAAACCAATCATTCCAAAGGCTGCTTCCTGCCATTCGCAATCTTTCGATTCACTTGAATGTGGAGCGTGATCAGTTGCAACAATATCTATCGTTCCATCTGCAAGTGCTTCTCTTAGTGCTTCAACATCTTTCTGGGTGCGAAGCGGTGGATTGACCTTGAAAACTGGATCATAAGAAATAGCTAAATCATCGGTAAGTAAAAGGTGGTGAGGAGTAACTTCGGCAGTAACTTCAATTCCGCGAGCTTTTGCCCATCGGATAATCTCTACTCCCCCAGCTGTAGTTACATGGCAAATGTGAAGACGAGAATGCACATGATCAGCCAATAGGACATCGCGCGCGATGATGGCTTCTTCTGCAATTGCTGGCCAACCCTTTAATCCAAGCCGGGAACTTATTTCACCCTCATTCATTTGCGCACCGACAGTCAGTCGAGGTTCTTGTGCATGTTGTGCGATTACACCATCGAATTTGCGGATGTATTCAAGTGCGCGGCGCATTACTAATGGATCCGAAACGCAATTTCCGTCGTCGCTAAATACTCGAACCTTTGCAATCGAATCTGCCATTGCTCCAATTTCAGATAACTGCTTTCCTTCTAAAGCATGCGTGACGGCACCAATTGGAAACACGTCAAGCAATCCTGCTTCTTGACCCAAACGAAATACTTGCTCTACAACTCCGGCAGTATCTGCGACCGGTGAAGTATTCGCCATCGCCGAGAGCGCAGTAAAGCCACCTTTTGCACCAGACCTACTAGCAGTTAAAACAGTTTCCGAATCTTCACGTCCTGGTTCACGAACATGGGTATGTAAGTCCACTAAGCCGGGCAGAATGATTGAGCCTTTAGCATCAATAATCGTGGCTGCATCATTGGTGATAGTTGGGGCGATTTGAGCAATCACACCATTTGAAATCAGTAGATCCGAAGAATCAACACCGAGAATCGATGCGCCTTTAATTAAATACTGTGCACTTGTCATGAATTGGCACCAACTTCCAAAGCTCCACCTGCAAGTAAAACGTAAAGAATCGCCATTCGCACGTTCACTCCATTGGTTACTTGTTCGACAATTACAGAACGGGCGCTATCTGCAACATCTGCACTAATTTCAAGACCACGATTCATTGGTCCCGGATGCATCACAATGGCGTGAGTTGCCATTTTCGACATTCGCTCAGAATTCAAGCCGAAATAACGGGAATATTCACGCGAATTAGGGAAAAAGAGATCGGTCATTCTTTCCTGTTGAACTCGCAACATCATAATTGCATCAACATTGGGAATTACAGAATCGAAATCAAAAGAGACCGAAGCTGGCCAACTTTCAACACCAACTGGCAACAATGTTGGTGGTGCTACAAGAACAACATCAGCACCCAATAAGGAAAGTAAGAGCACGTTTGAGCGGGCGACTCGCGAATGTAAAACATCGCCGACAATGGCAACACGAATACCTGCAAGATCACGTGAACCCTTACCTAAATGCTTACGAATGGTGAATGCGTCTAGTAGCGCTTGACTCGGATGTTCATGTGTTCCATCGCCGGCGTTTATTACGCTGCCCGACATCCATTCAAGATCGGCTAAACGTTGCGCAGCACCAGATGCTGAATGTCGTATCACTACTGCATCTGCACCCATGGCCTGCAAAGTCTGAGCAGTATCTTTAAGTGATTCGCCCTTGCTGGTACTTGATCCCTTGGCCGAAAAATTAATGACGTCGGCGGAAAGTCTTTTAGCTGCGGCTTCAAAAGAAATTCGCGTTCTAGTTGAGTCTTCGGCAAATAGATTTACAATCGTTCTGCCTCGAAGTGTAGGCAATTTCTTTGTTTGCCCATCACTGATTCTTGCTAGCTCCGTTGCGGTATCTAAAATTGAAATTGCTTCATGTGCTGAAAGATCACTGATTGAGAGTAAGTGGCGCATCTTTTAGCCTTGCCCCTCAATTGTTACTTCATCAGTTCCATCTACCTCTTCAATTTGTACTTTTACAGTTTGCTCGCGAGAAGTAGGTAGATTTTTTCCAACAAAATCCGCGCGAATAGGTAATTGGCGATGTCCGCGATCTATCAGGACCGCTAGTTGCACACTTGCAGGCCGCCCAACTTCACCCAAGGCATCCAGGGCTGCTCGAATGGTTCTCCCGGAGAAAAGTACATCGTCAATTAAAATAAGGTCCCGGCCTTCAACTCCGAAAGCAGGAATAGACGTTGCCATGATTGTTCGTGGAGGTCGTAGTCGAAGATCATCTCGATACAGTGTGATGTCGAGGGTTCCCACGGGAATCTCGCGACCCTCAATCCCACTCATGATTGTGGAGATTCGTGATGCCAAATGGGCACCCCGGGTGGGAATTCCAAGTAAAACTAAATTTGTAGAGCCATGGTTTTTTTCAAGAATCTCATGGGAAATACGCGTCAACGCACGCGACATATCTTGTGCGGACAGGGCTACGCTCATATAAATCTCCTTCCCCACCTCGCTGGATGGGTCGTTAAAGGATGCGTCGCAAACTATATCAGGGACGTTGCAAAGCTGTGGATATCTGCGCTGTGTCTCCTGCCATAGGAATAACCTCGACACATGACCAATCAACTTATTGATATTTCCGCTCGACTTCGCACCATTCGACGCAAGCGCACTTTAACCCTTAAACAGATTGAAAAGATGAGCCATGGACGGCTCGGCGCAGTTTCAATGGGTGCCTACGAACGTGGCACTCGCGCTTTAAGCGTCAGCAAAGCAATCGAGATTGCAGATTTTTATCAAATCCCACTCAACTTCCTACTTTCAGGAAAGGAGGCGGAATCAAGGCAGGCTCAATCGCTAGTAATCGATGTGCGTGAATTGAGATCGCTGCTAAACAATGAAATAGCACAGAAAAAAATGACTACCGTTGTAATTTCTTCCTATCTGACTGGAATTCTGAACCAGAGAAATGATTTCAATGCCCAACTACTCTCACTTCGAGTAAGTGATGCGCAAAATATTTCGATGATGCTCAACTTGACGATGCAACAAACTACTTCTTTACTTCAGGAGCACAAACTACTTATTACTAGATAGAAATACTTGTCTTAAGCGAAGCGATGCGACCGAGTACGCCGTGAATGTACTGCGCAGAATCATCTGTTGATAATGCTTTAGCAAGATCTAAAGCTTCATCAATGGCAACACCATCTGGAATTTCACTTTCCCAAAGGATTTCATAAATTCCTAGGCGAAGAATATTTCTATCCACGTTAGGCAGTCGATCCATATCCCAGCCTTGGGCGTAGGTCATGATTAATTCATCGATTTTTCGAGAATTATCATTAACACCTGTCACCAATTTTCGTGTGTACTCACGAATTGGACGCGCATCAGGACCTTCTTCGACCACGTCTCGAAGATTCAAAATCTCAAGAGCATTAGTCCCGCGAATATCGCATTCGAATAAAAGATCTAACGCTTGTTTTCGAGACTTACTTCTAGCTGACACTAGTTAGCGCGACCTTGGTAAGACCCATCCCGTGTATCAACCATGACAATCTCATCCTGCTTGATAAAGAGTGGAACTTGAATTTCAATTCCAGTTTCAACAGTTGCTGGCTTTGTGCCGCCAGAGGAACGATCTCCCTGGATACCAGGTTCAGTGTACGTAATTCGAAGTGGAACCGATGCCGCAAGTTCGATGTAGAGCGGATTGCCCTCGTTAATTGCTACAACAGCATCTGTGTTTTCTAACATGTAGTTTGCCATGTCACTTACGACGGCAGCCGGGATAGTCATCTGGTCATATGTCTTGCTATCCATGAATACGAAATCATCGCCTTCTTTGTACAAATACTGCATATCGCGCTTTTCAAGAATCGCGATTTCAATTTTTACACCAGAGTTAAACGTACGATCAATTACTTTTCCAGTCAGAACTGACTTCAACTTTGTACGAACGAAAGCTGGACCTTTGCCCGGCTTTACATGCTGGAACTCAACTACTGTCCAGAGCTGTGATTCGATTTCGAGTGTGATTCCATTTTTTAGATCAGCCGTTGTTGCCACAGTTCAAACTCCAGTCATGTAATAAATATTTCGACCATTGGTGTTCAATGGCAAGGGCTAAAGAATACCTGCATTTTCTGAGTTATTTGGCCTTTAGCCAAGTAAGGCTTTTAGCGCATTGATCGCCAAAACATATGAATTTGGCCCAAAACCGGCGATAGTTCCCGTTGCTACACCAGAAATCACTGATGTATGTCTGAATTCTTCGCGAGCCATTGGATTTGATAGGTGAACCTCAATTAAGGGGCTAGTTAGTAACTCAGCTGCATCTCTAATTGCATACGAATAATGTGTAAAAGCAGCGGGATTGATAATGACGGGGATTTTAGAATCTGCGGCTTCATGAAGCCATGAAATAATTGTGGCCTCATCATTGCTTTGGCGAACATCAGCTTCGAACCCAGCGGTTTTGGCAGAATTTTCTATGAGTGATTGCAACTCCTGATAATTTAAATCTCCATAGATTGAAGAGTCGCGGATATCTAAGCGAGCTAAATTTGGTCCGTTTATTACCAAAATTTTCATGAACTTATCCTCTCATACGCAGTTGCTAATTCACTTTCACTAGCATCCTCAATTCGAACTACATTTCCAATATCGGTTATGCCAACAAAGCGAAGCGATCTGCCTCTAGATTTTTTATCGAGGGCAAGTAGTGGATAAAGCTCGGACCAATATTGCCGTGAGTACGAAATAGGCAATTCCATTGATTCAAGAATTTGTCGGTGCAAATCCACAATCTCTGAAGATAAAACAC
>CAINRW010000105.1 GCA_903852815.1 uncultured Actinomycetes bacterium
AGGGCGTTTCCTGTTGCCCAAGGCGCCCATTCGGCGTGACCATAACCTGAAACTGTCTTTGAATCTGCAACTACTTTGAAGTAGCCATCACCAGTATTGCTGGTGACATATTGTGTCGAATCAAAAGTGATTGTTTCTGCTCCGTTGGCCTGTGCAGGAGTCGCTAATCCGACCAACCCTGTAAAAGCTAAAGAAGAAATTGCAAGCAAGGAATATATTTTTTTCCTTATTGCACTTCCAGTTGTTTGTAATTTCATCTTCCATTCCTTTCACGAGGGTGCACGCAAAAGCGCCAAAAGTTTTGGAACCGCTTTCATAGAGTATTGAAAGCGGTTTCAAGGTAACTGGCAAGTGGAATCTTGATGAATATTGAAAAGTTTATTGAATTGTTATAAAGCTATTTCAAGCATGAGTGCTAGTGCTTAACGACTTTTCCGATGCCGTTAAGCGAGTAGAAGCGGATGTAGTCGATGCTCATTTGTGCTTGATTGAGCGCAGGATCTATGTCCCCAGTGAATTCTCCGCCCATTGCAAGGTTGAGAATCATGAAGAACTCTTGGTTGAAAACCCAGCGCCCAGGTGCAATGTCTTTTGGACTAACTGATAAGTACATGTTGTCATCCACGTAGAAATCCATCTGATTCTTTTTCCACTCGATTGCAAAGGTATGAAAATTATCGCTTAGTGGGACACCATTGTTGAAAGTGGATCCATAACCACCAAAGTTTCCATTGGCAAAATTTGGACCATGAATGGTTCCGAAGGCAGCTTCGGGCATAAATCCACGGGCTTCCATGATGTCGATTTCGCCGCACTCAGGCCAAGGATTTCCACTCAATAAGTCATTGCCAAGCATCCAAAATGCCGGCCACGTACCTACGCCCGCTGGATTTTTCATTCGTATTTCTAAGCGGCCGTATTTAAATCCGACTTTCTTAGAAGTTTTTATTTTTGCGCTTGTAAATTGACATTCTGGGCATGCATTAAGAATTTTTTCCGTGCCAGGTACATCTCCAACTTGGAAGCCGGATGTGTCTGAGATTCGATTTGCAGTAATTAATAACTTGCCATTACCGTCTAACGACACGTTGGCAGGCTTTTGCGTGTAGTACTCCAGTTCAGAATTACCCCAGCCATAAGAATTTGTTAAATCGTATGACCACGTCTTGGCACTTGGCAACGTGCCTTTCTTGCCAGTGAATTCATCGGACCAAAGAAGTTTTAGGACTTTAGGTTTTGGTGCAGCGACACTTCCTGGGGCAGTGAATCCAGCCAGGACGATCCCTGAAACTACGAATACTGCGGACACTTTCAATTTTATCGCTGACATTTTTGCTCCATCACGCTTTGGTAACAATTTAGTTTTTAAGCCTAACCTGCCTTGCACTAAAGGCATGGCTGGAGTTTACTACAATACTGTGAAACCGCTTTCATAACAGACAATACAGGTCTTTTTAATGACGGTGGTTTTTTAAGGATATTTCGCCCAAAACATTTTTCTATTAATAAGGAGCAGGTATGCGCAAGACATGGAAAGCTAAAACTGGTTTAGCAGTTATTGCCGCTTTAGCTATTAGTACCGGAGTGTTGACTACGCCAGCTAAAGCCGCTGACCCTGTCACAATCACAATTTGGACTTTTGGTGATGTTATTCAACGTAACTTGGTAGTTGAATATAAAGCGCTGCATCCTGAAGTGACACTTTCAATCAAGAAATCTGATCTTGATCCACTCAATGGAACAAACATGGTTACTGCCTGTACCTCAAAGACTGGTCCAGATATCGTTGCAGTAGAAGTTTCTTATTCAGGTTACTGGCGTTCATATCCAAAGTGTTTCCAAGATCTTCGCCAGATGAAAACTTCTGATGCAAACGCTTCCGCTGGAATCGCCGCTGGTTTGTCAGCAACTGAATTAAAAAAGGATTACTTGTCATGGCGTTGGGAACAAGGTGTTGCATATGACGATAGCGTCATCGGAATTCCTACCGATGTCGGCGGACTTGAAGTTGCATATCGCGTTGATCTATTTAAGAAAGCTGGATTGCCAACTGACCGCGCGGCAGTAAGCAAACTTTGGCCAACGTGGGAAGCATTTATTGCAACTGGCCAGAAGTACATGACTAAATTGTCTGCAGCGGATAAGAAAGCTGGAAAAGGTTTCATTGATAACGCAGGAACAATTTATGCCGCAATCATGAACCAAGGAACTGAAAAGTATTACAAGAATGACGGAACTGATATGGGCAAGTTGACGTATGACACCAACCCACAAGTTAAGAAAGCTTGGAATACAACTATCAAAGCTACTGAATCTGGAATTGGTACTCGCATCGGTCAGTACACATCTGACTGGAATATCGGAATGAATAAGGGAACTTTTGCAACGATTCTTGCACCAGCTTGGATGATGGATTACATCAAGGCTCAAGCGCCAGATACTTCAGGTAAGTGGGATATTGCAAATTTGCCTGTTAGCGGTGGTAACCAAGGTGGAACTCAATTAACCATTCCTTCTTATGCAAAGAATAAGCAAGCAGCATATGACTTCTTGACTTGGTACTTAGCGCCAGAACAAGAACTCAAAGTCTTTAAGACATATGGCCTCTTCCCTGCAGCGTCATCAACTTATAAAGATCCAGCGCTACTAAATTTCAAGGATCCATTCTTTAACAATGCGCCAGTTGGGAAGATTTATGCAGAAGGTGTTTCAAAGTTAAAGCCGATCTTTGAAGGAAAGTTGCAACGTGCAATTGATCAAGCAATCGGTGCCGGTTTGGGTCGAGTAGCTGCAAAGAAGATGACTCCCGCAAAATCTTGGGCACAGGTTCTAACGGACCTGAAAAAAGTAGTAAATAACTAATCAACGTACTACTTAACAATTAAGGAACATAAATGAGTCAATTACTAGAACGTAAGGTGGGCCGAAAGGCCCCCCTTACGCCCTGGAAAAAAAATAAGAAACAAGAAGTCTTTCCAGGAGTTAAATCCTTAAATGGTCGATGGGGTCATCTATTTGTTGCCCCGTTCTTGATTATGTTCCTTGTCTTTGGTTTGGCACCTGTTGTTTACTCCGTTTACATTTCATTTTTTCGCTGGGATCCTTTGGGTGGTTCAGAGTTCACTGGACTAAGGAATTTTTCAATTCTTTTACAGGATTCTGATTTCTGGTTAGCGATTCGAAATACTTTTAGCATTTGGGCGCTTTCTACATTCCCACAAATGTTTATGGCAATTGGGCTTGCCGCAATCATGCGCAATACACGACTGAAGGCAAAATCCTTTTTCCGTACCATCCTTCTCGTCCCAAATATCACCTCCGTTATTGCAATTACGATTGTTTTTGGTCAACTCTTTGGAAGAGATTTTGGAATTATCAATGGCCTTCTTTCCCTTGCCGGCCTTGATCACCATATCGATTTCATTGAAGGTGTAATTCCCAGCCATGTTGCAATTGCAACCATGATTACTTGGCGTTGGGTTGGTTACAACACTCTTATTTTCCTGGCATCAATGCTGGCAATTCCAGATGAACTCTTCGAATCAGCATCAGTAGATGGTGCTTCAAAGTGGCAACAGTTTAGATTTGTCACTTTGCCTCAGCTGAAAAACACCATTACTTTCGTTTTAATCGTTGGAACCATTGGCGGGTTACAGGTTTTTGCCGAGCCTCAACAGTTAGCTGCTGATGGCGGTTCAAGTAAGCAGTTCTTGACTCTCACGCTATTCCTATTTAATCAAGCATTTGTCAATAATAAATATGGTTACGCAGCTGCAATTGGCATCATGATCACCTTCATTGTGCTCATTATTTCTGTTATTAACTTCTTTATTACCCGCAAAATTTCGAATGACGGTACCCGATGAAAAACAAAATTCCACGCTGGCACCGTACTTCGCCACTTAGCTATTTCTTTTTAGCCACGATCACGTTTTTATCTATATTTCCTTTCTATTGGATGTTTGTTGTTGCATCTAATACAAATGCTGAGATCTCTAAAAGTCCTCCATCATTAATACCGGGTGGCCGATTCTTGATCGTTGCTAAAAAGGTTATGAGCGCTGAAGGCGTCTTTTTCAATAGCGCTTTGCTCAATACATTTATTGTTGGCATCTCAATTGCCGTGGCACAAGTGATGTTTTCAGCAGTTGCAGGTTTTGCTTTTGCAAAATTAGACTTCAGAGGACGTAAATCTTTCATTCTCTTTGTTGTTGGAACAATGATGTTGCCGAGTCAACTTGGAATCATTCCTCTCTTCATGTTAATTAAGAATTTACATATGATTGATTCGCTTTTGGGATTGATTGTTCCGGCCTTAGTTACCGCTTTTGGTGTTTTCTGGATGCGGCAGATTATTGATGCCCAAATTCCAAATGAACTCCTCGAAGCTGCAAGCATCGATGGCGCTTCGGTTCCACGAATATTTTTCAGCATAGTTTTGCCGATTATTCGTCAAAGTAGCTTTGTGCTTGCACTCTTCGCGTTCTTGGCTGCTTGGAATGATTACTTGTGGCCAACGATTATTTTGCAAAATCCACATCACTTCACGTTGCAAGTGGCTTTGACGCAATTGAAGCCGATGTATGGCCTTGATTACGCACTACAAATGGGCGGTGCTTTCTTAGCAACTGCACCATTGCTGATTCTCTTTATCTTCGTCGGCCGCCGATTAGTAAGTGGCGTTATGGACGGCGCAGTTAAAGGTTGATTTATATATCTGACACCCATAGAAAAGACCCTAGGAAAGGCACCAACAGATGAGAATAAAGAGCAAAATCACTGCGATTGTAGGAACGTTTGCTGCTGCAATCGGTCTCTCATTCTTTGCAGTCATGCCAGCAGTCGCTGCCGCACCAACTGATGCACACCTTGTGCTTCTTAGTCCTGTACTTGATGCTTCAAATACAAGTGAAGCAGCAGCAAATCAGAAGATGGCTAATGGTTGGGTTGGAAATGGTTGGTTCGGTGAGGGATTAATTTATCAACGCTCATTCGTGCCAGTTGGATCAACGATTAACTTGACATATCACGTGACCGATAAAGATGGTAAGCCACTTGTTGGCCAAGACGTGAAGTTACGTATTAACAAGGGTTACAGCACATCAACTTCAATTTTGCAGGTAGATAATGCGGTTACTAAGGGAGTCGATAAGCCACCTCTAGATCAAGCAAACGTTGTTCATAAAACGGATGCCTACGGAAATGTGACCTTTGAAGTAAAGAATTTAGATCGTGCACCACTTGGTGAGCCTCAACCAGAATCTTGGACTTCTGCACCGAATATCAGTGAAGATGGTCTCAATGATTTACATTCACAGATGCTCCCTGAAATCGCTGGTGAAAAACCAGACCACTCTGTGATTTCTGAGTTCCACTACTACATTCCAACGAGTGCTCCTGTTGTTTCAGCCACGCATCCAACAATTCGCTTGGTGTCACCAGTTCTAGATGACACTAATTCTATTCATCGTGATGATCTAGAAAAGACATTTAGTGTCGATAACAATTGGTATGCGAAAGGTATTTCCTTCCGCCAGGCTTACGTACCAACTGGGTCAACAATAAACTTGGTCTACAAAGTAACTGATGACAATGGTCAAGCACTTGCAAATCAAACAGTTAAATTGCATGTAAATAAGGCATACAGCAAATCAAATGCAAAAATGACTAATGGCAAAGTTGCAACAGATCCTAAGAAAGATAGCTCTCAAGGAAACGATCAAGCACTTCTTGAAGGCACAACAGATGGATATGGTTTCGTAGTCTTTTCACTCAAGAACACCGATACAAAGGGTGAGGCTGCTGCCGCGACAACTGCTGCGGGAGTCAACAATGATCCGACGAAAGGTGCTGTATTCAGCCAGATTTTCCCAGAAATCGCCGGACCAACTGCAGATGTGGCTGACATGACTGAATTCCACTTTGTTGGATCACCAGCTGGAGCCGCTTCATCAATCTCAATAAGCACGAGCGCTTCTAAGTCAGGTGGCAAGTCAATCCTGACTCTTGGAATTGCTGGCGCATCCGGAAAGAGTGCAAAAGTTGAAATCACTGGCTTAAAGGCAAAGACTGAAAAAGTTACTGTCTCAAACCAAGGATTTACTTACACCGTCAAGCCTGGCGCAAAGGTCGTAAAAGTCACGATCGCTGGCAAGACCTACACATCAAAGATCACTGTTAAGTAATTTTACTTCTAAGAAAGAGAGCACAATGAAAATTCGTTCTAAAGTCGGATTTATATCCGCAGTGATTGCTGCATTAATTGGTTCAACGCTTTCGTTGCAATCAGTCAATGCAGCGGGTTTGCCGTCAATTCGTTTGGTAAGCCCTGTTTATGGCCCAACTAATAGCGTTGATGCGACAGGTGATATTTCGCAATATTACTCAGCCGGTACCAAGGCGTATTACACATACATTGCAGCAGGAACAACTCTGACGTTGAAATACCATGTGACAACAGATGGGACAACTGCGGCAGCAAATACTCAGATATCACTTCAAGTTGATGCTCCATATAGTGGTTCAAAAGCCAACTGGATCAGTGGTTCAACAACAATCAAAGCCCCCGCAGCAACTGATGCAACTTTCGGTGCAGAATTAAAGGGAACTACAGATGCAAATGGTGATGTAGTTTTTGTAATTCAAAATACGGATACAAGTGGCCTTGAGAATGCACCAACTTCATTAGCAATGGATCGTGCCAAAATTACTCCGGCACGTTTTTATGGAACGATGAAGCCAATTTATCCAGGCAAGGGTGACAAGGAAGCAGACGTAGATCTTGTAACTTTTGATGTTGCAGTTTCTGTTCCTGAAGGAATTTCATCAACAACTACTACGACGCCTGCACCCGTAGTTGCAAAGCCTGTTCCATCAATGCGATTGGTATCACCTGCGTATACATCGGCAAACAGCGTTGATACCACTTCCGATATAGCTCAGTGGTATACGGCTAAAACTAAAGCTTGGTACACATATGTTGAAACTGGTTCAACTCTGACGTTGAAATATAAAGTTACAACTGATGGAACAACTCCAGCAGCAAATACCGAAGTTAAGATCCAAGTAGACGCTCCGTATAGTGGTTCTAAAGCTAATTGGAGTAGTGGCTCAACAAAGATCACAGCCCCAGCTGCAACAGATGCAACTTTTGGTGCTGAACTAAAGGGAACAACAAATGCTGCAGGTGAAGTTACTTTCGTATTGAAGAATACAGACACTAGTTCACCTGAATCAGCACCTGCAGTTGCTAATCAAGCAGCAAAAGGTGCACGTCTCTTTGGAACTATCAAACCAATAATTCCTGGCTTTGGAGACATAGATGCAGATGTTGATTTGGTTACCTTTGATGTTTATGCAGCACCTGCAAAGGCGGTTGCTAAGAAAACTACAATCACATGCATTAAGGGCAAGTTAATCAAAAAGGTTTCTGCCGTTAAGCCTGTATGTCCAAAGGGGTACAAAAAGAAGAAGTAGTTCCTATACGTAACCCAATTCAGGGTTACATGTTATGAAGATGAAAAGTGGTACATCTGAATTGCGTAAAGTTCGCTCGGTTTTGATTGTTGTATCGCTTTCTTTATCATTACCAGCATTGCCTGCTTGGGCCATAACCAAGCAGGCAATTGCTTTTCCGCCACTTACAAAGTCAGTAGTTATTGGAACGTCTCAAAAACTTTTAGCTAAGAGCTCAAGCGGCCTTCCTGTTTCTTATAAAACGACTCCTGTTAATACCTGCGATCTTGTTAAAAGTAAGAATTCTTTTTATGTTCGGGCACTTCTTGTTGGGACTTGTACGGTGACTGCCAAACAAAAAGGAAACAATCGTTTTGCGCCAACTAAGTCAGTAATCCGCAAATTTCTCATTACTCCCCCCGTTGCAATCGGCGGAACCCCTGCACCAACACCAACCCCTTCCGTTACACCCGCGCCTTTACCTACTCCTACTCCTACTCCTACTCCTACTCCTACTCCTACTCCTACTCCTACTCCTACACCCTCAGTTATTTTTACACCTAGTCCACCAACACCGACTCCACAACCAATTCAAGTAGGAACTGGTTTGCCACGCTCTCAATTAATTGCAGGATCGACCTCGTTATTGGGAGTTGTTGATAAGACCCAGTTTTCAACTGCTTGGGCTATGTATTACGGAGCTGGGCTTGCTTATAAGGATGCCTATATCAATCAAGGTTCAACTTTCACACTGACCTGGTTAGTTACAAATGCCTTAGGTAATCCCTTAGCAAATCAAAATGTCACGTTGCAAGCCAATAAAGGGTATAGCGGAAGTACCGCAACATTTATTTATAACTCCACTGTAATTCCTAATAGTTCTGGCACAAATGATGGTGGCCGATTTGTGGGCACTACTAATAGCTCGGGCTATGTCAGTTTCAGCATTAAGGATATTTCAACTTCTGCAGAGCCTTCAACAATTTCTGTGACAACAATTGATCCTCTTGCACAAGCCAATGGCGGAATCTATGGACAGTTCGCTTTACAAATTGGCACATTGCCGCAAATATCACAATCTATGGATATCGTTGATGTTCATATTATCTCAACTTCTAATTCTGTAACTCCTGCACCAACATCAACTCCATCAGCATTTGTCATTGGTAATTTACTGTGGTCCGATGAATTCAAAGGTACTGCAGGTGCGCAGGCAAGTACTTCCTATTGGACTTCTCGCTACTGTGGTCACTCTGCCGCAAATGGCGGAGGCACGTGTTACAACAATGAACAGCAGTATTACATTCCAGAAGCAATCGCTCAGGATGGAACAACTGATGGAAATCTTGTTATTACAACAACTCGAATAAGTAAAGCTCCCGCTGGTGCAGGTACTTGCTATGTTGGAGTTTGTTCATTTACTTCGGGCCGCCTTGATACTCAGGGAAAGGTTTCATTTAAGTACGGATACATTGAGGCACGAATTAAAGTTCCCTCAGGTTCGGGAAACTGGCCAGCTTTTTGGGCACTCGGAACAAATATCACCACCGTTGGTTGGCCAACATCTGGGGAGATAGATATTCAAGAGGCCGGTGGAGATCAGCCAAAGCGAACTACGGGTGCAACTCATTATCCCGATGCAGTCGGCGGTGAAATGTACGAGGCAGGAGAGAATATTTCACCCACGAATTATTCGGATGGTTTTCATCTCTATGCTCTTGCCTGGATGCCGAATCACATCCAACTTCTCGTTGATGGTCAGGTCTTACTCGATGAAACACCGTCAACAATTCGATCTACAAACTGGGTCTATAACGCACCGTTCTTCCTGATTCTAAATAACGCAGTGGGATTATTTGGGGGAAGTTGGGCAACATTGAATAATTCAACTATGACAATTGATTACGTGCGCGCGTATCAATTAAATGGTTTTGGCGAAGTTTTTAAGTCTTAGTTGTAAGAAAGAATTAAAAAGCTCGAATCGGACGGGTATACGAGCTATTGCACTTACAATCCGGAGTTAGATAATGAGGGTTATTCCCATCATAAATCTGAAGAATCCAGATGTTCTCATGACGATACTTTTTAGATACTCGAGTATCAATACTTTCAGAAGATGTCGCATAGCTAGATTGAATAAGGCCCACTGATCCCGCTCCATATGTAGGACTATTGAGTTTGCCGCCACCACACACAGTTTCAACAGATTTTGAAGGAACGCCTCTGGCCCATTTACATAGTTCATTGGCCTCGGCTAATGATGCCAAATACCAGTCATTCTTCATTCCGCCCATGTAAGCACGAGATGCTCCTGCAGATGTATTGGCATCATTGCCTTGCTTAATAATTGCAAGTGAGTTCTTATAGCCAAGCCCAATTCCAAAATTTGCAATTTTGAATTTTTCCGAAGAAACAATTATGTCTGGCATACCAACTACATCAGATTTCATCTTTGATTTTACTGCCCAGAAATAGCGCGGATCTAAATCGCCGCTCTTGCCGCTCTTCCATCCACTTGGTGCAACTTCGAGATAATGACAGAGGCCGCCTTCTGGGCTTCCAGTATTTGTATAGGTAGGGCCACACTTGAATCCCTTTTTATCAACATAAAAAATAAATCCACCACCAGGACCGATGTCGCCAACAGCATAGATTCCAGTTGTATTAGTTGCAGATGGTGTAGCAGCTGGAGTTTCTTCTGCATAGGCCGACGTCACAAGAGCTAATGTTGAAAGGGATAAAAGAAGGGCTAATAGTTTTCGCATGATGTCGATCTCCAAGATGATGAGGTAGTACTGGTGGCGGGTGAAGGATTTGAACCTTCGAAGGCAGAGCCGGGGGATTTACAGTCCCCTCCCATTGGCCGCTCGGGCAACCCGCCAAGGTCGAACAAGTA
>CAINRW010000106.1 GCA_903852815.1 uncultured Actinomycetes bacterium
AAGTTCTAGAACTAATCGAAGTACACCGTGAGTTGATGGGTGTTGTGGGCCCATGTTTACAACTACGCGCTCTTCTTTAGTTGAACCGATTTCTTGAACGAGTGAATCCCAGTCGCCGCCAGTTACTGAATAAACCGTGCCTTCAGTTGTATCGCGCGATGGTGCATACGGATCAAATGTTGTCATTTGTAATTTCTCCGCTCATTTGGAGGCGGCGTAGTTGCGCCTTTGTATTCGACTGCAATTCCACCGAGTGCATAATCTTTGCGCTGTGGGTGTCCTTGCCAATCATCGGGCATCAAAATTCGTGTTAAGCCAGGATGTGAATCAAAAATAATTCCAAACATGTCAAAAGTTTCGCGTTCGTGCCAGTTATTACCAGCCCATACTTCAACGAGAGAAGGAATGTGTGGATCTGAATCTGGAACTGAAACTTCTAAACGAATACGGCGATTATTAGTGATTGAAAGTAGTGGGTACACCGCATGAAGTTCGCGACCTGTATCGGCTGGGTAATGAACACCAGAAACTCCCATGCACATTTCAAATTTCAATGTGTCACGCAAAATCATTGCTACATCGACCAGCTTTTCGCGCTTTACATGCAGGGTTAATTCGCCGCGATCAACAACAACGCGTTCGATTGCCTCAGAAAAAAGCGGATATGCACGTTCTAAATCATCGGCAACTTCATCAAAATAACTACCGTATGGGCGCTCCGATGATCCAGTTGATGCTGCAGTGCGGACTAGACCACCGTAGCCCGATGTGTCACCAGTGCCTTGAGCACCAAACATTCCTTGTTGAGTCATTTATGCCAGCAAGCCCTTCATCTCAATGGTTGGCTTTGCATTCATTGCTGCGAGTTCAACTTCTTTAATGATTTGTGCGCGGTTTGAACCAAGTTTTTCGTCATAGATATTTTCGTGCAATTTCAAGATTGCATCGAGCAACATTTCAGGACGTGGTGGGCAACCTGGAAGATAAATATCAACTGGAACGACGTGATCGACACCTTGAACAATTGCGTAGTTGTTAAACATTCCGCCTGAAGATGCGCATGCTCCCATTGCAATTACCCATTTAGGTGCTGCCATTTGATCATAGATCTGACGAAGCACTGGAGCCATTTTGTTGGAAACTCGTCCAGCAACAATCATTAAATCTGCTTGGCGTGGTGATGCACGGAAAACTTCCATGCCGAATCGTGAAATGTCATATTTAGCAGCTGAACCAACTGCCATCATCTCGATTGCACAACATGCAAGACCAAATGTTGCAGGCCACAGCGAGTTCTTGCGCATATATCCCGCAAGTTTTTCTACAGTCGTTAATAAAAAGCCGCTTGGGATTTTCTCTTCAAGACCCATGTGTTAATCCCATTCCAATCCACCGCGACGCCAAACATATGCATATGCAACAAAAACTGTTCCAATAAATAATGCCATTTCAACAAGGCCAAAAATTCCAAGTGAATCAAATGACACTGCCCATGGATAAAGGAAAACGATTTCGATATCAAAAATAATAAAGAGCATCGCAGTTAAGAAATACTTAACTGGAAAGCGACCGCCTTCAACTGCTTGTGGTGAAGGTTCAATTCCGCATTCATATGCATCGGCCTTCGCTCTGTTATAACGTGTCGGACCAGTCAGTGCACCGGCAACAACTGAAATGAGAGCGAAGCCAAAACCGATCGCCCCTAGCACCAAGATTGGTACGTATGGATTTGATGTGGATATCACGTGTGAAATCTTAGAGTCGCCCGGCCTATGCCGCTAACCGCTAGCCCTTTTTCCCGCTGTGAACTGCAACAACTCCGCCAGTGAGGTTTTTCCAACCCACCTGGAGCCATCCTGCCTTTTCCATCGCCGTTGCAAGCCCAGCTTGGTCTGGCCACGCCCGGATGGATTCTGCCAAATAAATATATGCATCGGGGTTAGATGCCGTTTTTCGGGCAATTGCTGGCAGAGCTTTCATTAAATATTCGGTATAAATGGTGCGAAACGGACCCCAAGTTGGTTGACTGAACTCAACCACGACCATTCGCCCCCCTGGTTTTGTGACTCGAAGCGCTTCGGCGAGCGCTTTGGGGTAATCGGCAGTGTTGCGCAGGCCGTAAGAAATCGTCACAACGTCAAAGGTATTGGCCTCAAAGGGCAGATTTAGAGCATCGGCCTTGGAAAAATTCAGATATGGGCGTGTTTTTCGACCTACCGCCAGCATTCCCTCGGAAAAATCAGTGGCAAAAACGGTAGCGCCAGCTTTGTGCAGGGGCTCCGAGGATGAGCCCGGCCCTGCGGCTAGATCCAAAATCACCATTCCAGGGGCTGGGGCGATTATCTTGGTCGCCGCCCGACGCCACGCCTTGGTTTGACCCAAACTGAGCAGGTCATTGACCAGGTCATAGCGCTTGGCGACCCCATCAAACATCGCCGCCACTTCGTCGGGATCTTTATTGAGGTTGGCGCTGGACATATCGGTATTCTCCCTTGAAGTAGGCTCATCCACAACTTTGCTTCGAGAAAGGTTTGGCCATGTCATTTCCTGCTACTTCACTTCGTGCCTGGGCAATGCCCCGTGCAAGCGTTTTAAGCAATGCAACGTTAGTCCTTGGTGGAGTTATGGTCCTGGGCGCTTTGGCACAAATCGCAATTCCTGTACCGGGTTCACCAGTACCCGTGACTGGGCAAACTCTTGGCGTCCTACTAGTCGGAACCACATACGGTCTTTCACTAGGTGCAGCCACTTTCGCTTTATATCTCTTAGCTGGAATTGCTGGAGCGCCGATATTTGCAGGCCAAAGTTTTGGAATTGAAAAAATCACTGGAGCAACTGGTGGTTATTTGATTGGAATGTTTATTGCAACTTATTTCTTAGGTTTCGTTGCCCGCAAACGCCTAGATCAGAAATTTTCAACTGCCCTGCCCTCAATGATTATTGCAAGTGTGATTACTTTTTCTTTTGGATTGACTTGGCTTCATCACTTCACTGGACAGAGTTGGGGTTGGACAATTAATGCAGGACTTACTCCATTCATTGTTGGTGAATTTATCAAGATTGCAATTGCTGGCACATCACTTCCACTTCTTTGGCGCTTTGTAAATCGAAAGAACGCTTAGCGATATTTGAACTTATGCCTTCCCTGACTCCAGTAACAACTACGCGACTTGGCAGTCATCTGCCGTTGCTTGATTTACTTCCCGATGCGCAACCTTTTGCTTGGGTTCGAATGGGAGATGGAATTGTTGGCTGGGGTGTTCATGCGACAACTACCGTTAGTGGCCCTCATAGATTTTCTGATGCACGACACTGGTGGCAAAAGCAGTTAGAAAGTTTTGCTGTGACTAACACCGTGCATGGAAATGGGACTGGCCCTGTTCTCTTCACTTCATTTTCATTTTCACCTGAAGATGTATCGGTTCTTGTCATTCCAAAAGTAATTGTTGGAAAAAAGGGCGATAAGTCTTGGATTACGTGGATTGGTTCAGATCCACAACCAATACTCAATGCGGAAGTTCAAGAATTAAAAAATGTTTCCGTAACTTGGGAAGTTGATGGAGAAGCTGATGCTGCTTGGAAAACGCGAGTGCAAACCGCAGTCGATCGTATTCAATCAGATGTTCTCGATAAAGTAGTTCTGGCACGAGATGCAATTGGAACTGCTAAAACTTCTATCGATGCTCGCTCAGTTTTACGTACATTATCAACTGAGTATCCATCAACGTGGAACTTTTCAATCTCAGGATTAGTTGGTGCGACCCCTGAACTGCTGCTCCGTTTGACTCGAGGAATGATTACTTCGCGAGTGCTGGCGGGAACGATTAGTAAAACGGGAAATGACGAACGCGATTTAGCTTTAGCTGGTTCACTTGCTCGCTCTTCAAAAGATTTAGAAGAGCATGAGTATGCAGTTCGCTCGGTGGCCGATGCAATTGAACCATTTTGCACTTCAATAAATGTTCCTGAATCACCGTTTGTATTACACCTTGCAAATGTTATGCATCTTGCAACTGATGTAACGGGTGCACTTGCTGAAACTCTGGCTCACGTAGATGCATTCACAATTTTGGAACAACTGCATCCATCTGCGGCAGTTTGTGGAACTCCTAGACCCAAAGCTGCGCAACTAATTAGTGAAATTGAAGGAATGTCACGTGGTCGTTATGCAGGGCCTGTCGGTTGGATAGATGCTGCAGGTGATGGTGAATTAGGAATCGCACTTCGATGTGGTCAAATCAATGGTGACTCAATTCGAATTTTTGCAGGTTGTGGGATTGTGGCTGGTTCTGACCCAGTGAAAGAACTTGCAGAAAGTGAAGCTAAGTTCGTTCCAATGCGAAGTGCACTGCGTTAAATAGATTTCATAGCGTCGTAAATTGCGCTTAAAGATTGTGCATTCTCTTCACGCGATGGAACATTTGCCACTACTACGCTTATTCCATTAACTGGCTTGCTAATAATTCCCTGTAGTTCTGCAAGTGAGTTAATTGTAAATGATTTGATTCCCATCGATGCTGCAATTGCCGCAGGATCAAGGCCATGAGGTGTTCCGAATACAGTTTCAAATCCCTGAACACCTTTTTGAGGCAAAGTTGAAAATATTCCACCACCATCATTATTAATGACAATAATGCAACAATTAATCGGCTCTCGCGTAATTAATCCAGTTAAGTCATGTAAAAAAGAAAGATCTCCTAGAACTGCAAAGGTTTGTGAACTTGCTGATGCGATGCCAAGTGCAGTTGAAATATTTCCATCGATGCCAGCTAAACCACGGTTGGCATATGTAGTTACTCCTGTACGCGGTGTGGCAAAACCTTCAAGATCTCTTATTGGGCGTGAAGATGAAACAAATAGTGCGCAGTCATTAGGTAAGGCGGCAGCTAAATCTCTAGCAATTGTGGCTTCGGTAAATCCAGAAAGTGCATCAATTTCTTTTTTACAACGTGCTGAAAATTTCTGCCACTGTCCCAGCCATTCTTCGTTTGCTTGGCGAATATTAAGCGTTGGTAGTTCAGTAAAACGCTTATCTGCATGACGATGGCTATCAACGGTTGCAATCCGTGGATCGATGGCTATTTGGGTTGGAGCCAATTTAATAAATGTGTTAATTGATCGCGACAAAGTTGTGCGCCCAATAACAATGACAGTTTGTGGAATTAGCGCGGCACGAATTTCAGAGGATGTTAAAAAGATAGATGCATGTGCGATTGCATCTGGAAAAGTTAGTGGATCTTCACTTATGACCGGCCAACCCAACTCATGCGCGAATTTCTTAACTGCTTGGCTATCTAGTCCACCTCGGTCGTGACCGATAACCAGGACACCACGACTTGAATCACTTTTCAGATTCAGAGGTTTTGTTCTTGCTTTAAATTCCTTTGGAGAGTTCTGTATTTCATCCAGCCATTGATTTGATTCATCGGGCAACATCGGTTCATCAAATTGAATATTTAAATGGACTGGTCCTGTTCGCAAACTATCTAGAGCCAACTCCAAAGGAAAGACAGGTCCATCAACATCGGCAAAATATCGAACGGCCTTCCCAAAAATACGAGCTTGTTCGGTTGTTTGGTTTGCGCCTGTCTTGCGCAAAATTGCTGGTCGATCTGCTGTTAACACTAATAGTGGTGCATTTGTATGACTGGCCTCTAAAACTGCTGGGTGATAATTCGCTACTGCTGTTCCGCTTGTACACACTATTGGTACTGGGCGACCCGTTGCTTTAATTAATCCCAGGGCAAAAAAACTAGCCGTACGTTCATCGATTCGTACATGTAGTTTGATGAGTCCACGCTCTGCTGCGGCATAAAAAGCTAGAGAGAGTGGAGCGTTTCGTGAACCAGGCGAAATCACGACATCTGTAATTCCAGATTCGATAATTTGTCTGACAACCACTCGAGCCAGCGAAGTTGAATTGTTCACTTGATTAACTCCGCAGTTCTCATGATGCGATTCTTCCACCATTCAAAGCGTTCGGGTGCAACATCAAGGCCATCTAACTGTGGTTCAACATCAGCAACCTCAATCGAGCCATCAATGACAGGCAGGTCACCAACATTGTTGGAAAGCAGCGATGCAGTTGCTAAGCCACAAGCAAAATCCAACGTGGGAAGCGCTGCGGCGAGCTTTAATCCATATGAAATTCCAACTGCGCTTTCTAAGGCGCTAGAAACAATCACTGGAAGATTGTGATGTTTGGCCAATTCCATTGCCCGTCTTATTCCACCTAGTGGTTGCACTTTGAGCATTAAGTAATCCACTGCGCCCTCTAAACTTACTGAAAATGGATCTTTGGCTTTTCGGAGAACTTCATCACCGGCAATCTTGAGTGGAATTCTGATTTTATTTTTTAGTTCTCTTAATTCATCAACTGTACGGCAGGGCTGTTCAACATATTCAAGGGCTCCCACCTCTTCATAAATTGCATAAAGATTACGAAGAGCTTCTTCGACGCTCCAATTTCCATTAACGTCAACTCTTATCGCAGTTTTTCGATTTAATGATCTCACCCAAGCAATGCGAGCAACATCTTCTGACAAGTTGTCGCCTATTTTAATTTTAAAAGTTTTTACTCCTGGATACAGCGCGACAAACTCTTCAATTTTTTTTCGATCATTTATTGCTGGAATTGTTCCATTCATTGCAATTGTGCTTCGATGCAACGTCGGAGTCGGCATAGTCGCAGCTTCAATTGCACATTCAAGCCACGGAACACACTCTTGATCGTCATATTCAAGAAAGGGTGAAAACTCTGCCCAGCCTTGTTCACCTTTAAAAAGCGCGATTTCACGATGATTGATTCCACGAAAATTTGTTGTCGTTGGAATTGTTATGACTCGCAGTGAGTCAAGAATCATCTCGAGCATTGATTAGGGACGCTTAGGAAATTTTCCGAAATCAGGATTTCGTTTTTCTTTATATGCATCGCGGCCTTCTTGACCTTCTTCAGTCATATAGAAAAGCAAGGTTGCATCTCCAGCTAACTGTTGCACGCCAGCCAATCCATCATCGGCAGCATTCAAGCTGGCTTTAAGCAAGCGAAGTGCAAGCGGTGAGTTACGAAGCATCTCACGACACCATGAAACAGTTTCGGCTTCTAACTCTGCAACTGGAACTACCGTATTTACTAATCCCATATCCAAAGCTTCTTGCGCATCATATTGTCTGGTTAGAAACCAAATTTCACGGGCTTTCTTCTGACCAACATGAGCAGCTAATAAGCCTGCGCCATAACCACCATCAAATGAACCGACCATTGGTCCGGTCTGTCCAAATTTTGCATTGTCAGCGGCGATCGTTAAATCGCAAACAACATGAAGAACATGTCCACCGCCAACCGCCCAACCTGCAACCATTGCAACAACTGGTTTTGGGGTGCGGCGAATTTGTACTTGTAAATCTAAAACATTTAAGCGACCTATACCTTTTTTCGCTAACTTGTCATCGCCAAGATAACCATCATCACCGCGAACACTGATATCTCCGCCAGAACAGAAAGCTTCGCTACCTTCGCCCGTAAAAATTATTACGCCGACTTCTTCATTGTCGCGCGCTAAATGAAAAGCCTCAATTAATTCAATAATGGTTTGTGGTCGGAATGCATTACGCACTTGTGGGCGATTGATCGTGATCTTGGCCATGCCTTCAGCCATCTGATATTTAATATCGGTGAATTCTTCGCCACCTGGTGCATTTACCCATGCTGGGATTTCTCGACTGCCACTTTCGCGCTTAAACGGCTTGCTCACATTTCCTCCATTGTCTTTCCTAGCGATAGCCTACGGCTGCAATGGACATGAAGTCACAACGAGATATTCGCAGGGTGCGCCCTGCCTGCTCAATTGAGGATTTTGCCGCGCAAATCACGCAGGCGCTAGTGGGCAATGGTCCTGCCATTGGAATCGGTGAAATCCATTCTCAAATCTGCCCAAGCAATATCGCCTTAGTTGTTGGCACCAGCGGGACAAGTGGGTTAAGTAAAGAGGTCGCATTTACTGCTTCGGCCGTACTTAAATCAGCAAAATCTGCCAATAAATTTCTCAATGCCAAACCTGGGTCACGATGGTCACTGCTCTTGCCGTTGACCCATATTGCGGCAGTCAATGTAATTGTTAGATCGATGGAGCTTGGAACATTACCCATTGATTTACGCGAAAGTCATGAGCAATATCCAAAGGTTGATTTCACATCAATTGTGCCAACGCAGCTTTTTCGTGCACTTAATGGCGATAATCAGTTATTACAACATATACAAAATGCACAGAGCGTTCTTGTTGGTGGTGCCGCGCTTACATCCACTTTGCGGGAACAAGCGCTAAAGCAAAACATTCACATCATTGAAACATATGGAATGACCGAAACTTCAGGAGGCTGCGTTTACAACGGGCAACCTATTGAAGGTGTTGAATTTGCATTAACAGATGAAGGTTTAGTAAAAATTCGCGGACCAGTTTTAGCAACAAGTTATTTAAATACCCCTGAGTTATTTAAAGTTAACGATGGTTGGTTTCAAACTAATGACTTAGGTGAAATCAATAACGGACAATTAACAATTTTAGGTCGTGCTGATGATGTAGTTATTTCTGGTGGAGAAAATATTTCACTCACTGCAATCGAAGCCACACTTTCAATTCGATTTCCGGAGATTGAATTCGCCGCCTTTGCAATCAAAGATCTTCAATGGGGCGACGCACTTCATTTAGCCGTGGTGGGTGACATAACTGACAGTGAAATTGCACTTTATCTTGAGGCCGCACTGGGTTTTGCCTCAAAACCTAAAGGAATCCACCACATTGATTCGCTACCATTACTAGGTATCGGCAAAGTCGATCGCAGTGCTCTTGCGAAAATGGTGAGTAATGAATAAATGGATTCTTGGTGCACGCCCTCGCACGCTTCCAGCGGCGATCGCGCCAGTTGTTGTTGCCACTGCACTCGCGGGTTCTGATTGGAACTGGTTTCGCGCTGCGTTAGCTTTGAAGGTTGGCGTTTGGTTACAAATTGGCGTTAATTTTGCAAATGATTATTCCGATGGAGTTAAGGGAACGGATGCAACGCGCATTGGTCCTACTCGATTAGTCGCAAGTGGTCTTGCTTCAGCAAAGAACGTTAAGCGAGCTGCATTTCTTTCATTTGGTGTTGCATCTATTGCAGGTACGTGGCTGGCTTTGCTAACTTCACCGTGGCTGATTTTAATTGGCATTGCTTCCATCATTGCTGCTTGGGGATATACCGGAGGTAAGAATCCATACGGTTACAAAGGCTTAGGGGAAGTATCTGTTTTTATTTTCTTCGGCCTAACCGCAACCGTCGGATCGTATTTTGTGCAAACTGGATTAATAACTTTTCAAAGTTTTCTCTGCGCTATCCCAATGGGCACTTTGGCTTGTGCGATTTTGGCAGTTAATAACATCCGTGACAGAGCACAAGATGAACTCGTTGGAAAGCAAACAATGGCGGTTCGCTTGGGAGATGTTCGTGCACGCCGCGGATTTGTTCTCTTACTAATAATCGCCCACATCGCGGCGCTAGCAACTTTCATTCCATGGGCAATGCTGACACTTCTTGCTCTGCCACTGACAACCTCAATTTCGCGTTCAGTTTTAAATGGTGCAACCGGTCGCGATTTGATTCCCTTGCTTGGAAAGACTGGAAAGCTCCAGTTAGTTTTTGCGTTTCTTTTTTCTTTAGCACTAGCGATTAGTTAGGAAGAAGTTACACTTAAACCATGCCTAGACTCGTACTCCTTTTCCTAATCTTCGGAAGCACTATTTACGCTCTTGTAGATTGTGCACGGAGAGATGAATCGGAAATAAAAAATCTACCCAAATGGGGATGGATTTTAATTATCATTTTCTTAGGGCCACAGGCTGTAGCAATAGGACCCATTGCTTACTTAATCGCCGGTCGTACTCGAATTAATAGAGCTCCAAAGCCCAAGCGTCGCATCTTGCCACCAGATGATGATCCTGATTTCTTAGGCAAACTTTAAAGACCTGAGTACGTGTGCTTTCCGGTTCCCCAAACATTTACATAAACATAGTTAAACAAGAATGTAGAGCCGGCAAATAAACACAGCCATGCTGCTTTTCTTCCACGCCAACCAACAGTTACTCGTGCATGCAAATATGCAGCGTAGGCGACCCAAGTAATAAAAGCCCACGTCTCTTTTGGATCCCAGCCCCAATATCTTCCCCACGCACTCTCCGCCCAAATTGCACCTGCAATGACTGCAAAAGTCCATAGTGGAAAAACAAAAGCCACCAGTCGGTAAGAGAGTTGATCTAGAACTTCAAGTGAGGGAAGTCGTTTTGCCCAAGCAGTTCGCTCACCTTTGGCTTCCATTGAATCTAGATAGAGATATGCGGCGGCAATTGTATTTGCCAAAAGAAATACACCACCAGAAATGATTGCTGCTGAAACGTGTATTACAAGCCAAGTTGATTTGAGTGCAGGAACTAGAGGAGCACTTGGTCGGTAAAGAACTGCGACCGCAGTACCTAACGTTAAAAGAACAGCGATAGATACCAATAGACCAAGCCAACGAAGATCGTATTTACGCAAGGCTGCGAGATACGCACCTGAAAAAGCCATTGCACCGGTGATTGAGAACTCATACATGTTGCCCCATGGGACTCGACCTGCAGAAATTCCACGAGCAATAACGCCTGCAACTAAAAGCAAGAATCCTAGAATCATCATGGCCGTTGCAATACGTGCAACTTTTTCAGTTCGCTTATAGTCAAGAGTTTGTTCGGACTTCTCTTCAGTAATTCTCACTGCCCACGCTGTCTCTATTGCATGAGCGAAAAAGGACAGCGTGTAAACAGCCATTGCTGAATAGACAAGATAGTTAGATAGAAAAGCCCAAGTACGTGACATCTATTTCTCTCCCTTAAGCATCGCGATGAATTCTTTTACTTCTACTTCTAAACCAGGTGCTGCATTTTTTGCCAAGCCAGCAACTTCGACGCGATTGCCAACACGTATCCATAATCTTCGTCGTCTTGTAAACAATGAAGCGAGTAAACCAAGGATGGCAACAATACCTCCGAGAAGTGCAAAGTTCTTGCCAGGATCGTTAACGATCTGAAGATTGACCCATTGTTGATAGCCCTCAAAAACAATTGAACCTTGCGGATAGGTAAAACTCTCACCTGGCTTTAAAGATTTAAGTCCTACCTGTTTCATCGAAGACGTATCGATGCGGTAGACAGATTGTGGAACCCCGCTATCCAAACCTAAATTTCCAACCCAAGCCGAAAGTAATAATCGTGGATCAAGAGCTTCGGGAAAAACACTTATTGCACCATTGCCATTACTTCGTGCATATGTCGGAACAAATGATCCTACAAAACCGATTTGCGGATCTGCATCAGGAACTTTGATGGCACCGATGGAACGTAGATTCCCATCTTGTGGCAAAAACGGCACCGGACCTTGAAAAGCTACATTGCCTTTAGAATCTCTAACAGTTACTACAGGTGAATACCCGTTGGCCTGCAGATAAATCTTTGTATTGCCAAGAGTGAGCGGTGAATTAACTTTGATAATTTTCTTTGAAGATTTTGTTAGGTCATCCTCACTAAGACTCACATTCAATGTGTAATCCTCAGGTGCATTGGTTTCAACATTATATTTTGCAACAAACTTGTCAATTGTAATTGTGAAAGGCGGCAAGTCACCTTCTTTATAGAGTTTGCCGTATTGCAAAGAGTCATAACTTGTTGGCGTGTTTACGAAACGCTCACCGACATTAAGAATTGCTTCGCCACGCATTCCAAAAAGTGAGCTAAAGGAAATTCCTAAGAGAATTAAAATAAGGGCTAGGTGAAAAAACAGATTGCCTGATTCACGTATATATCCCTTTTCCGCTGAAATTGCGCCGTCGATCTCAAGAGTTCTAAATCCTTTCTTTGCAAACCACTTGCGTGCACTTTCTAGTTCATCCCCTTTTGCTTCCCAACTATCAAAATGCTCCATACGATCTAGATTCTTTGGCACCATAGGAGGTAAAGCTCGGAGCGTTTTGAAATGTTCAAGAGTGCGTGGAAGAACGCATCCAATTAATGAAATAAATAACAAAATATAGATAGCACTAAACCATGGAGAGCCATAAACATCAAAGAGGGAGAATTTGTCCATCCACTGTGACAAGGTTGGTGAGTTCTTAAAGTATTCACTAACTTTCATTGGATTTTGAGTTCGTTGGGGTATTAACGATCCTGGAACTGCGGCAAGTCCCAATAAGAGCAACAAAATAAGTGCGGTGCGCATGCTCGTTAATTGTCGCCATGCGTATCTGAGCAATCCAACGCTATCTAGCTCGGGCAGTTTTATCTCTTCATTGTTCAATTACATCACCGGTACAAAATCAGATACAACTGCTCGGATTGAATTCATTAATTCTCCCCAATATCCAGTTACTTCTAAGATTCCTATTACGATCAGAAATACTCCGCCAATTTTTGAAATAAGGTCACCGCGTTTTACTAAATATGCACGCAAACGTTGAGATCTATCTAGAAAAACCCCCGAAAGAATAAATGGCAGTCCGAGACCGAAGCAGTAACTCAAAGAGAGAATTGCTCCACGCACTGCGCTTGATTCTTGAAAAGCCAAAGCCTCGACAGCGCCAAGTGCTGGCCCGATGCAAGGAGTCCAGCCCACTCCAAATAAGAAACCAAGAATCGGTGCACCAATAAGTCCACCGGTAGTTTTAATTGCGGGGCGAAAAGTTGGCGCAAAAGGAAATCTTCCTAAAAAGACAAAGCCTAGAAAAATTGTTACGACTCCTAGGAATCTTGAAATGACATCTTCGCTAGATGCTAATTGATTTCCAAGGCCACCAAAAATTGCGCCATAAGAAATGAATACCGCGCTAAAACCTAAAACAAATAATATTGAGCCTAATAAAACTTTCCCGCGGTTAACTGAAAAACCTGCGGCAAAAGATAAATAGCCTGGAACAAGTGGAAGTACACATGGCGATAAAAATGAAATCAGTCCTGCGGCAAATGCGATTGGTAATGCAATTACTAACACTCCGCTAAAAATCTGTTCTACAACAAACTCTTTCATTCGTTGCTCACTCTTTCTATTAGTTGACTCAGAGAAGCAACGGTCACTTGTCCAGATATTCGAGCTGCAACTTTGCCATTTTTATCGATAACGACGGTGGTTGGAATTGCATTAGCGGGCAGTGATCCTTTAAAACCTATGAGTAATGAATCATCAATGAGTGTTGGATAAGAAAGGTTGAAGCGACGTTGAAACGCTTCGGCAGTAGCTGGGTTGTCTCGCGTAAGAATTCCAATAAATGATGTCTCTGGGTATTTCTTAGAGAGTGCGACAAGAGTCGGTGCTTCTGCACGACAAGGTGAACACCATGAAGCCCAAACATTTACGACAGCAGTTTTACCACCTGAAAATTCATAGTACGTACCAGAAAGAGTTTGACCTGAGAGGTGCGGTGCACTTGTGCGCTTATTAATATCAATGAAAGTAACTGCACCATTTCCGGAGACAAAACTTTCTTGTGAAGATGATGTACCGCCACCGCTACATGAAGTGAGAGTGATTGCGAGCGCAATTAATCCACTAATTTTGTAGCGAAGTTTCATTACTTCTTCTCGGGTAATAAATGGCGGGCAGGTTCGCTATAGGTAAGCCCTGAAATAAAACCCTCATCATCGAAATGCACGCTAGTAACTGATGCGAGCGTGCACTCACGCTTACGTGGATCATGCAGCAAACGACGATTTTCAATTGCACTTCTTAGAATCCAAATAGGAAGTTGATGTGAAACACAAATTGCATCCTTACCCTTAGCAGCATCGCGTGCAGCAAAAATCGCAGCAAGCATTCTGTTTATCTGCTGATCGTAAGGTTCACCCCACGATGGTTTCCAAGGGTTCCATAAGTGCTTCCAAGAAGAAGGGTGTTTTAAGACTCCATCCCCAACGCCAAAAGGTTTTCCTTCAAAAATATTCGCAGCTTCGATTAAATTCTCATCAGTTGTGATTGAGATTCCATGTGCTTTGGCAATGGGCGCCGCAGTTTCTTGCGCACGTTGTAATGGTGAAACATGAAGTGCGCCGAGATCAATTACTTTAGACCAGTCGCCTAAAACTTGTGCCATTTCTTGTCCACGCTTTGAAAGGCTCCAACCGGGTTGGCGACCATAGAGAATCTTGTTTGGATTTTCGACTTCTCCATGGCGCAGGACGTGAACTGTTGAACTCATTGGCAAAGCATAAAGCGTCTTAATTGGCCTTAGTTCGTTAAGGTAGTGACATGGCACTCACGGCGAAGCGAGCGGCCTTTTTCGATGTCGATAACACCTTGATTCGTGGCTCATCGCTCTATTTCCTCGGGCGTGGCATGTATCAGCGTGGTTACTTCACTAAAAAGGACATCTCTCGATTTGTCCTGGCTAATTTACGTTTTAGATTAACGGGCAAAGAGAATCGCGAAGAGATTCAAAGGTTTCAAGATGCGGCAACAGATTTCATTGGCGGTCATAGCGTTGCAGATATCGAGAAAATCGCACAAGAGATCTACGATCAATATGTTTCACCAGCGTTGTGGCAAGGCACTATCGATATTGCCCAAAGCCATTTAGCTGCCGGGGAGGAAGTCTGGTTAGTAACAGCAGCCCCTGAAGATATGGCTGTTTTAATTGCTAAGCGATTAGGTTTCACTGGCGCGCTTGGCAGCAAAGCCGAAGTCAAGGATGGAATGTATACAGGTGCAATGGTTGGCTTGTTACTGCACGGAAAAGAAAAAGCCGTTGCTGTTCATGAGTTGGCAAAAGAAAAGGGTTTCGATCTCGATGAGTGCTATTCATATTCAGATAGCCACAATGATTTTCCGCTTTTGCAATGCGTAGGGCATCCCTCAGCGATTAATCCAGACGCGATTTTAGGTTTGCGCGCAATGGCTGAAGGTTGGCCGATTCATGACTTTCGCAGGGCTCGCCACATCGCCAAAATAGTTTCACCTGTAGTTGTTCGCTTGGCCGCATTGGCAAGTTGGCTAACTCCTCGCGGAAAGAAAAACTAATTCGCCCCACAGAGCATTTGCCCAGTAATGTAGGCAAGTTATGGAAATGCGCTCCTTCTCCGACTACCTACGTAGTATCGATGATGCTGCTTTCCTAAAACTTTTTGCATCACGTCCTGATCTTGTTATTCCAGTACCACCTGATATTGCTTCACTCGCTGTACGCGCTTGTTCGGCACCAAGTTTGGCGCGCGCGATTGATTCGCTCAATCATTGGCAATTTCAAGTTCTTGAAGCGTGTGTGTCATTGAGTGAACCGTTTTTATTAAAAAATCTCACCGCAATAACAGATAGGGCAGCAGCGAAAGCTTTAGATCATTTAATTTCTATCGGTCTGGTTTATCCATCTGATGATGGAATGCGGTTACCCTCACAATTGCGTGATGTGATTGGTAATGAACCTGCCGGTCTTGGCCCAGCTTCAATGGTTAAGTTGAAGTTGTCAGAAATTGACGATGCTCCGCAAGATGCTAAGAAAGTTTTAGAGAGATTGGTTTGGGGACCACCTCGTGGAAGTGTTGGTGACATTAAGAATCCTGGTCCTGGTGTTGCTTGGCTGCTTGAAAAGAAATTTCTTGTTCCCCTCGATCAGCGCACGGTAATTTTGCCGCGAGAAGTTGGTATCTATTTACGTGGTGGAAAGATTCACAAACAAAGTTTTGTTGAACCGCCCACTCTGACTGGAAATAAACGCGACGAACGACAAGTAAACCTTGCAGCAATCGCAAATATTTCAACCGTACTTCGTTGGGTTGAAGAATTACTTAATTTCTGGGCTGATGAACCCGCAGATGCTTTACGCGCCGGCGGGCTGGGTGTTCGAGATTTAAAAATAATCTCAACGCATTTAGGTGTAGATGAATCGTGCACGGCCTTTATTGCAGAGCTTGCTTATCTTTCATCATTGATAAGCATTGATGCTGATGATCGCATAATGCCAAGCAACAAATTTGATATTTGGTTGCTGCAATCTCCTGCCCAACGTTGGCAAACACTTGCTTCACAGTGGCTGATTACTTCGCGCGTAAGTGGGTTAGTCGGAAGATTAGAATCAAAAAATGTTGCAGCACTCGGTCCTGAACTAGATCGGGTAAATGCCGCAAAAGTCCGAGCGATGACCCTTTCGATTCTCAATGACAATGTGGGAATTGCGCCTGATTTAACTTCTTTCAATGCACTTTTAGCGTGGCGTACTCCAGTTCGTCGAAACTCATCACTTCAAGAAGAGTTGGCTGCCTGGACTCTGCGAGAGGCTGAATGGTTAGGAATTACTGGGCAAGGGGCGATTTCTTCATACGGAATTGAATTTTTGTCAGGAAATGATCTCAATGTAATTAATGATGATTTACCTAAAACAGTTGATCATATTTTGATTCAAAGTGACAACACTGCAATTGCTCCAGGTCCACTCGAGCATGAAATTTCGCAGCAGCTTGCCATGATGGCCGAAATTGAAAGTCGTGGTGGTGCAACGGTTTATCGATTCAGTGAATCCACGATTCGTCGAGCTTTGGACCATGGAAAAACAGGCGAAGAGATAAAAAACTTCCTTGCAAAGACTTCAAAAACACCCATGCCGCAACCACTTGAATACTTAATTTCAGATGTTTCAAAAAAGCATGGAAAATTGAGAGTTGGAAACACTTCCGCTTTTATTCGTTGTGAAGATACTTCGTTAATCGCACAGATTATGAACGATAAGCGATTAGACGGCCTTGCACTGCGCCGTATTGCTCCTGAAGTTGTTATCTGTGATCTTGATGCAAGTGACACCATGCGAATTTTGCGTGAGGCTGGATACCTTCCTGCAGGAGAGTCAGCGACAGGAATAATGCTGATGGGTCCGCGCGCAAACAGAGCGCAATCAAAACCGCGTCCGCCACGGGTGATTGGTGAAGTTGAAATTCCTAGCGAAGATAATTTGAATGCAGCTATTCGTGCTTTGCGAACAGGTGAAAAATCTACGCACAAACAGACGCATCTGCGCCAAATTGCAAACGAAGCTCTTGGTGCGCTTCCCAGAACAACTGCCAATGAAACTATGGATTTAATTAATAGATTTATTGTGCAAGAGAAATCACTTTCCATTGGCTATGCCGATAACAATGGATCAGTGACTCATAGAATCATTGATCCCATTCGAGTAAGCGCTGGTGCGTTAATTGCCCGCGACCATGCAACGGGAGAGGTCCAATCCTTTCGGATTCCCCGTATCACTGGCGTTGCACCGCTATAGGATTAGTCCATGTTGGCAACCCTTGAAGCCCTTGTTAAGTTGGAGTCTCCGACTGAAGATTTAGAAGCTTGTCGTGCAGTTATTCATTTAGCGAACGATTTTGCCCAGCAAGTATTGGGAACACCCGCACAAATTACTGAAGTAAATGGGCGGCCTGTTTTCTGGTGGGGATCAAGTGAGCCAGACGTTGTTGTCTTAGCGCATCTAGATACCGTATGGCCAAAAGGATCATTTGTACCTGTGTGGAAAGTAGATGGAAACAAAGCTACAGGTCCTGGAATTTTCGATATGAAAGCTGGCTTTGTTCAAGCACTTTATGCAATGAAAGGTATTACGGGTTCTGCTGCCCTAATAGCTACTACTGATGAAGAAACTGGCAGCGCAACAAGTAAAGAATTCATAAAAGAGATTTCTGCAAAAGCCAAAGCCGTACTCGTACTCGAAGCAACACTCAACGGCATGGTAAAGACCGGTCGTAAAGGTACGGCCATGTATAACATTCAAATTCACGGAAGAGCCTCACATGCTGGTCTTGAACCAGAAAAGGGAGTTAACTCAACAATCGAAATTGCGCACGCAATTCTTGCAGTTGCCGCAATGGAAAATAAAGAACATGGAACCACCGTAGTTCCCACAATGCTTCGTGCGGGTAATACAACAAATACAGTTCCTGATTTAGCAACGTTAGATATTGATATTCGCTCTTATTCTATGGAAGATTTAAAACGGGTTGATGCGGCAATTAGAAATTTACAACCAGTAAATGCAGAAACTCGTTATGAAATTTCTGGTGGCTTCAATCGTCCACCGCTTGAACCTTCTTCAACAATGGCTCTGTATGAGCGTGCAGAAAAAGTTGCCAAAGCTTTAGGAATGCCACCTTTGGGCCACGCGTCTGTTGGCGGAGCAAGCGATGGAAATTTTGCTGCAGCGGCGGGTGCGCAAGTACTTGATGGTTTGGGTGCAATTGGCGATGGCGCCCATGCTGCGCATGAATGGGTAGATATCAGTACGCTTGAAGTTCGAAGTAATTTTCTGCACGCACTGATTAAGGACTTACTCAATGACTGATGGCCCGTTAATCGTCCAAAGCGATAAAACGCTGCTATTAGATATCGATCATCCACTTTCTACCGAATGTCGACGTGCGATTGCGCCATTTGCTGAGCTTGAACGTTCACCTGAACACATTCATACCTACCGTTTAACTCCACTCGGTTTGTGGAATGCGCGCGCAGCTGGTCATGATGCCGAACAAGTAATTGATACCTTAATTAAATATTCTCGTTACGCAGTTCCTCACTCTATTTTGATTGATGTCGCAGAGACGATGTCTCGCTACGGACGGTTGCGACTTGAAGCGGATCCTGTTCATGGTTTGATTCTTGTAACAACTGATTCAGCTGTTTTAGAGGAAGTTATTCGTGCAAAGAAAATTCAACCTCTACTAGGTGCCCGCATTGATAAGGAAACAATTGCAGTTCTGCCAAGCCAGCGCGGCCAAATAAAGCAATCGCTACTTCGCTTAGGTTGGCCAGCTGAAGATTTTGCCGGGTACGTCGACGGACAAGCACATGAAATTGCACTTAAAGAAAATGGCTGGAAAATTCGCCCGTATCAAGAGTTAGCAGCCGAAGGTTTTTGGCATGGTGGCTCAGGTGTCGTCGTTCTTCCGTGCGGTGCAGGCAAAACAATTGTTGGAGCCGCAGCAATGGCACATGCAAAAGCCACAACATTAATTTTGGTTACAAACACAGTTGCGGCTCGCCAATGGCGGGAAGAGTTGCTTAAGCGCACCACACTTAACGAAGATGAAATTGGTGAATATTCAGGCGCGAAGAAGGAAATTCGCCCCGTCACGATTGCCACTTATCAAGTAATGACCAAGAAGAAGAATGGCGTGTATGCGCATTTAGATCTTTTTGATTCTTACGACTGGGGCTTAATTATTTACGACGAAGTGCACTTGTTGCCAGCACCGATTTTTCGTTTTACTGCCGATATTCAATCAAGACGACGTTTGGGATTAACTGCAACGTTAGTTCGTGAAGATGGCATGGAAGGTGAGGTTTTCTCACTCATTGGCCCTAAACGTTTTGATGTTCCATGGAAAGAAATCGAATCGCAGGGTTATATCGCACCGGCTGAATGTATTGAGGTACGAGTAAATCTAACTGAGACCGAGCGCCTTACATATGCCACTGCCGAAGTAGAAAATCGATATCGATACTGCGCCACTACTCGTACCAAGCGCGATGTTGTTGAAGCACTCGTAAAGAAACACCAAGGTGAACAGATTCTTGTCATCGGTCAATACATTGATCAACTAGATGAACTCTCTGAGGTTTTAGGTGTGCCAGTTATTAAAGGTGAGACTCCGGTAAAAGAGCGAGAGATTCTCTTTAATAAATTCAGAACTGGTGAGTTAACTACGTTGGTAGTTTCTAAAGTTGCAAACTTTTCTGTTGATTTGCCGGATGCAACAATTGCAATTCAAGTAAGTGGAGCTTTTGGAAGCCGACAAGAAGAAGCACAACGTTTAGGTCGTATTTTGCGTCCTAAATCTGATGGTCGTGGTGCAACTTTCTATTCAGTAATCTCGAGAGACACAATCGATCAAGACTTCGCCCAAAATCGCCAACGCTTCCTCGCAGAGCAAGGTTATTCATACAAAATTATTGACGCTGACGATGTTTTTCAAGGGAAGATCTAAATCGTTCAGGATCAACTTTAAAAAAGTCGTGATGAACTCCATCGATATGAATAACTGGAACTTGTTCACCATAAAGTTTTTCTAACTCTAGATCTCCATCAATGTAGATTTTCTCTATATCAAAGTTAAGTTCACTTTTCAGTGGTTCGAGAGTTTCAATGGCAACGTCGCACAAATGGCATCCATGTCTGGAGAAAACTGTCACAGTTATCATTTATGTTGCCTCTTCCCTGTTAATTTGCTTAGAGAATTGATATTTCTAACCCCGGGGCTATGGCCTAATCATCTCACCTTGATAGTCTGCACCAGTGCAAATAATTCCCGCTAAGGTTTTTAAGGCAAGGAGCTTTAAGGCAGGCGCAGTAATTCTTGCCCTCATCGCTTCGGTTTTAAGCACACCTTCTGCGCAAGCTTTGTATCAAGTCGTACCAGCAACTCAGTGGGTAAATATTTATGCTGGAACTGCAACAGGAGCACAACCAGAACATCGCACGAAAAGTGCAAACCTTGAAGTTAAATCGAAATTTAATGTTACTTATGACAACTTTCCAGATTGGGCACGCAAAGAAGTACAGGCAGCTGTCGATGTTTGGGCAGCCAACTTCCCTTCCTCAGTTCCCATTTCAGTTGATGCATCGTGGGGGCGTTCATCCTCATGGGGGATTTTAGGAAGTGCTCGGCCATCAGATTTTTATTCTGGCTTTGCTGGTGCACCAGATCCTTCGCTCTGGTACCCGTCGGCTCTAGCAAATGCACTTGCTGGAAAAGATCTTGACAAAGCGAATCCCGAAATAATTATTCAAGTTAATTCAAATGCGGATTGGAATACGCGCGGAGATGGTGCTCCAAGTAATACCGAATACGATCTTGAATCAGTTTTCCTACATGAAATTGCCCATGGTTTAGGCTTTCTTTCAAATGATTCTTACGATTCGTTTTTTAATATTGGAAGCCTTGATCAACCAACTCCTTTTGATGCCTATGCACAAACTTCTGATGGTCGTCGGTTAGCAGATCTACCAACTCCATCACTTGAACTTGCAACGGCCTTAACTACATCTTTAGTGTGGTCAGGTCCGCTAGGAACTGCAGCAAATGGTGGAGTTAAGCCAAAGTTATATACGCCAGCACGTTATGAATCTGGCTCTTCGACAAGTCACTTAGACGAAGCGACTTTCTCAAAAACTGGTTTGGACTCGGTTATGACTCCAAACCTTGATCCAGGTGAGATTTTTAAAGAGCCAGGCCCGCTTTTATTAGCCATGCTTGCCGATTTGCGAAACAAGCCACCAGCTGGAGTTGCATCAGGTCTTCCAGGTGCGCCGCGAAATGTAAAAGCGTATGTTGCAGATTCTTCGGCCTACATTTCCTTTGATCAACCTACGAATGTTCGAACCGCTCAAGTGACTGAATACGTCATTAAAAACCTTAAATCAGGTGTCGAGAAGAAAAGCGTTTCCAGTCCAGTTCTCGTGACTGGATTAAAGAATGGTGTTTCTTATTCTTTTACTGTCACTGCCAAGAATTCACTTGGACTTTCGGAGAGTGCAACAAGCAATGCTGTCATTCCTGAAAGTTCGTGGAAGAGTGCGGTTTTAGATTCCACTGCAGATGGAAAATCGCTTGCAACCATCACTTTTAATGGTAAGCCAGCGATTGTTTACACTGATTCGAAAACTGGCAACCTTAAATTAGCGTTGTTTGATGGCAAGAGTTGGAAAAAATCTACAATTGACGGCGCAGGTGGAAGTAATGGCCGAACTTCTAATGACATCACTGGGCAAATCTCTTTGTGCGTAAATGGATCGGGAACAAAACAAACCTTGCATGTCTTTTATAGCGATTCGGCAGATAAAGATTTGCGTTATGCCTCGTATACGGGCGGCGCATTTGCTTATGATGTGATTGATGGAAATGGAAGCTCTATAAATGAATATTCCAATCCCATTCGAGTGAAAACTTCTAGCGACGTAAGTGTTTCAAACGCGTGTGTTGCCACTGCAAAGTCAATTCAAGTTTTTTACCGCGATGAGAGCCAAGGCGTACTTCTTGGTGCGGTAAAAAATAATAAGTCCCCATGGACATATGAAATGATTGATGGAGATCGCAAGACAGATAGCCATACAACTGGTGATGTTGGTTTTCATTTAAAGGCGCTGCTTAACGGTTCAAAAACGATAATTGCTTATGACTCAGTTGTATCTGCAAATCAAAAAAAGGAAATAACTTCTGGAGCTATTCGAGTTGCTACTCGTGAAGGAAGTGATGCAAACACCTGGAGTTACCAGACGCTCGATATCTCAACTGATGAGGCATCGATTTTTGGCTACGACGTTGCGTTGGTTAAGGTAGGCGGCGATGTACAAATAGTGTGGCTTGGAACTTCTCTCGCTTCTTTCCCTCATCCAGATCAAATTCGATGGGCAATGTTAAGTAAGCCATTTAATATTTCAACGGTTAAAACTGATAACTACGGAACACCTTCGGAACATTTAGCCACTGATGGGAAAAACATTCTCTTCGGTTGCCAAGATCGTTTATGTGTACTTGACACTTCAAAAAAACCTTTAGATCAAAGCGCCATTCACTTAGTAAAAAGCACCCAAGGCTCTGAATTAAACCAGAACGCTTGGGTGCTAATTAATAAAATTAAATATGCGTTAACCGCAGTTAACGGAAAGCTTTCACTGCTTAAGCCGTAATTACTATTTAGCGTTGCGGCGCTGAATGCGAGTTTTCTTTAGAAGTTTCTTGTGCTTCTTCTTCGCCATACGCTTACGTCGCTTTTTAATTACGGAACCCATATGTCACGCTCTCATTTCATAATCGGTTGTGCTTAGGGCGTTAGGTTACCTCTAGTTGAGGGTAAAAATCGAAACGGTATCTGCGCTTGAAGTCAGGCATAAAAGCCCAAAATCAGCGGTAGAAACAAGGCCCAGCACCTGCTTTTCTTCAATCGGTGCGCTAAAAGCTCCAGCAATTGCGCCTTTGGAATTGAAATTAATAAGTAATGGGCGAACCGTTTTCGGCGCCCATCCTTTAAGCCCATCGACTGCTCCTGTTGATTCGATAAAAGCAAATGTGGCACCTGAGGTAAACGTGGTGCCAGTTGAAGCAAATCGGTAAGTCCATGTTGGAACAAATGTCGAAGAAAATTTGGTCACTGCGCTCTGGCTCTTCGCGCCGGTTTTAACATGCCCACCAAGTAGAAGTGATGACGTTGCACTATTCCAACTTCGGGAAGCTCCAGTTGCTGTGCTTCGAATAATTGATGTTATTTTATTTGTTGTAGCTATCTTCATAATTATGCCGTCGACTTTTCCAACAACTTTCTTTCCACCTAGCGTCTCAGTGCTAGAACCCACAACAGTTAAGGAGTTATCTTTATTTCTAACCACTGATTCAAAGCTAGTTCCTTCTTTACCAATGGTTAATGGTGCAGAGAAATTACCTGCTAAGTCTGCACGTATTATCATTCCTGAGCTTCCTACTGCGACAATTCCTGATTTATCTACCGCGATCGCATTTATTAACACGGGAGAAATCAATTGCAACGTTTGTTGCTTCAACTCTCGAGTTACAGGATTAATCGACCACAATGAAAAAGCATCAAGATCAGCTTTAAAAGTTTCAGGAACGTTTACCACTACATCTGGATCAAGTGGGGTTACCGTTGGTGTTGGCGAAGGTGTAGCACGTTTCAAGGAAGTTAGGCCGGCAAGCCAGATCAGGCCATTGCTGTCAACGGTGCCTGCAGTTACTACGGAAGGTGACGCATCATCGAGTGAAAGGCTCCATAATTCTTTCCCATCAATTCCCAGCGCGCGTAAATATGCCGAATCTCCTTTATTTCCAAAAACAAATAATGTATCTCCGCTTTCAACTAAGCCGCCAAAATCAACTAATGGGCCAATAGTTGTAAGAAGTTTTAATCCTTTTACTGTTGGCGTCTTATTTGCTGCAAATGCAGTAGGCGTTAAAGCCAGAATTGAAATTAAAACTAAAGCTAGTAAACGTTTCACGCTAATTCCTGCGAGCGATTGCGCGCGGCTGTCATGGCTTTAGAAATAACCTCGCCGATTTTATCTTCTTCAAATGAAGCCAGCGCTGCGGCCGTTGTGCCGTTAGGGCTAGTCACATTTTCACGAAGTGTTGTTGCGCTCTTTCCTGATTCATCTAACAACTTTGCTGCACCGACGATGGTTTGAATCGTTAGCGTTGATGCATCGGCTAGGGAGAGACCAAGCTCTTGTGCAGCGCTGACCATGGCTTCTACAAATCTAAAGAAATAAGCTGGACCGGATCCACTTGTCGCAGTTATTGCATCCTGCAAATCTTCAGTAACCTCAATTACTTTTCCAGTAGCGCCAAGAAAACCAGAAACAAATGACCCTTGATGACTGCTCACACCTTTACCCAGTGACATTGCGGCCATTCCTGCACCAACAAGCGTTGGAGTATTTGGCATGACTCGTATGACTGGATTGCCCGTGCCTAGAAGGTTCTCAATAAAGGAAATCTTCTTACCTGCCGCGAAAGTTATGACTAAAGCAGAAGGATTGATGGCGTTTTTAATCTCTTCTAGAACCGCCGACATATCTTGTGGTTTTACAACTAATAGCAAAGCGTCGGCTGTGCTTACATTTGTTGCAAGCTCGGCCACTCTTATTCCGTAACGCTGCACTAATTCATCAGCACGTTCACTTCGTTTTTCCGAAATTACGATGGAGTCTGCGGGTATGCCATAAGAGATTAGCGCCGCAATCAGTGCTTCTCCCATTACGCCAGCGCCGACAACTCCAACTTGTTTCATGTATGAAGCCTACCTTTATGCCTGTAGGCTCTGCGACTATGTCGGAAATAAAGCCAGGATTTGCGCGAGATTGGGTTGAATTTACTGACCCGAATGATCCAGAAGAAATCTTTAAGTGCGACCTAACATGGTTGACTTCTTATTGGACCTGCATTTACGGCGATGGCTGCCAAGGTGTATTTAAAAATCAACCTAATTCAGGTTGCTGCACAGAGGGTGCGATGTATACCGATGAGGATGATGAAAAGCGCACCGATAAAATCGCAGCTTACTTAACACCAGATATGTGGCAGTTTTATTCTGAAGCTCGCCCGAAGAAACCAGGCGGGCGCCTTCGCATCTCTGAAAAAGATGAAGATGGTGATCGCAAAACTCGTCGTGTTGAAGATGGTTGCATTTTCTTAAATCGTAAAGGGTATGAGGCTGAAGGTTTCACCGGAACTTTCGGCTGCGTACTTCACCATTTAGCAATTAAAGAAAAGAAACATTTTGTTGATACAAAACCTGACGTGTGCTGGCAATTGCCACTACGCCGCAGTTTTGAGACACGAGAAGTTGGCGAGCGCGAATACTCAATCACAGTAATTGGTGAATACGAACGTCTTGCTTGGGGCGATGGCGGCAATGATTTCGATTGGTACTGCACTAGCAATCCTCAGGCGCACGTAGGCGCGGAGCCTGTCTATATCTCCAATAAGTATGAACTTCAAAAACTAATGGGCGAAGAGGCATATGCCGAGTTAGCTCGCTTATGCGATATACGAATTGCTGGAATTAAAGATGCCCAAAATCGCTCACTTCCACTATTTGTCATTCAACACCCAGCAACTGTTGCTGCCAAGAAGAATTAGTCAGTACTTAGTTCTAGGCTCTACATATGGCCAAGGTAGAAAAAGATCCATTTCGTTGTAGTGAATGTGGTTGGAGTTCGCAGAAATGGGTTGGACGCTGTGGTGAATGCCAAGCTTGGGGCACTGTTGAAGAGTTGGCCGCGCCAAAGAAACTTTCACTTGTTGCTGGTCAAGTAAGCGCTAAAGCTACCCCGATTGGCGATGTTGATTTATCGGCCGCGCACGCACGCCCAACAGGTGTATCCGAACTAGACCGTGTCCTTGGTGGCGGCTTAGTTCCAGGAGCTGCAATCTTGTTAGCTGGTGAACCAGGTGTTGGAAAATCAACGCTTCTTCTTTCAGTTGCTGCACAAACTGCCGCTAAAGGAATACCTGCTCTTTATGTCAGTGGTGAAGAATCAGCATCACAAGTTCGCCTTCGGGCAGAGCGCATCAAAGCAATCGATCCTCAACTTTTTCTAGCATCCGAAACTGATTTAGGTGCAGTTATTGCACACATCGATGCAGTTAAACCTCAACTTCTCATTATTGACTCAGTTCAAACAATCGGCAGCAGCGCCGCTGACGGCTCACCCGGTGGAGTCACACAAGTGCGTGAAGTTGCCGGTGCACTTATTAGAATCTGTAAAGATCGCGATATCACTTTGCTTCTTGTCGGCCACGTAACTAAAGATGGTTCAATCGCTGGTCCACGTTTGCTTGAACATATCGTGGATGTTGTTTTGCAATTCGAAGGCGAACGTCATTCACGACTTCGATTAATTCGCGCAATCAAGAATCGCTTTGGTGCATCCGATGAAGTTGGATGTTTTGATTTAAGTGATTCCGGAATTGAATCTGTAATTGATCCAACTGGTTTATTCACTTCGCGCCATACCGAACCTGTCCCAGGCACTTGCGTAACTGTAACGCTTGAAGGTCGTCGTCCACTCTTGGCGGAAATTCAAGCCCTGGTTAGCCAAGGTCGTGAAAATGATTTTGGAAATGCACGCCGCGTAGTTTCAGGTCTTGATTCAGCCCGTACTTCAATGACTTTAGCGGTACTTGAACTGCGTGCTGGTGTTCGAGTCGGAGGTCGCGATGTCTACGCCGCAACTGTCGGTGGAATGAAAATGTCAGAGCCTGCCGCAGATTTAGCGTTGGCGTTGGCCGTTGCCTCTGCCGCTAAAGGTTTAGCGCTTCCATCTGATTTAGTTGCTATCGGCGAAGTGGGTTTAGCTGGTGAAATTCGCAAAGTAAGTGGCGTTGATCGCCGCCTACAAGAGGCTTTTCGTTTAGGTTTCAAGCGTGCACTTGTTCCAACTGGTTCTGAAACAAAAATTGCTGGCATGGAAATCGTTGAGGTTTCACGGCTTGACCAAGCACTCAAACGGGTAAAAATAACTGGCGAATGAACCAGCTTGAAAAACCAATAGTTAACTGGTTTAAGAAAAATAAACGCGATCTGCCGTGGCGCAACACAACACCATGGGGCGTGATGGTCAGTGAATACATGTTGCAGCAAACTCCGGTTAATCGCGTACTACCTAAATGGCATGAGTGGATGGATCGCTGGCCAACTCCAGCTGATTTAGCCAAAGCCACACCTGCCGAAGTAATTACTGCGTGGGGACGTCTTGGCTATCCGCGTCGCGCACTTCGTTTACATGCAGCAGCTCAGATCATCACTGAAGATTTCGGTAATGAAATACCAGAAGATTTGGCAACTCTTCAAACTCTTCCAGGTGTTGGTGAATACACCGCTGCGGCAATCACCGCCTTTGCTTTTGAACAACAATCACTTGTAATGGATGTAAACATCCGACGCTTACTTACACGCATCATCGATGGACATGAACACCCAAAACCTGCACCAACAGCTAAAGAGAAAGCTTCACGCTTATCACTTCAACCAAATAAGAACGCCCATATCTGGTCGGCTGCGACTATGGAACTTGGTGCGCTTGTGTGTACATCAAAAAATCCAATGTGTGAAAAATGCCCAGTAATTGCGCAGTGCAATTGGCGCAAAAATGGTTACCCAAAAACAGCCCTCGTTCGAAAGTCACAGGACTGGCATGGCACAGATAGGAAATGTCGCGGCACAATTGTTCAAGCGTTACGTGAAAATGATTCACTCACTGAGATTGCCATTAAGAAACTTTGGCCAGATGAATCACAAGTGGAAAAAGCTTTGAAAACTCTGCAAGCTGACTTACTTATCGAAGCCATTCCACGCAATCGCTATAGACTTCCGCAATGATTCGTTTTGCAGTCAAAGAGGATTCGCCACGAATTCTTCAACTCATTAAAGATTTAGCTGACTATGAAAAAGCACCGAACGATGCCGTTGCGACCCTCGAACAAATTGAAGAAACAATTTTCGGTCCATCACCGAGCGCTTTTTGTCACGTGGCCGAAGTGAATGGCCAAGTAATTGGAATTGCTATCTGGTTTCTTAACTACTCAACATGGCTCGGAAAGCCAGGCATTTATCTTGAGGATCTTTATGTCGATCCCGCATACCGCGGCCAAGGTCACGGCTTAGCATTTTTGAAAACCCTTGCAAAGATTTGTGTTGAGCGCGGATACGAAAGATTCCAATGGTGGGTTCTTGATTGGAACGAACCATCCATCGAGTTTTACAAATCCATTGGCGCAGTCGCCATGGATGAATGGACCATTTATCGCGTTAGCGGCGATGCGCTTAAGAAGCTAGGTTCTTAAATTTAAGCTGTTGGCGCTTGTGCAAGATCTTCAGGCGTATCAGGCATTTGTGCCTTAGTTGCACCTTTGAAAGTGAAGATTGCATCTGTGCCTTCGCCCTCTGCATCTACAACAATGATTTCGCCGGCCTTTAGTTCGCCGAACAAGATGCGCTCTGAGAGTGCATCTTCGATTTCACGTTGAATTGTGCGGCGCAATGGACGAGCACCTAGAAGTGGGTCGTAACCGCGTTGCGCCAAAAGATCTTTAGCTGCAGGTGTTAATTCAATACCCATATCTTTAGCTTGTAGTCGATCATCAAGATTCTTAACCATTAAATCAACGATTTGAATTATCTGATCCTTGGTCAACTGGTGGAAGACAATAACGTCATCGATACGGTTAAGGAATTCAGGGCGGAAGTGAGATTTAAGCTCATCACTTACCTTGCCCTTCATACGCTCGTAGTTTGTTTGATCGTCATCACTATTCGCAAAACCAAGACCTAAGCTCTTTGAAATATCGCGAGTACCAAGATTTGTTGTCATGATGATTACAGTGTTCTTAAAGTCAACGGTGCGACCTTGTGAATCTGTTAAGCGACCATCTTCTAAAACTTGAAGAAGTGAGTTAAAGATATCCGGGTGCGCTTTTTCAATTTCATCAAAAAGAACAACTGAGAATGGGCGGCGGCGAACTTTCTCAGTGAGTTGCCCACCTTCGTCATAACCAACATATCCTGGAGGTGCACCGAATAAACGTGAGGCGGTATGGCGCTCAGAATATTCAGACATATCAAGTTGAATTAACGCATCTTGATCTCCAAATAAGAATGATGCAAGTGTGCGTGAAAGTTCGGTCTTACCAACACCTGATGGACCTGCGAAAATAAATGATCCACCAGGACGACGTGGATCTTTTAATCCAGCGCGAGTACGGCGGATGGCTTGAGACAAAGCTTTGATTGCTTGGTCTTGTCCAATGACTCGATTGTGAAGTTCATCTTCCATGCGAAGAAGTCGTGCAGTTTCTTCTTCAGTCAACTTGAACACTGGAATTCCGGTTGATGCGGAAAGTACCTGTGCGATGAGTTCTTCATCAACTTCAGTCACTTTATCTAAATCAGTGGCTTTCCAATTCTTTTCAGCTTCATGCTTTTCGGCGATAAGCGTCTTTTCCTTATCGCGAAGTGATGCTGCCTTTTCGAAATCCTGTCCATCGATTGCAGATTCTTTTTCCTTACGAGCATCAGCGATTTTGTCATCGTATGCACGAAGTTCGGCAGGCGCGGTCATGCGCTTAATGCGAAGGCGTGATCCAGCTTCATCAATCAAATCAATTGCTTTGTCTGGCAAGAAACGATCTGAAATATAGCGATCAGCCATATTTGCTGCGGCAGCAAGTGCGCCATCTGTAATTGAAACGCGGTGGTGAGTTTCGTAGCGATCGCGCAGACCTTTAAGAATTTCAATTGTGTGCGCAACTGACGGTTCTTTTACTTGAATTGGTTGGAAGCGGCGCTCTAGAGCTGCATCCTTCTCAACATGCTTGCGGTACTCATCGAGAGTTGTTGCACCGATAGTTTGTAATTCACCGCGGGCAAGCATTGGCTTCAAGATGCTTGCAGCATCGATTGCACCTTCCGCAGCTCCTGCACCTACAAGTGTGTGAATTTCATCGATAAACAAAATGATGTCTCCGCGAGTTTTAATCTCTTTTAGAACTTTCTTCAAACGCTCTTCGAAATCTCCACGGTAACGACTTCCGGCAACAAGGGCACCTAAATCAAGTGAATACAGTTGTTTATCTTTCAAAGTTTCTGGGACATCGTTTTTATAAATTGCTTGTGCTAGACCTTCTACAACAGCAGTCTTACCAACACCTGGTTCACCAATAAGAACTGGGTTATTTTTTGTACGGCGTGAAAGAACTTGCATCACACGTTCGATTTCATTTTCGCGGCCAATTACTGGATCAAGCTTTCCTTCACGTGCAGCTTGAGTAAGGTTGCGACCAAATTGATCTAGAACCAACGATGTTGATGGTGTTCCTTCGGCAGGGCCACCTTGTGTTACAGCTTCTTTACCTTGGTAACCTGAAAGAAGTTGAATCACTTGTTGACGCACTCGATTTAAATCTGCGCCAAGTTTCACGAGAACCTGTGCAGCAACGCCTTCGCCTTCTCGGATGAGGCCAAGCAAAATATGTTCAGTGCCGATGTAGTTGTGTCCAAGTTGCAGCGCTTCACGAAGTGAAAGTTCAAGAACTTTTTTGGCACGTGGTGTAAATGGAATATGCCCACTTGGTGCCTGTTGGCCTTGACCAATAATTTCTTCAACTTGCGCGCGGACGGCTTCGAGCGAAATGCCGAGCGACTCCAGCGCTTTAGCGGCAACGCCTTCACCTTCATGGATTAATCCCAACAGGATGTGTTCGGTGCCGATGTAGTTGTGATTGAGCATGCGAGCTTCTTCTTGGGCCAGCACAACAACTCGGCGGGCTCGATCTGTAAAGCGCTCAAACATGGGCAGGGCTCTCTTTCTGTGGAGTTCGCTTTAGCCTAATACCTCCGGGCTCACGCTCGCGAGGTGGATTGCTACTGACTTTTACAACCCAATTAGTGGGCAATTTATGCCCGAAAACCACTAAATCTAGGCGAGTTTTTTCAGCATTCGAGTGTTGCCCAGCGTATTTGGCTTCACTGATTCCAAATCCAGGAATTCAGCCACACCCGCGTCATAGGAGCGCAAGAGTTCGGCATACACCTCAGGGTCAACCGGGGTGCCTTCAATAACTTCAAAGCCGTGGGCTCCAAAGAAATCAGTTTCAAAAGTTAAGCAGAAAATTCTCTGCACTCCAAGATTTTGTGCTCGCTCAATAATCGCATCGAGGATTTGATGTCCAACACCTTTGCCGCGCAGAGATTCAACAACGGCAACTGTTCGAACTTCGGCTAAATCTTCCCAAAGAACGTGAAGTCCCCCGCAACCCACAACTTCATTATTTTCAACTGCAACAGTAAATTCCTGAACGCTTTCGTACAAAGTTACTGTCTCTTTAGATAGCAGACGCCCTTGAGGTGCATATGAATCTATTAATGCACGGATTCCTTTAATATCGCTCGTGCGAGCGGGACGTATCTGCATATTTATTCCACTTCAGGTTTAACAAGTGGGAACAAAATAGTTTCACGAATACCAAGTCCGGTGAGCGCCATTAACAATCGATCAACACCCATTCCCATTCCGCCCATCGGTGGCATTCCAAATTCCATGGCACGCAAGAAATCTTCATCAACTTGCATCGCTTCTAAATCACCTTTGGAACCTAGGGTTGCTTGTTCAACAAGTCGTTCGCGTTGAATTACTGGATCAATGAGTTCTGAGTAGCCGGTTGCGAGCTCAAAACCATCAACATATAAATCCCATTTTTCAGCAACACCTGGAATTTCACGGTGTGCACGAACAAGTGGAGAAGTATCAACTGGAAATCCCATAACAAAAGTTGGTTGAATCAATTGATCTTTAGCTACATGCTCAAAAATTTCTTCAGCAAGTTTTCCAGTAATCCATTTCGGATCAATCTTCATGCCCAATTTATTTGCAATCGCTTTTAATTCATCGATTGAAGTCAGTGCAGTAACTGTCTGTCCTACACCCTCAGAAATAGCGTCGTATAAGGAGATTTCGCGCCAACTACCACCTAGGTCGGCTTGGCGACCGTCGTGATGTGTAACGACATGAGAACCGGCAACCGCCATCGCTGCATTTTGTACAAGGGTACGAGTTAAGTCAGCGATTGAGCGCCAATCACCGTAGGCCTGATAGCTCTCAATCATTGCAAACTCAGGTGAGTGTGAAGAGTCTGCGCCTTCATTTCTGAAATTACGATTGATTTCAAAAACTCTTTCAATTCCACCAACTACACATCGCTTAAGAAATAATTCAGGTGCAATTCGAAGAAACAGATCCATGTCATATGCATTTGAGAAAGATTTGAATGGACGCGCAGCGGCGCCACCGTGCATAACCTGCAACATTGGAGTTTCAACTTCAATAAAGTTTTGGTCATGGAAAGTTTCGCGCAAGGAGCGCATCACTTGTGGGCGAAGTCGAGCATTTGATCTGGCTTCAGGCCGAACGATTAAATCTACATATCGCATTCGAACGCGAGTTTCTTCAGACATTGGCTTGTGGTCATTAGGTAGCGGGCGAAGTGATTTGGAAGCTAATGACCAAGAGTTAGCAAGAATTGATAGCTCACCACGTTTTGAAGTAATAATTTCGCCAGTTACTGAAACGATGTCGCCTAAATCAATCTCTGATTTCCATGAATCAATTGACTCTTGTCCAACTTTATCTAAAGAAAACATTGCTTGAAGTTCAGTTCCATCACCTTCACGCAAAGTTGCAAAGCAAAGTTTGCCAGTATCGCGCTTGAAAATTATGCGGCCCGTCAATGATTCAATATCACCCGTTGCAACATCGATTTCGAGGTTGGAGTATTTCTCGCGAATATCCTTTAGTGAATGTGTGCGGGGCACAGAAACGGGATAAGGCTCGATGCCATTTTCAATTAGCGCGGCACGCTTTTCACGGCGGATACGCAGCTGCTCTGGCAGATCCTCTTCGATTGGTGTGTTTTCTGTGCTCATAATGTGGCGAAGTCTAGCGACTCAGGCATTTCGTTCGTGAATCAAGCGAAGGCCAATCAGCGTTAAATCCCGCTCATGGTGCTCAATAGTTTCAGATACTCCGATAATTAACGGTGCTAGTCCGCCAGTAGCGATGACAACCGGCTTTTCTGAATAAGACTCGAGCAGTTCGGCAGTTATTCGATCAACTAATCCATCTACTTGGCCCGCAAATCCAAATATTGTGCCGGATTGCAGCGCTTCCACCGTATTTTTTCCAATTACATTCTTGGGGCGCACAAGTTCGACTTTACGAAGTTGCGCCGCCCTTGCTGCAAGCGCATCCACTGAAATTTCAATTCCTGGTGCAAGTGCGCCGCCAAGGAATTCACCTTTAGGAGAGACAACATCCAAATTAGTCGAAGTTCCAAAATCAACAACGATTGCTGGACCGCCATAAAGAGTGTGTGCTGCCAAAGTATTAACGATTCTGTCAGCGCCGATTTCTTTTGGATTGTCTACTAATAGAGGTACCCCAGTTTTGATTCCTGGTTCGACAATTGTTACTCGGATATCTGAAAAATAATCATCAATCATGGAGCGAAGTTCGCGCAGAGTTGCTGGAACTGTGGAGCAGATAGAAAGTCCAGTAATTTCAAAATCTTCAACTAATGATCGGTATTGCAACCATAATTCATCTGCAGTGCTTCGAGGATCGGTCTTTACTCGCCATGAATGTGCGAGGTCGTCACCATTAAATATTCCAAGTACCGTATTTGTATTTCCGACATCGATAGTTAGTAGCATTTAACGCCCCTGTCCCATTTTCATATTGTCTATTAATCGAACACCTTCGATCCAACCTGCAATGATCGCTCGCCGATTTGGAGTCTCATTGTTTGCAATTTCAAAGTTTTCTTCATTAATAATTGCCGCATAATCCAAAGTAAAACTGCTCTCGCTCGCTAAAGTTGAACTAATAACTTCCTGCGCAACTTCTACGCTTGGTGCTAAATGTGCCGCTACCAAAGCGCGATGAATAATATTTGCACTTATTCGTCCCTTGGCCGATAGACGTACATTTCGTGAAGAGAGTGCAAGGCCATCGAATTCACGAACCGTTGGTGAGGAAACTATCTCAACCTGACTTTTCATTGATTTAATAATCGTCAATTGCTGAAAATCTTTTTCCCCAAAAACTGCAGCTTTGGGTTTAACGATTTCAAATAGCCGATTTACAACCGTAACTACTCCATCGAAATGATCAGGACGCGAGTGACCTTCGAAAACGAGGCCGAGTGGGCCGGCAGAGATTTTCTTGATTTCATCGGGGAAAATCTCTTCATAATCCGGCAACCAAACTTCGGTAGCCCCTGCAAGTGTTGCTAACTCAATATCTCTTTGTGCATTTCTCGGATATTTTTCAAGATCAACTTTATTTTCAAATTGGAGTGGATTCACAAAAATACTTACGACAACGTTTTTATCCAATGTGCGCGCACGTCTGATCAAGGCCTGGTGGCCTTTATGTAAGGCACCCATAGTTGGCACTAATACAGTCATCGTATGGCTCCAGTCCTTTCAGGTACCGGGCGAGATACTTATAAGTTTAGAGCCACTAAGGCAATTGCTCCAAAATCTGACTGACGCGACCATGTGTAATTAAAACGGCGTCAGGCTCTATCTCTAACCAGGGCGCAAGAACGAAACGCCGCTCGTGTGCACGCGGGTGAGGCAGAAATAGTTCTTCGCTTTTGCTCAATATAGAACCGTATTGAATTAAATCTAAATCGATAGTGCGTGGACCCCAATGCTCAAGGCGTTCACGGCCCAAGGTTTTTTCTATGCCATGCAATAAAGACAACAGGGCTGCTGCCGATAGATCACTTTCAATAATGCAGACAGCATTCAGATAATCCGGTTGCTCTGGCCCACCAACCGGTGCAGTTGAGTGATAACTCGAAACTGCAATCAACTCTGTTGCTTCTTTCAGCAGCGCAACAGCAATATCTAGATTTTCTTTTGGATTTCCAATATTGGCACCAAGAGCAATAACGGCTTTCATCGCACCATCGAGATTTGTACTGCAAGATCTTTGAGTGTGGCTTCTACTGGAGCTTGTGGTTTATGCACTGTGACGGTGACTGAGTCAATTCTTATGTGTTCTTTCAAAATTCTTGCTGCAATTCTTCCTGCAAGTTTCTCGATTAAATTAACTGGGTTGTTTTTAAAATTGATACTATTCTTTTTTCCTCAAAAGCAATTCGTCATTGAAATATTTATCCTTTTTATAGGTCTTATATTTAC
>CAINRW010000107.1 GCA_903852815.1 uncultured Actinomycetes bacterium
AACTTCTTCAACTTGGTCTGCAAAAGAGCCGTGAATGAAACCAACTTCTTCAAGTGTCTTTCCCTTAGTTGAAAGGGAGTAGGTACCAACTTGCAATGCTTCTTCCCAGGCCTGCCTCGTTGTCAGATGTAGGAATAGTTTCTCTTCCATAATTTTCCAATCACTTCTAAAACGAGGCCAAAAATTCGTTGTTGCTCGAGAAATGAGGCACCTAGAACTTTAAGGGTAATGGCATTGACTGAGCGGAGGATGAGGGATTTATCCTCTTCAACCCGGGTAATTCCCCGTTTTTTAGGTAAACGGGTCATAAAAGGCAACCTAGCAGTTTATTGTCAATCAAATTAAAACCAATTATTAATCAGTATCGATTACTGGCAAAGGATTAAACCGAACAAAGACTTCAAATTCCTCAGTTTCAAAGTTGTAATCACCAGGCTGCCCTTTTTTGGTTTTAAATGAAGATTGAGGCAATTTACACAAATCAACGTAAGACTGCCGATTAACGTCTATCCATGAAATTTCTTTAAATCTTGATGGACCTTCATCGTATTGGTAACCGATTAGATCATCAATTCCAACGCTTCCTGTGAGTTCAATAAATACATTTGCGTAGGCGTTAATTTCGCTTTTATCTTCAAATGCCTGTCCGCATAGCCAGCAAATCTGAAAAGTATCGGGACTCTGCTGACCACATGACGAGCACACAATGCCAGCTAAGCCCTCGCATGGACTTACATAAAAGTTATCGTCAAGAATTTCTCCCAAATGGAACTTAACATGGTCTAGACAATCCAGCTCACCACTTTCTTCTTCTGACAATTCAGAACTTAATTTCTCCAAAATTAAAGGCCTTAATTCATTTTTTAAGTAAGTTAACTTATTGGAAATCTTCTGATTTACTGGAATCGCAAGAAGATATTGGCTTGTATAGTCGATGTAAGTCTGATCTTTCTCGAGAATGAAGTACTCGGGTATTAGCCAGCCACGCTCGCGCCAAAAATCCAAATTCAACTCTTCCATTTATTTACTGCCCCCGTAACTTCTCTTTATTCTATTTGTGTTTGAATTAACATTTTGAAGAAGAGACTTACCCGTGAGGGCCGTCAATCTTGCAAACTTCATTCTTGAACGCCAGTCAGTTGTATCTGAATTTGTAATCTTTACCATTTGGTGCATAACGAGATTTCGATCCCTCCTCCAAGAATCAAGTTCATGAATAAGCTCATCCGGAAAGACTGACAATTTTCTAAGTTGAGACAAGAGCGGCCCTAAAGTATCGGGATAGCTTTCCTTGGTCGTAACTAAAGAAATTGTAGATTCAATACGATCACAAATAAGCGACTCAACAATTGCGATAGCTTCTAGGTGGAACCCCTTCGCTATTGCTCTATCTATTCGTCTAAATGCCTCTCGAAAAAGAATTGCCTTTGCCTTAGCAATGGAAGGTGTGGTTGGGGCTTTGACTAATTTGTTAGGCATGAACTTGCCCTCCCATCGTCACAAGTGAATTAAACCGAAGTCTTATGCCCTCCTGAGGAGTTGACAAGAGTAGAAAGCAACACTGGCGGAGGATGAGGGATTTGAACCCTCGATAGGTTGCCCTATACACGCTTTCCAAGCGTGCGCACTCGGCCGCTATGCGAATCCTCCCGAGGGGAGCACTCTATCGGTGGCTTTAACTATGATTACGCCAGATCCCTCGTACGGCGTTACCGTACTGAACTCCCCCAGGGCAGGAATGCAGCAAGGGTAGGTCCGCTCTGGCGGGTGTGCGAGGGGTCCTTTTAATGTTTATATATGCGCAGATGAGTAGAGAGGAACGGCGATGTCATTAGCTTTGTATCGCAAGTACCGTCCCTCAGTTTTTGCTGATGTGATCGGACAGGAACATGTAACCGTTCCATTGTCGAATGCCTTGGAATCAGGGCGCACACATCACGCATATCTATTCAGCGGCCCACGTGGATGCGGAAAAACTTCAAGCGCACGAATCATGGCGCGCTCGCTTAACTGTGTAAATGGGCCGACTCCTAATCCATGCGGTGAATGTCAATCCTGTAAAGATTTGGTTGCGAATGGTCCAGGTTCACTCGATGTTATTGAACTGGATGCGGCAACACATGGTTTGGTTGACGACGCCCGCGATCTTCGCGACAAGGCTTTTTTTGCGCCAGTACAAAGCCGCTACAAGATTTACATCATCGATGAAGCACATCAACTTGGGCCAGGAGCAGCAAACGCTTTATTGAAAGTCGTTGAAGAACCACCTCCCCACGTAATTTTTATCTTTGCTACAACAGAACCAGATAAGTTAATTGCAACGATTCGTTCACGTACTCACCACTACCCATTTCGTTTAGTACCACCAGGAATTTTGGCCGCACACCTAGAAAAGATTTGTAACTCAGAGGGTGTCAATGTTGCTAAAGGTGTTATTCCATTAGTAGTTCGTGCATCTGGTGGTTCGGTTCGTGACGCCTTATCAGTATTAGGTCAACTACTTGCGGGAGCAGGAAAAGATGGCGTTAGTTATGAAATTGCAATTCAATTATTAGGTTTCACCGACGGAGCATTACTTGATGACGCAATCGATGCAATTGCAGCTCATGATGGTGCAACTTTATTTAAAACAATAGACCGTGTTATTGAATCTGGTCACGATCCACGTCGATTTACTAGCGACATGTTAGAACGAATTCGCGATTTAATGATTGTGGATGCGCTAAAGGATTCGTCAGTGAACTCTATTTTGCGCGATTTGCCCGATGATCAAATGGAACGAATGCGCAATCAAGCTAATCGAATTGGGACCGCAAACCTATCTCGGGCAGCAGATATTGCCGCTGAGGGCCTTACTCAGATGCGCGGAGCAACTGCACCACGATTGATGCTTGAACTTATTTGTGGCCGCATTCTTTTGCCTATTGGAGACAATGGGGAATCTGGAATGCTCTCGAGAATTGAAAGACTTGAACGTGCAGAGAACATTGCTCCTATGAGTTCTGCTCGTTCTTCAGAAGTGCGCACCGTAGAGTCAAAAGAAACTACAGGCTCTGCTCATGCGCCTTCAGAAGTCACTCACTCTAAAGTTGAAGAGGTAAAAACAATAGAGAAAGAGCAAGAACCTGCTGCAAAACAACCGCATGTACCGGGCAATTTTGATATCGCTGCACTACGTCGCGCATGGCCAGATGTTATTGAAGATGTAAAGAAGCGCCGCAGACTTACATGGTCATTGCTATCAGCATCTGCGCAAGTTCTTGCTGTTGATGAAAAGGCAATCACAATTGGAATCGTTAACGGCGGTGCTCGTGATTCATTTATACGTTCTGAATCAGATGAAATTTTGCGCAATGCATTCATCGACGTTGTTGGAATAGATAGAAAAATTGAATGTGTTGTAGATCCTTCAATCGACACTAATACTTCTGCAGCGCGCGAAACTCGAACTTCTGAAGCACCAACAGATAAAAACTTACTTTCAGGTGCGGCTTTGCTTGCTCAAGAACTTGGCGCAAAGATAATTGAGAGCAAATAATTTATGTCAGGTATGTATGAAGGTGCTATTCAAGATTTAATTGATGCACTCGGCCGTTTACCCGGTATCGGACCAAAATCTGCGCAACGAATTGCTTTTCATATTTTGCAGTCTGATGCAGAGGTTGCAGCTGCGTTAGTAGATTCGATTCGCACGGTTAAAGAACGAGTGAAATTTTGTACGTTATGCGGAAATGTTTCTGAAGAAGATGAATGCCGAATTTGTCGTGATCCACGTCGCGACAACACTTTAATTTGTGTAGTTGAAGAAAGTAAGGATGTAATTGCAATCGAACGTACTCGTGAATTTCGCGGTAAGTATCACGTGCTCGGTGGAGCTATTTCCCCGATCGATGGCATCGGCCCTGAACAACTTCGTATCCGTGAATTAATGGCGCGCCTGGCTGATCCAGGAATCGTTGAAGTCATTTTGGCCACCGACCCCAATCTTGAAGGGGAAGCCACGGCTACATACTTATCTCGAATGATTAAACCTTTGGAAATTAAAGTTTCCCGCTTGGCTAGTGGCTTGCCGGTCGGTGGCGATCTGGAATATGCCGATGAAGTTACGCTCGGTCGAGCCTTTGAAGGACGTCGCGACGTTTAATCTCATTATTTGATACGTGCATCGTCTCAATATTTGAGAAATCTGGGAAATCGGTTAGCGCGAAATAAATCTATACGCAACCATTAAGCCATGGGACTAATAGTTCAGAAATATGGTGGTTCATCAGTCGCCGATGCCGAGGGCATGAAGCGCGTAGCCAATCGAATTGTGGCGGCCAAGCGCGATGGCAATCAGGTTGTAGTCGTGGTTTCAGCGATGGGCGATACGACCGATGAACTTATTGATTTAGCTAAACAGATCACGCCAATTCCAACAGGTCGCGAACTCGACATGTTACTAACCGCAGGCGAGCGAATTTCAATGGCGCTTCTTGCAATGGCGATTACAAATTTGGGTCATGAAGCTCGATCTTTTACCGGAAGCCAAGCAGGCGTGATTACTACATCTGCACATGGTCGCGCACGCATCATTGATGTGACTCCGGGTCGCATTCAAGAAGCGTTAGCAGAAGGTGCAATCGCAATCGTTGCCGGTTTTCAAGGAATTTCTCAAGACACAAAAGATGTAACAACACTTGGACGCGGTGGAAGTGACACGACTGCTGTGGCATTGGCTGCAGCACTCGAAGCCGATGTTTGTGAAATCTATACCGACGTTGATGGAGTATTCAGTGCCGACCCTCGCGTAGTTCCAACTGCACGTAAATTAAAAACTGTTACGTATGAAGAAATGTTAGAACTTGCAGCAAGTGGCGCAAAAGTTTTGCACTTGCGTTGTGTTGAGTACGCACGACGCTATGACTTACCAATTCACGTACGTTCATCTTTTACAAGTAATGAAGGAACATGGGTGGTCAAAGATCATCCTCAAGGAGGAGACATGGAACAAGCAATCATCGCCGGAATTGCACACGATAAGAGTGAAGCAAAGATTACAATCGTTGGAGTGCCTGATCGAACTGGCGTTGCTGCGCGAATCTTTCAAGCAATTGCCGATGCTGACATTAACATCGACATGATTGTTCAAAATGTTTCTGCGGCTGCAACAGGATTAACTGACATTTCATTTACTCTGCCGAAAGCAGAAGGCGCTGATGCAACCGCAATCTTGCAAAAGCTGCAAGGAGAAGTTGGTTTTGCATCGATTCAATACGATGATCAAATTGGAAAACTTTCATTAGTTGGCGCGGGTATGCGCTCACATCCAGGCATCACCGCAACTTTCTTTGGTGCAATGTCTGAAGCAGGAATCAATATCGAAATGATTTCTACATCGGAAATCCGTATTTCGATAATCTGTCGTGAATCAGATCTCGAACGTGGTGCAAAAGCCGCGCATGCAGCTTTTGGACTTGATGCAGATAGCAATGAAGCCGTTGTATATGGAGGAACTGGGCGATGAGTAAAAAGAAAAGTTCAAAGAAGCCATCACTTGCTGTAGTTGGTGCAACTGGCGCAGTTGGAACAGTAATGCTCAGTATTTTGTCAGAGCGCAAAGATGTGTGGGGCGAAATCCGCTTAATCGCATCTGCCCGCAGCGCTGGTAAGAAATTAATGTGCCGTGGAGAAGAGTTAACAGTTGTAGCACTATCACCGGAGGCCTTTGATGGAATTGATGTTGCTATGTTCGATGTACCAGATGAAGTCTCTGCCGAATGGGCTCCAATTGCTGCATCTCGCGGAGCAGTCGTAGTCGACAACTCAGGTGCTTTCCGAATGGATCCAAAAGTGCCTTTAGTTGTGCCTGAAGTAAATCCAAAGGATATCAAGAAGCGTCCTAAAGGAATTATTTCAAATCCAAACTGCACAACACTTTCAATGATTGTTGCAATGGGCGCACTCAATAAGAAATTTGAACTTAAGGAATTGGTTGTTTCTTCATACCAAGCAGCATCAGGTGCGGGACAACCTGGTATCGATTCTTTGCGCGAGCAAATCGCACTTGTTGCAGGGACAAATGCTGGTCAAGCAACTGGCGATGTTCGCAAACTCGTGAAGGATTCAGGGCCATTCCCAGCACCGCTTGCGCTTAACGTTGTGCCTTGGGCTGGTTCACTTAAGGAAGATGGATATACATCTGAAGAACTCAAAGTTCGTAATGAATCTCGCAAGATTCTTGGAATGCCGCGATTAAAGGTTTCGGCCACATGTGTCCGTGTTCCAGTGCTAACAACACATTCATTAGCGGTTCATGCGACTTTTAAGAATGAAGTAACTCGAAAAGCTGCACAAAAAGTATTAGAAAAGGCTTCCGGAGTGATTCTTCTAGATGATCCAGAGAACAAAAAGTTTCCAACACCAAATGATGCTGTAGGCACCGATGCAACATGGGTTGGCCGCGTTCGTCAGTCACTCGATGATAAAAAGTCATTAGATCTATTCCTCTGTGGTGACAATCTACGTAAAGGCGCAGCGCTGAATACCGCTCAGATCGCCGAGCTTCTGGCGGTAGAGTTCACATCATGAGTATTAAAGAAACGTTGCAAAAAGATTTAACGGAAGCGATTCGAGGGCGCGATGAAATTACCTCTGGAACTATCCGTATGGTTTTAACTGCAATTACTAATGAAGAAGTTGCTGGAAAAGAAGCACGAGTTCTAAATGACGATGAAATCATCACTGTGCTATCGCGTGAGGCCAAGAAACGCAGGGAAGCATCTGAGGCTTTTGAAACCGCAGGACGTACAGACAAAGCTGCACTTGAAAAGAGTGAAGGCGAAGTAATTGCAAAGTATCTGCCAGCTCAATTAAGTGAGGCCGATATTGCAGCAATCATCGCTGATGCAATCTCATCGACCGGGGCGTCAGGTCCTGCCGATATGGGCAAAGTAATGGGTGCAGTAAAACCAAAGATTGCAGGAAAAGCCGACGGTGGCCTTGTCTCTGCACTAGTGAAAGCAGCGCTAAATAAATGAGTAAATACGAATATGCAACAGTTCCACTTCTTTCTCATGCTACAAAACAAATTCTTGATACATGGGGATCTGATGGTTGGGAACTAGTTCAAGTTGTTCCAGCTCCAGGAACTGGCGAACAGCTAGTTGCTTATATGAAAAGAGAGATTGCATGAACACAGTAGATGTACGCGCAAAATTAATTGAACTAGGTCTTGAACTTCCAGTAGCTGCTAAGCCAGTAGCTGCTTATGTTCCTGCAATACGCACAGGCAATATTGTTTTTACTGCGGGGCAACTTCCTCTAGTAAATGGTGAAATGGCCGGAACTGGAAAAGTTGATGGCGAAATTACTCCAGAGCGCGCAAAAGAACTAGCGCAGATTTGTGCACTTAATGCTCTTGCTGCAGTAGAAACTGTTGCAGATGTAAATAAGATTACGAAAATTGTTCGCGTAGTCGGATATGTAAACGGTGTACCTGGCTATATCAATGCACCAGTTGTGGTTAACGGCGCGAGTGAACTATTTCTAGCAATTTGGGGCGATGGTGCAAAACATGCACGTAGCGCAGTTGGAATTGCAGAATTGCCATTGAACTCACCAGTTGAAATTGAGTTAACAGTAGAAATTACAGATTAAGGGATTACTTTCCACGCTTTGATAAGCGATCAAAATCTGTAATCAAGACTGCGCGTCCATCTAGCTTTAACCAGTTACGGCCTGCAAAGTCAGCGAGAGCTTTGTTTACTGTCTCACGCGATGCACCAACTAGTTGCGCAAGTTCTTCTTGCGTTAAATCGTGGTGTACGTACAAACCTTCATCGGTTTTCTTTCCGAAGCGCTCACCTAAATCAATGAGTGCTTTAGCAACGCGACCTGGAACATCAGAGAAAACTAAATCTCCTACTGCTTCATTTGTACGACGTAGACGTTGTGCAAGTCTTGCAAGCAGATGTAAAGAAATCTCTGGATTTTCACGAAGCCATGGAAGAAGTTTTTCTTGACCAAGGCTCAAGAGTTTTGCATCAGTGACTGCAGTTGCAGTTGAGGTGCGTGGACCTGGATCAAAGAGACTGAGTTCGCCAAACATTTCACCCGGACCAAGAATTGATAACAAGTTTTCTCGTCCATCACCACTTGATGTTCCAAGCTTTAATTTGCCCTCAACGATTACATACAGGTGATCGCCTTCAGCGCCTTCAGCAAAGAGAATGCTTCCTTTTGCGATCTTTACAAGATCCATCTGCGCTCGCAGAGATGCTGAGGCAGTTTCATCTAGGGCGGTGAAAAGTGGGGCCTTATGTACGGCATCTAAATCTATTGGCACAGGTAGTACTTTAGCGTCATGCCTGTCGATAATGAAACCCGTAAGCAAGCACGGGCCGTTTATCGCATTTTGTGTAAGACCTACCCAGATATTCGCTGCGAACTTGATTTTAAGAATCCTTTGGAGTTAATCGTCGCAACGGTCCTAAGTGCACAGTGCACAGATAAGAGAGTTAACACTGTTACGCCGGCGCTGTTTAAGCGATATCGAACTGCTAAGTCATATGCCGAAGCCGACATTCACGATCTGGAAGAACTCATATTTCAAACTGGTTTCTACCGAGCGAAAGCACGACATTTAAAGGGAATCGGAACAAAACTGCTTACCGAATTTGATGGAAAGGTTCCTAGCACTTTAGATGAACTAGTGACTTTGCCAGGAGTCGGACGAAAAACAGCTAACGTAGTTCTAGGCCACGCCTTTGATATTCCAGGAATAACAGTTGATACACATTTTGGTCGACTATCGCGAAGATTTGGTTGGACAACAGAAAACGATCCAGTAAAAGTCGAACATATTGTTGGAGAATTAATTCCACAACCAGAATGGACAAACTTATCTCAACGAATAATTTGGCACGGCCGACGTATATGTCATTCTCGCAAACCAGCTTGCGGTGCCTGTCCAGTTGCCAAGATTTGTCCAAGTGTTGGAATCGGTGAGATGGATAAAGAAAAAGCAAAGTTACTAGTCAAAACAGATAAGGACTTTAGATGAAAAAACTATTCACGCTAGTAATAGTTTTAATTCTTGCTGGATGTGCATCGCCAACTACAAAGATCGCCGGTGAAGTTGTTTCATGCACGTCAATCCAGTCGGCAGTAACTAAAGATTCAATTGAACTTGACTGTCTTGATGGCGCTTCTAGTGCATCAATTAATTCGATCAAAGGTCCAGCAATTATCAACGTGTGGGGCTCATGGTGTGGACCATGCAAAGAAGAAATGCCGATTTTGCGCTCATTTTGGGCAAAAGCAATGGGCAAAGTTGTCCTCATTGGGGTGGATGTCGAAGAAGCGCAGATTGCAGATGGAAGAAATTTTGTACTCAACAATGGCATTACTTGGCCAAACTATTTTGACGCAGATGGCCGATCCCGCGGATATTTTGGGATGGGCGTGCCAGTCACGTGGTTTATTAGTGCGGACGGAACTGTTGTGTACAGACACATCGGAGTACTAAAAAATGAAATTGAATTAATAACTCTTACTTCAAAATATCTTGGAGTAAAACTTTAATCCTCATCCTTAGCACTCTGTAAACCTGCTGCAATTAATTTCATAACATTCGGATCAGCCAACGTTGTTGCATCACCAACTGCGCGGTTTTCAGCAACATCGCGCAATAAGCGACGCATAATCTTTCCACTTCGAGTCTTTGGAAGTTCATTCACAATAAGAATTTGGCGTGGCTTAGCAATCGCACCAATTTCCTTCGCAACATGGTTACGAAGTTGTGTATTGAGTTCTTCGCCATCTGCGTGTGCAATTCCAGAGCGCAAAATTACGAATGCAACAATTCCTTGCCCAGTCATAGCATCGGCTGCACCGACAACTGCAGCTTCAGCTACAGCTTCATGTGAAACTAATGCAGATTCAACTTCGGTGGTCGAAATACGGTGACCAGAAACATTCATCACATCATCGACGCGACCCAGTAACCAAATTGCGCCTTCATCATCTAGCTTTGCACCATCGCCAGCAAAGTAAATTCCTTCAAAGCGTGACCAGTAAGTCTCCTTGTAGCGTTCATCCTCGCCCCATACTCCGCGAAGCATTGCAGGCCAAGGCTGATCAAGAATTAAGTAACCACCATGGCCATCGGCAACAGGTGTGGCATTGTCATCGACAACTTTCGCACTAATCCCTGGAATAGGTCGCATCGCTGAACCTGGCTTAGTCGCGGTGACTCCTGGCAATGGTGAAATCATGATCGCACCGGTTTCAGTTTGCCACCACGTGTCAACGATTGGACAACGCTTACCACCAATGATTTCGCGGTACCACATCCATGCTTCTGGATTAATTGGTTCACCAACGGTTCCTAGTAAACGCAGTGACTTAAGGTTATGGGCATTAGGGAATTCATCGCCCCATTTCATCCATGTACGAATTAAAGTTGGCGCGGTATACAAAATTGTTACACCGTACTTTGCAATAATTTCAAAGATTCTTCCTTTATGTGGTGTATCTGGAGTTCCTTCATACATCACTTGTGTTGCACCATTTATGAGTGGCCCATAAACAACGTATGAATGTCCCGTAATCCAACCCACATCTGCGGTGCACCAATACACATCGCTTTCAGGTTTAATGTCAAAGACAACTTTGTGCGTATATGCAACTTGAGTTAAGTAGCCACCTGTTGTGTGGAAAATACCCTTAGGCTTTGCAGTTGTGCCGGATGTGTACAAAATAAAGAGTGGATGTTCGGCATCAAAACTTTCTGCGACATGTTCTGCCGATTGTGATCCAATAAGTTCATGCCACCAAATATCACGTTCTGTCCAAGCAGTTTCTTGTTTAGTGCGTTGGACAACCAAGACTTTTTCAACATTATGTTGACCTTTAAGCGCTTCATCTACTGCAGGTTTTAAGGCAAAGGCTGCGCCTTTTCTAAATCCACCATCAGCGGTAATAACTAACTTTGCATCTGCATCTTGAATACGTGACAACAATGCATCTGCTGAGAAACCACCAAATACGACAGAGTGTGGTGCACCTATACGCGCACAAGCCAACATCGCCACAGCAGCTTCGGGAATCATTGGCATATAAATGGCAACGCGATCCCCCGCCTTAATTCCAATTTCAATAAGCGCATTTGCAGCTTTCTTAACTTGGATTAGTAATTCGGCATACGTAATAGTTTGAGTATCACCAGGTTCGCCTTCGAAATGAAAAGCAACTCTTTCGCCGCGACCTTCGGCCACATGTCGATCCAGAGCATTTACTGAAGCGTTGAGTTTTCCACCAACAAACCACTGTGCATAAGGCGGTTGCCAATCAAGTACAGAATCCCATTTTTTTGCCCAAGTGAGTTCATTGGCTTGCAACTCCCAAAATGCCAAACGATCCATATTTGCTTTTGCATACTCATCAAACTGCGCATTGGCTTCGGCAGCAAACTCTGGGCTAGGAGAAAAATGGCGATCCTCAGTTAAGAGGTTTTCTAGGGACTCGTGGTCTTGGCTCATAGCCAAAGAGGTTACCTTCCAAGCCCCCTTATCAACAGGGTTTTTCGGGGGGTGATTCTCACACTTTCAGCGGCCCCACAATGCGGCAAAAGAGAGGAGGTCTCATATGGGATTTACATCCGTTCTATTGCTTATGTTTAAGTTTTTCGGCAATGCCACATTGGTTTCGGCGCTATTTCGTTTCGCAGGTAGCGTTTTTAAGAGCTTTATGTAGCTAATCCGGCAGGAAAAGCCCCTAGTCCCCCCGAACTAGGGGCTTTTTCGCGTCGTTTTTGTGTGATTCGGGCCAAAGTGAGAGGATTGGCCGTAAGCCTCTAGACGGTTCAAAGTTGCACTCGCTTTTAGGGATTACACCAAGTTACTAGGAGTCAAAGTGCCAATTGCAACCCCTGAAATTTATGCAGACATGTTGGATCGCGCCAAGAAGGGCGCTTTTGCATATCCAGCCATCAACGTTTCATCATCACAAACCCTGACCGCTGCTATTCGTGGTTTCGCCGAAGCAGAATCAGATGGAATTATTCAATTTTCTTGGGGCGGCGCTGAATACGCCTCAGGTTCAACAGTAAAGAACATGGTTGATGGTGCAGTTGCGCTCGCAGAGTTTGCGCACATTGTTGCTAAGAACTACAAAGTAAATATTGCAATTCACACAGATCACTGTCCAGCAGAAAAGCTTGATGGATTTATGCGTCCACTTCTTGCTTTTGGTGCTGATCGAATTAAATCTGGAAAAGGCCCACTGTTTAACTCACACATGTGGGATGGCTCAGCAGTTGATATGAAAGAAAACATGCGCGTTGCTAAAGAAATGCTTGAAATGTCTGTAGCTGCCAAAACAATTCTTGAAATTGAAATCGGAGTTGTCGGTGGTGAAGAAGATGGCATCGAGGCAAAGCACGATGCAAAACTTTATTCAACCCCTGAAGATGCATTACTTACTATTGAAACTCTAGGAACAGATGCACATGCTCGCTACATGGTTGCAGCGACATTCGGAAATGTTCATGGCGTTTACAAGCCAGGAAACGTTGTTCTACAGCCAAAAATTCTCGCAACTTTGCAAGAAGCTGTTTCAAACAAGTTAGGTCTTCCTGCAGGAAGTAAGCCAATGGACTTGGTTTTCCATGGTGGATCTGGCTCGCTACTTTCAGAAATTCGTGAATCACTTGACTACGGTGTAGTAAAGATGAATATCGATACAGATACACAGTATGCATTTACGCGTCCAGTTGTTGATCACATGCTCAAGAACTATGACGGCGTACTAAAAATTGATGGTGAAGTTGGAAACAAGAAGGCATATGACCCACGTGCGTGGGGCAAGGCTGCAGAAGCAGGTATGGCAGCACGGGTTGCACATGCTTGCGAAGATCTTCGTTCAACTGGAACTTCATCCCTTAAATAATTTACCTACGTAATCGGAGAGGCTTTACCAATGCCTGCATTAGTTTTGCTCGGAGCTCAGTGGGGCGATGAAGGTAAAGGTAAAGCCACCGATTTACTTGGCGATCGCGTTGATTATGTAGTTCGCTACCAAGGTGGAAACAATGCCGGTCACACTGTTGTAATCGGTGATCAAAAATACGCACTTCACTTATTGCCTTCGGGAATTCTTTCGCCAAATGTAATTCCAGTCATTGGTAATGGTGTAGTTATCGACCCAGGTGTTTTACTTGAAGAAATCAAAGGTCTAACTGAACGCGGAATTGATTGCAGCAAACTTCTAATTTCAACTAATGCGCATCTAATTACCCCGTATCACCGCACCATAGATAAAGTTTCAGAACGCTTCTTGGGCAAATCAAAGATTGGTACAACTGGTCGCGGAATTGGACCGGCTTACGCAGATAAAATTAATCGCATTGGTATCCGTGTTCAAGATTTATTTGATCCTTCAATCTTGCGTCAAAAAATTGAAAGTGCATTGCGCGATAAAAACCAAGTATTGATTAAGGTTTTCAACCGTAAAAATATTGAAGTCGACGACGTATTAACTGAATATTTAGAGTACGCAGAGATTTTGCGTCCTTATGTTGCTGATACCGTTCTTATTTTAAATGAAGCGCTAAAAGCTGGAAAGCGTGTACTGCTTGAAGGTTCGCAAGGAACTTTGCTAGATGTCGATCATGGAACGTATCCATTCGTAACGTCAAGTAATCCAACAGCTGGTGGCGCTTGCACAGGTTCGGGAATCGGTCCAACGAAAATAGATCGAGTAATTGGAATCATTAAGGCGTATACAACTCGCGTCGGCAGCGGACCATTTCCAACTGAATTATTTGATGAAGATGGTGAAGCTCTTCGCCGCATTGGTGGAGAAATTGGTGTAACCACTGGACGCGCACGCCGATGCGGTTGGTTTGACGCGCCAATTGCGCGCTACGCAGTTCGAGTAAACGGCTTGACTGATTTCTTCTTAACTAAGTTAGATGTATTAACGGGTTGGGAACAAATTCCTGTATGTGTTGCATATGAAATCGATGGAAAACGTGTTGAAGAACTTCCATCGTCGCAATCAGATTTTCACCACGCGAAACCAATTTATGAATATATGCCTGGCTGGAAAGAAGATATTTCTGGTGCGCGCAAACTCAGTGACTTGCCACAAGCTGCGCAGAATTACATTGCATTCTTAGAGAAAATTTCTGGTGCGCCCATGAGTGCAATCGGTGTAGGCCCTGGGCGCGATGAAACAATTGTCGTAAAGGATTTCATCTAAGCAATGAAAATCCTTCTAGTCGGAAGTGGCGGTCGTGAACACGCCTTAGGACTAGGACTACAAGCAGATCCTGAATGTACCGAGCTTTTTGCTGCGCCTGGAAATCCCGGAATTGCAGAATTTGCACAGTGCTACCCATTAGATATCAGTGACAATGCCGCGATTGTTGCCTTGGCCGAGAAACTTGATGTGGATTTGGCAGTTATTGGTCCTGAACTTCCTCTAGTTAACGGTGTTGCAGATTTATTGCGCGCTGTTGGCATTGCAGTATTTGGACCGTCAAAAGCTGCTGCACAGTTAGAGGGATCAAAAAATTTTGCTAAGGAAGTTATGGCAGATGCAGGGGTTCCAACTGCACGCAGTTTCACTTGCAGCACTCAAGATCAGATTGAAAAAGCTCTTGATATTTTTGATGCGCCTTATGTCGTAAAAGATGATGGTTTAGCTGCAGGCAAAGGCGTCGTCGTAACTCGAGATCGCGATGAAGCTTTAGCTCACGCACTTAAATGTAAGCGAGTCGTCATTGAGGAATTTCTTGATGGCCCGGAGGTTTCACTCTTTGGTATTAGCGATGGAAAAACAATCATTGCGATGCAACCAGCGCAAGATTTCAAACGGGCTTTTGAAAATGATAAAGGTCCTAATACTGGTGGAATGGGAGCATATTCACCTCTTCCTTGGGCGCCTAGTGACATCATTGAAGATACGTATACGAAAGTTCTGGCGCCGATGATTACAGAGATGGCTGCGCGCGGGACTCCATTTGTCGGTTTGTTGTATGCAGGATTAGCTCTAACTAATCATGGAACCAAAGTTATTGAATTCAATACCCGCTTTGGAGATCCAGAAACGCAAGTTTTGATTCCATTGCTAAAGACGCCACTGGCAAGCCTTTTGTATCGAGCCGCGACTCGAAACTTAGAAGGTGTCACTCTGGATTGGCGAGAAGAATCTGCAGTAACTGTTGTTCTAGCTTCACAGGGATATCCAGATGCACCTCAAACCGGAGGCGAAATTGGGCAACTGCCAGAAATAGAAAATGTGTCGATCTACCATTCTGGAACCGCGCGCAGAGATGAAAAACTGATTGCACAAGGCGGTCGAACCTTGACCGTTACTGGCACAGGATTGGATTTAACAGAAGCTCGTGATCGGGCATATCGCGCTATCAGCCAAATCTCTCTTGAAGGCTCTTTTTATCGAAGCGACATCGCGCTTAATGCGTCGGTGGCAGAGAAGGGCAATTAAATGAAGGATAATTCGACAATGAGCCTGCTTGCTAGCCGATATGCATCAGCTGCAATGCGTGACATCTTTGCTGCAGAATCCAAAATTATTGCAGAACGTAAACTCTGGATTGCCGTGATGCGCGCTCAATCAACTTTGGGACACAGTATTTCTTCGGATGTAATTACAGATTACGAAAAGGTAATTACACAGGTGGATTTAGCTTCAATTGATGCGCGTGAAAAACAAACGCGGCACGACGTGAAGGCGCGAATCGAAGAGTTCAATGCGCTGGCCGGACACGAAGCGATTCATGCGGGTATGACGAGTCGTGATTTAACAGAAAATATTGAAGCGCTTCAAATTCAGAATGGTTTAAAAGTAGTCCATGACAAAGTTGTCGCTTTGCTCGCGCGATTAGGTGAACGTGCAACACAGTATGCAGAGCAACCAATTGCTGGTCGATCACACAATGTGCCTGCACAAATTACAACCCTTGGAAAGAGATTTGCATCAGCAGCAGAAGAACTTTTATTTGCATATGAGCGTTTAATTGCGCTACAGGAGCGATATCCAATGCGCGGCATAAAAGGCCCCGTTGGAACTGCTCAAGATTCAATTGATTTACTGGGTTCGGCAGTTGCCCACGCCGAGTTAGAAAAATCTATTGCACAAGAACTCGGCTTTGATCACGTGCTTGATTCAACTGGTCAGATTTATCCGCGATCAATTGACTACGACGTAATTTCAACTTTAGTTCAATTGGCATCAGCGCCTTCTTCGCTTGCGACATCAATTCGTTTAATGGCTGGAGATGAATTAGTAACTGAGGGATTTAAAGCAGGACAAGTCGGTAGCAGCGCAATGCCACACAAGATGAATACTCGATCATGTGAACGTGTAAATGGTTTAGCCGTTGTACTTCGCGGATATGCATCAATGGTTAGCGAACTTTCAGGGGATCAATGGAATGAAGGCGACGTTTCATGCAGTGTTGTTCGTCGAGTTGCATTGCCAGATGCATTTTATGCAATCGATGGTTTACTTGAAACAATTCTTACTGTTCTAGAAGAGTTTGGCGCATTTCCAGCAGTTATTGCCGCCGAACTAGAGCGCTATTTACCTTTCTTGGCTACAACAAAAATTTTGATGGCTGCAGTTAAATCAGGTGTTGGACGTGAAGTCGCACATGAAATAATTAAAGAACATGCAGTAAAAGCAGCCCTTGGTATGCGCGAAGGGCACAGTAATACTCTGATGGATGCATTAGCCGAAGATGATCGACTACCTCTTGATCGTGCGGCGTTAGAAGAGTTAATAAGTAGCCCTATTGAATTTACTGGCGAAGCTCGCCAACAAGTTGCACGAGTTGTTGATCGCATTGACGCGATAACTTCCGTGAACCCTGCCGCAGCGCAGTACAAGCCCGGCTCTATTAGGTGAGCGGCTTCGGCTTAGCTGGTCCACCGCCAGCGCCTTCGATTCCTGGGTGGACTCATCTGCGCACCGGAAAAGTTCGCGATCTTTATACAAATGATTCAGGAAATATTCTCCTTGTTGCCTCAGATCGCATTTCTGCATACGACTGGGTAATGCCAACAGAGATTCCAAATAAGGGCGCGGTACTCACGCAACTTTCACTCTTCTGGTTCGACTTACTCGCTGACATTGTTCCTAATCACGTCATAACTACCGATGTTCCTGAAATAGTCGAAGATCGAGCAGTCATAGTTGCTCCCTTAGAAATGTTTGCAATTGAATGTGTTGCTCGAGGATATTTAACTGGAAGTGGCTGGAATGAATATCAGCAAAACTCAGGCGTGTGCGGAAACTTATTACCGCAGGGATTGCTTGATGGATCACAACTTCCAACAAGTATTTTTACTCCCGCCACTAAAGCTGAAATCGGCGAGCATGACGTAAACATCAATTTTGACAAAGCGATAGAGATTCTGGGTCAAGAAGACGCCGAAAAGTTAAAAACACTCACACTCAAACTCTATGAAACCGCTTCTGAATTTTCAGCTAGTCGTGGAATTATTCTGGCTGACACAAAATTTGAATTTGGAAGAAACGCACAAGGAGAGATTATTTTGGGTGATGAAGCGTTAACACCAGACTCATCACGCTTTTGGGATCAATCCACGTGGGTTCCTGGTGGAGCGCAGCCTTCATTTGATAAACAGTTTTTGCGTGACTATCTAGTAAGCAGTGGCTGGGATAGAAATAGTCCACCCCCTGAATTACCTGCGCAAATCGTAGAAAAGACTGCATTGCGTTATGAAGAAGCTTTTTATCGTTTAACTGGCAGCAAATTCTAATAAAGGGAGAATATGACAATGGCAAAGATTGTGGTTGATGTGATGTTAAAGCCAGAAATTCTTGACCCACAAGGCAATGCGGTTGCCAATGCTCTTCCGCGTCTTGGATTCAATTTTGCTAAGTCAGTACGTCAAGGAAAAAGATTTGAAATTGAAATGGATGGGGAACCAACAACTGCACAACTTGAAGAAGTAGAGAAAGCAGCAGAGACACTTCTCTCCAATCCAGTAATTGAAAACTTTGTTGTGAGAGTAGAAAAATAATGCGCGTTGGAGTAATAACTTTTCCGGGAACTCTAGATGATCGCGACGCCGCCCGAGCCGTAAATGTGGCTGGTGCTCAATCTGTTGCTTTATGGCACAACGATGCAGATTTAAAAAATGTAGATGCGGTTATTTTGCCTGGTGGATTTTCATATGGAGATTACTTGCGTTGCGGGGCAATTTCTCGCTTTGCGCCGGTTATGAATTTAGTAATTGATGCCGCCAACAAAGGTATGCCTGTCCTAGGAATATGCAATGGTTTCCAAGTTTTATGTGAATCTCATCTGCTTCCTGGTGCGTTAACTCGAAATTCTGATTTACATTTCTTGTGTCGTGACCAAGAGATTGAAATTATAAATAATGAAACAGCTTGGACATCTGCCTATAAGAGCGGTGAAAAAATAGTGATTCCTCTAAAAAATGGCGAAGGCTCTTTTCAATGCGATGATGAAACTCTCGCCCAATTAGAAGGCGAAGGCCGTGTTGTGGCCCGATATGTTGGCCAAAATCCAAATGGGTCAAGAAATTTAATCGCAGGAATAACTAATGAGCGCGGAAATGTTGTCGGTCTAATGCCGCATCCAGAGCATGCAATTGATGAATTAACTGGACCAACTGCACAAGGCCTTGGATTCTTTACATCTATTCTTAATGCGATGGTGAAGTAATGAGTTTAGATACAGTTGCAATCGCGCAAATAACACCAGATAATCTTCAGCCTTTTGCAGAATTAGGGTTAAAGCCTGATGAGTATGCGCGAATCAAAGAAATTCTTGGTCGTCGACCAACTTCTTCCGAACTGGCTATGTATTCAGTCATGTGGTCTGAACATTGTTCTTATAAATCTTCCAAAGTTCACCTGAAGCAATTTGGCGACAAGGCACCGAAATCAGATGCGCTATTAGTTGGAATTGGTGAAAATGCAGGAGTTGTTGATGTCGGTCAAGGCTATGCAGTTACTTTCAAAATTGAATCACATAACCACCCTTCATTTGTTGAGCCCTACCAAGGTGCGGCCACTGGAGTTGGTGGAATCGTTCGCGATATTTTAACTATGGGTGCACGCCCAATCGCGATAATGGATCCACTTCGATTTGGTCCAGCGGATGCAGCCGATACTCGTCGTGTACTTCCAGGAATAGTTGCTGGAGTTGGCGGTTATGGAAACTGTTTGGGTCTTCCGAATATCGGCGGTGAAGTTGTTTTTGATGAGACCTACATTGGAAATCCACTGGTTAATGCTTTGTGCGTTGGAGTTATGAAACACAGCGACATCAAACTCGCTAAAGCTGCTGGTGCTGGAAATTTAGTTGTTTTGTATGGAGCAAAGACCGGTGGCGATGGAATTGGCGGCGTCTCGGTACTTGCTTCCGAAACTTTTGGTGCTGGAGGTTCAACTAAACGCCCAAGTGTGCAAGTGGGCGATCCATTTGTTGAAAAGGTTTTAATTGAATGTTCACTCGAAATCTTTGCCGAAGATTTAGTCGTAGGCATACAGGACCTTGGCGGGGCAGGCTTATCGTGTGCAACTAGCGAACTTGCATCTGGTGGAAGTGGCGGAATGAGGGTGCAACTCGACAAAGTTCCATTGCGCGATCCCTCTTTGTCACCCGAAGAAATTTTGATGTCAGAATCTCAAGAACGAATGTGCGCAATTGTTGAACCTCAAAAAATTGATAGATTCTTGGAAATTTGTAAAAAATGGGATGTGACCGTAACCGTTATTGGCGAAGTTACCGATGGCGATCATTTTGAAATCACATGGAACGGCGAAGTGATTGTGAATGTTCCACCTCGCACAGTTGCACATGAAGGTCCTGTCTACAATAGACCACTAGCGCAACCAGAATATATAGATCGCGTTAATTCGGCAGAGGTAATTGTTCCGCTTCCGAAAACTCCCCTAGAAATAAAAGAGGCGGTTCTTAAACTTGCTGCAGCACCGAATCTTGCCGATAAATCTTGGGTAACTTCTCAGTACGATAAATATGTACAAGGAAATACTATTCAATCCCAACCTGATGATTCAGGAATGATTCGTCTTGATGAGACAACCAATCTTGGAGTTGCAATTTCAACTGATGCAAATGCAAATTGGTCGTACCTAAATCCATATCAAGGTGCAAAATTGGCATTAGCAGAGGCAGCACGAAATATCGCCACTGCTGGCGCTCGGCCATTAGCAGTTACTAACTGCCTTAACTTTGGTTCACCTGAAGATCCAGGTGTCATGTGGCAATTTGCTGAATCGGTTCGCGGTCTAGCCGATGGTTGTTTAGAAATGGGCTTACCCGTTACCGGAGGAAATGTTTCTTTCTATAACCAAACTGGCGCAGTAGCGATATTGCCTACGCCGGTAATTGGCGTGCTCGGTGTAATTCAAGATGTACGTAAACGAACTCCAATGAGTTACAAAGAAGCTGGATTAGAACTCTTTCTTTTGGGTGAAACTAAAGCAGATCTCGCTGGAAGCGAGTGGGCTTTCCTGCATGGAGTACGCGTTGGGCAATCACCCGATGCAGATTTAGCTAAAGAAATGCGCCTTATTGAATTTTTACTTGAAGGTAATGGATTTTTTGCTGCTGCACATGATTTAAGCCAAGGTGGACTATCGGCGGTCTTAACTGAGATGGTGCTTCGTAATGGCGTCGGAGCAAGCGTTGTATTAAATAATCCAGCAATTGATTTATTGAGTGAAACACCTGGACGTGTAGTTGTTGCAATTAAACCCGAAGATGTTTCGTTATTGGAAAAACTCTCTCAGAAATATTCGATTGAAATTTCACAGTTAGGAACCACAGGCGGAGATTCATTAATAATTAATGAGACCTCTATTTCACTTTCAGAATTGCGTGAAGTGCATACTTCTACTTTTCCACGATTGTTTGGCTAACAAAAATGCGCGATCCAATTGTTTTAGATGAAGTCAAACGCACACTTGCACTATTAACTTCTAAAGCTCCTGGCCGCGCAATTGAGGTTCGAATCCCACCATACGCCGCAGTGCAATTTGGAGATGGACCTACGCACACTCGTGGAACTCCAGCCAATGTCATCGAAATGGATGCAAATACTTGGCTAGCCCTAGTTGATGGCAAACTTTTGTGGAGTGATGCGCTAAATAGTGGCGCAATAATCGCGTCAGGGGTTCGTGCCGATTTATCGCAATTCTTACCGCTTAGGATTCAACCATGAGACGTGCCGATGGATTGCTCAATCACAATGTCCTTGGTGAAGACAAAGGTCCGCAAGACGCTTGTGGTGTATTTGGTGTTTGGGCGCCAGGTGAAGAGGTTGCAAAGTTAACTTTTTACGGTCTCTATGCATTGCAACATCGCGGAACTGAATCTGCGGGAATTGCAACGAGTGATGGAAGCCGAATTCTTGTCTACAAAGATATGGGGCTAGTTTCTCAAGTTTTTACAGAGAGTGATTTAGCAACTTTGCCAGGAGATTTGGCTATTGGTCACTGTCGCTATAGCACCACTGGATCTAGCACTTGGGTAAATGCTCAGCCAACTTTGCGCCCAACTAAGTACGGGACACTTGCTTTGGCCCACAATGGAAATCTCACTAACACTGGAGATTTAGCTGAGCTAGTTCAAAAACTAGAACCTTCACATGGGCGAGATGGTGGCGCAACCACTGATACTGAAATCATGACCGCGCTAATTTCATTGCAAAATGAAAAGAACGTTGAGGCAAGTGCAATTTCTGTCTTGCCACAACTTGAAGGTGCATTTTCTCTTGTGTTCATGGATGAACACACTTTGTACGCAGCGCGTGATCGACATGGAGTTCGCCCACTAGTTCTGGGAAAACTTGAAAATGGTTGGGTAGTTGCATCTGAGAGCGCAGCCCTTGACATAGTTGGTGCCGCTTTTGTTCGCGAAGTTGAACCCGGAGAATTTCTTGCCATTGATAAAAATGGTGTTCGTTC
>CAINRW010000108.1 GCA_903852815.1 uncultured Actinomycetes bacterium
GCACCCAAATATAAAAAGGAATTCCAATTACATCGGCTGCACGCCTGGCATCATGTGAATCTTCAATGGTGCAACAACCTCTGGCACCAGAACGATATTTTTGTGGATTTGAAGACAGCGCTAAGTGAACGCCGATTACTTCATGTCCAGCTTCAACCGCCCGAGCAGCCGCTACTGCCGAATCTACGCCACCGCTCATTGCTGCAATTAATTTCATTTTAAATTTGCCGCCCGTCCACGAGAAATTACATCAGGAAGAACCGACAATGCATAATCCACATCATGTTGAGTTGATGTGGCCCCAAAAGAGAAGCGAAGTGATGACTGCGCAGTTTTCATGCTGTGCCCCATTGCAAGAAGTACATGACTGGCTTCGTGTACGCCTGCGCTACAGGCTGATCCAGTAGAACATGAAACTCCTTGTGCATCCATCAATAAAAGTAACGTGTCACTTTGCGTTCCAGGGAAAGTGACATTGACTATGCCTGGAAGTCGGGGTGAGTTTTCGCCATTAATAACTGCATCATTTATCGTGGACTTTAATCCTTGAATAAAACTATCTCGCAAAGTTTCAACATTTTCACTCACATAGTGATTGCTAGTAGCTGCCGCGGCAAATGCCACAATGCTAGGTGCATTCAAAGTGCCACTTCGAATTTCACGCTCTTGCCCTCCCCCGTGAAGCAATGCAGGAATCTCTACAGCCCGACGCAAAATAAGTGCACCAATTCCAAGCGGCCCACCAATTTTGTGTGCACTAATAGACATTGAATACAAACCCAGTTGCGAAAAAGAAAGTGGAATTTTCTTAAAGCTCTGTACCGCATCACTGTGAACGGGAATATCGCCAGCTATTTTGACTAGCTCGGCCAGCGGTTGAATTACGCCCGTTTCATTATTTGAATGCATTATTGAAATGAGTGCGATTTCATCGCGTCGACTTTCGATTAACTCGTGCAAGAAAACTAAATCTATAACTCCATTACTATTTACTGGCACCTGAATGACTTCTGCAGCTTCATGAAGTTCTAGCCAATTAGCTGGATCCAAGATTGCATGGTGTTCAATTGCTGAAATCACAATTACATTTCGGCCATTTTCACGTGCAGCCCAGAACAATCCTTTCAAGGCAATATTATTTGCTTCAGTTCCAGATGCGGTGAAAATTACTTCACTTGCAAGGCAGCCCACTTCTTTAGCAATCACTTCACGCGCATCCTCTAAAGTTTTACGAGTTGCCCGGCCATGGGTATGCAAACTTGAAGGGTTACCAAGTTGCTCAAGTTGAGCAGTCATCACCGAAAGTGCAATTGGAGCAATGGGCGTCGTTGCCGCATGGTCCAGATAAATCGATGACATGGTGCAATCTTAGGCTTTGCGCGCTTGAATGCCCTCTGTCGCGCCGGCTAGCACAGTAAAGAGGTCGCCCACTACGCCAAAATCAGCTAATTCAAAGAGCGGGGCTTCAGGATCTTTGTTAATTACGGCAATCAACTTTGAAGTCTGCATTCCGGCTCGATGCTGGATTGCTCCAGAGATTCCACAGGCAACGTAGAGCGCTGGACTAACAGTTTTGCCCGTCTGCCCAACTTGGTGAGAGTGCGGATACCAACCTGCATCAGTTGCTGCACGCGATGCGCCAACGGCTGCGCCGAGAGAATCGGCAAAAGCTTCTACAACTGAGAAGTCGCCATTTGTGCCACGACCACCTGATACAACAATATTTGCTTCAGTTAATTCAGGGCGACCACCTTTAACTGGTGGAAGTGATGAAGTTGTTGTTGCTTTCTTTGCACTTGGGCTTACTTCAAAGCTCTTAACTTCTTGGGTTGGATTCACTTCCACAAAGTTAGCGGCAATTGTATTCGGGCGAACTGTGATGATTGAAAGTTCGGAAGTAACTTTTGAATGCACGGTTGTTGATCCACCGAAAACTAACTGCGTTGTAGTTCCATCAGGTGAGATGTCAACGGCATCTGTAATTATTCCGCTACCGGTTTTCATTGCCACTCGTCCGGCTACTTCTTTTCCAAATGCGTGAGAAACAAATAGCACGACCCCAGGTTTAATTTCGTTAATCACCTGTGAAACTACGTCAGCAACTGCGGCAACTCCGTGAAGGGCAAAGTCATTTGATTCAACAACAATAATTTTTGCAATTGGACCTTGCGTAATTGAATTTGCATACTGCGCACCTTGACCCACTGGCGCAAGAACTAATGCAGTGACTTCACCAATGCCAGCACCAGCAGTTGCGATTTCAACGGTGGATTTACTTGCAACTCCACCCACGAAATCGGCAAGAATTACTACGTTGCTCATATCAACTTCTTTTCTACTAAGAAATCCACAAATTTTTGGCTTGCGCTTCCATCATCGGTGATCACAACACCGGCAGCACGTGCTGGTCGCGGCGCGGAGTCAATAACTGTGCTCCATGATGAAGTCGGCACAGTTCCAAGAGTTGCTAAACCAACAACATCGATAGTTTTCTTTTTCGCTGCCATGATTCCTTTAAAGGATGGATAGCGCGGTTCATTAATTTTTTCTACAACACTTATTACAACTGGCCATTGCGCACTCATTTCATCAACGCCAGCCTCAGTTGTTCTGGTGATAGAAGCTTTTTGTGCAGCAACATCAACTTCAACTTTGGAAGCAAAAGTTAACTGTGCCCACTCTAATTTTTCGCTAATCATTGCCGGCACAACGCTCATTCGAGCATCGGTGGATTCTGTTCCACAGATAACAATGTCGTAACTGCCTTGTGAAATCAGTTGAGATAAAACGCTTGCAGTTACAACTGCATCGGCGCCAGCTAATGCGGGATCGCTAACAAGCACTGCGGCATTTGCACCCATCGAGAGCGCTTTGCGCACGGCTTCAGTCGCGCGCTCTGGCCCCATTGAAATCACTGTGACAGTGTTTGGGCCACCTTCTTCATTTCCGCCATGTGCCTCAACTATGCGAAGCGCTTCTTCAACTGCATACTCATCAAGATCGTTGAGAACAGCATCGACATTGGCGCGATCGAGTAATCCATCGACCATCTTTTTCTCGGCCCATGAGTCAGGGACCTGTTTGATGCAGACAGCTATCTTCATGGGGTAAAGGTTACTGGCCAGTAGAGCCATCGGCTAATACTGGATGAAAATTTCACGTCAGATTTGCCAACACGTAACCTCAATGTGAAGTTGAGTCTTTAATGCTGGCTGAGTATGTGCCCCATGAGTGAGCCCTTGCGCATTGCGATTGTGACGGAGTCCTTTTTGCCCCAAGTCAACGGGGTCACAAACTCTGTCCTTAGAATTCTTGAACACCTTCGCGCTAATGGACATCAGGCTTTAGTAATTGCGCCAGAGAGTGCCGATGGACCAGATGAGTTTGCAGGTTTTCGCGTCAGAAGAGTTCCTAGTTTGGAAATGAAAGGGCTGATCCCTCTTGGATTTCCGCAGCGCAATCTTGAACAGTTAATTGATGGCTTTGGTCCCGATGTTATTCATTTAGCGTCACCTATTTTTCTTGGAAAATACGTCACCAAAATTGCGCATCGATTAGGCATTCCAACGCTTTCGGTTTATCAAACTGATATTGCTGGCTTTGCACGTCACTATGGATTAACAATTGCGCATCAAACGTTGAAAAAATGGGTTGCAAAAATTCACTCTGCAAGTGATCGGACACTAGCTCCCTCAACATGGTCCTGCGATGATTTAATTAGAAGCGAAGTGAAAAATGTTTACTTATGGGCACGTGGTGTTGATTCGTATCGATTCTCACCCGACAAGCGTGATAGCTCGTTGCGAAATGAGATTCTCGGCGCAAGACAAGATCGCACAATTGTTGGCTATGTAGGTCGTTTAGCTAATGAAAAACGAGTGGATGATCTTGCAGTACTTGATGCTCGCGATGACATTCAACTTGTAATTGTTGGAGATGGACCTGCACGTTCAAGACTTCAAAAACTTCTACCAAATGCTCACTTTGCTGGCTACCAAAGCGGTGATGATTTGGCACGTTATTACGCTTCATTAGATATTTTTGTTCATACGGGTAAACATGAAACTTTTTGCCAATCTATTCAAGAAGCGCTGGCATCCGGAGTTCCTGTGATTGCACCGAATTCTGGTGGACCAATTGATTTGGTTATTAATGGCTGGACGGGTTACCTCATTGATACCGCGGACTCAAATGCGCTCAACTCTGCTTTAAACAAAACTCTGCAATTAGAAAACTCAGTCGATATGCAGCAACGAACTCGTGAGTCAGTTATTGGACGAAACTGGCAACTTGTAAATGACCAACTCATTTCACACTACCGCGAAGTAATTATCGAAAAATCAGGAGCAAACAAAGAAATGCAAAGCGAGAACGTGGCATGAAAATAGTACATATTGCAAACTTCTATGGTCCAAAATCTGGCGGAATTAAAACAACGCTTCACCAGCTGGGCACAGGCTATGTTGCCCGCGGCCATTCATTTACGTACATCGTTCCCGGTACTGGTTTCTATTGCGAAGAGTCGGCAAACGGTACAAAAATCACGCTTCCATCCATTCAAATCCCGTTTAGCGGCGGTTATCGAATCATTAGAAATAATCGAGATGTAAAGAAATTAATAATTACTTTAAAGCCCGATGTTCTAGAAATATCAGATCGTTTTACGCTTTCTAAAATCGGTGCCTGGGCTGGACAAAGAAATATTGCTGCAGTGGTTTTTAGTCACGAGACTTTGCAAGGTTTGGCTAAGAATTACTTTCCATTTTCATTGAAGAAGATTGTTGATTGGCATAATCGTCGACTTTCTTCGCGATTTAAACATGTGATTACTACGACCGAGTTTGCTTCAAAAGAATTTGAAGACATTAAAACCACAAACCTTGTTCGAGTTCCACTTGGTGTTGATCTGGATAAATTTTCACCGTACTTGCGCAATGAAAGTTTTCGAGCTGATTTATTGCAAGGCGCAGATGTTCTTTTGGTCCACTGTGGACGTATGTCTCGCGAAAAACACCCAGCCCGTTCAATTGAAGCCTTGAAAGTCTTGCTCGACCGAGGCATAAATGCACGCCTTGTTTATGTCGGCATTGGTCCGATGTACATCGAACTACGACAAAAGAGTAAAGATCTACCCGTTACTTTTCTTGGCTATATTGCAGATCGAACCCGACTTGCCGAGATTCTTGCATCTGCTGATGTGTCTTTGGCACCTGGTCCAATTGAAACTTTCTGCTTAGCCGCTCTTGAATCATTAGCTGCTGGCACACCTGTTGTTGCATCAAACACAAGTGCAGTGGGTGAGTTTCTACTTTTGAACACCTCTGAACCTGTCGGTGCGATTGCCGGAAATAACGGGCATGAATTTGCTAATGCGATTGAAAAGGTTCTTGAGTTGAGAAACGATCCAAGCCTTTCCGCACGTTGCTTTCATCAAGCCGAAAATTTCCCATGGAGTGCAACGTTGGCGCTCATGCTAAAACTTCACGGTGATAATGCTGAGAACAAGAAAAGGTTGCGGGTGGCTTAGATGAAATCTGTTGCAGTTTTCGCGGTGTTAGGAGATAGCGCGGCATCTGGAGTCGGTGACACCGATAGCAACGGAGTATCGAAGGGTTGGGGTTACTACTTAGCTTCCCATTTTCAAGATCCACTCGTATACGTAAATCTTTCACGGCCTGGTGCTAAATCTGAAGAAGTTTTATTAGATCAACTACCTAAAGCCATGATTCATCAGCCAACCATTACTGCGGTAATCGTTGGAGGCAATGATGCGCTTCGAAATGGTTTCTCACCGCAACTCTTGCATCAAAATCTACGAGCCATCACGAAAGCTTTGAAAGAAATGGGTTCAGAGGTCCTGCTGTTGCAGCTACATGATCCAACGAAAATTGTTCCAATGCCAAAAACTCTTGGAATTGTTCTTAGTCGACGAATTAATGCCGTTAATCAAGTAACGCAGGCAGTCGCAGCTGAATTCGGATCAAAAATTTTGCGCACGCGCGAACTTGAAGGAATATATGAGCGAAAAGTTTGGCATGTAGACCGTATGCACCCTTCTAAATATGGCCATCAATTATTAGCCCGCAATTTTCGTGAGCTACTGAGTAATCGATGGGATATTTCTCCCATCGCGCTTGAACCCGTTGCCCCAAAACCAAAAACTGAATCTATAAAGTGGATGCTCAGAAATGGCACTCCGTGGTTTCTCAAGCGCTCCGTGGATTTGCTGCCTGCAGCAATTTTCTTAATTGGCTGCGAATATTTCAGGAGAATCTTTAAGCGAAATCAAGAGAACAATGCCTTAATTTTTTATCCAGAGTTTGTGAACCAGCGCGAAGCAGCATTGCTCGAAGTGTTTGAAGAGCGGGTCTCGTAACCAGCCTAAGCTTTTTTACGGCATTATTACGCCGTGCAACCTGCTGATCCGCGAACCCTTGGCGCTACTGTCACCGACGGCGGAACAAATTTTGCTATCTGGTCAAATGCTGCAGATGCAGTTGAGCTCTGTTTGTTTAATGAAGTTAATGGCAAATTAGTAGAAACGCGCTTTGCGATGTCACATCGCAACGGACCAATTTGGCACGGCTATTTGGCCGGAGTGCGTCCCGGGCAACGTTATGGATATCGCGTTTATGGTCCGTGGCAGCCAGAAAATGGCGTGCGCTTTAATGCAGCCAAACTTCTTATTGACCCGTACACGCATCAACTCGATGGCCAACTTTCATATGTACCTGAAATTTTCGGACACGTTGCTCTTGATGGCGTCGGTACAGGTGATTTAAACGTTCGCGACAATCGTGACAGTGCAGGCAAAGTTCCTTACAGCGTTGTTACAGATCATCGGATCCGAGAAATTCATCGCCCATTAGTTCCGTGGGCTAAGACAATTATTTACGAAGCCCACGTGAAGGGTTTAACTTCCAAGAATCCAAACATCCCTGTTGAAGAACGTGGAACTTACAAAGGCTTAGGTCACCCATCAACAATTGCACATTTAAAATCACTTGGTGTAACCGCCCTCGAACTTTTGCCGATAGCAACGTTTGTAACAGAGCCAGCTATTTATAACAGAGGTCGACAAAATCATTGGGGCTATAACTCACTGGCTTTTAGTGCACCGCATAGTGACTACGCAGCTACTAATGATCCAATCTCCGAACTTCAATGGGCCGTTGATCAATTACACAATGCGGGTATTGAAGTTATTTTGGATGTCGTTTATAACCACACCGCTGAAGGTGGAGTTGGTGGACCAACTTTGTCGTATAAAGGAATCGATAACAAGGCGTATTACCGTCAAGATGCTTCGGGTAACTATGTCGATGTGACTGGATGCGGAAATACTTTTGCGGCAAGTAACCCCCATTCCGTTCGGCAAATAATCGATTCGCTACGTTGGTGGAATGAAGTAATTGGCGTAGATGGTTTTCGATTTGATTTAGCTACCGCTCTTTACACAAGTAAGAGTGCATTTAATTCCTCTTTGATGTCGGCCATTGAATCTGACTCGGTACTGAGAAATTTTAAAATGATTGCCGAACCTTGGGATATTTCGCGCTATTCACTTGGCGATTTCCCGCACCCATGGCGCGAATGGAACGATGCTTATCGCGATTCAGTTCGACAGTTTTGGTTAGGTGATTTAGCACGTGGTTACGGCGAAGGTGTTTCCGATATTGCTAACAGCATTAGCGGTTCGAGTTCAATTTTCTATTACCGAGGCCCTACTTCATCAATCAACTTCATTAGTGCGCATGATGGTTTCACTCTGCACGATATGGTCACTTACAACTCAAAACACAATGAAGTTAATCTAGAAAATAACGCCGATGGAAGTGACACTAATAGATCATGGAATGTTGGCAGCGAAGGCGAGACCAATGATTTGGGTATTGCGACAATAAGACATTGGCTCAAGAAATCTATGTTGGCAACCTTGATGCTTTCATCAGGTGTTCCAATGCTCAATATGGGCGATGAAGTAAATCGCTCACAAAATGGATCTAACAATGGATACTCACTTCCACTTGATTTGGCTGCAGAAAATGCGTCAAGTTTTAATGGCGGTTGGGCACTTCCTTGGGAATTAGATTCCAATGCGCAAGATATTTTGAATGCCTTGCAGGAGTTAGCAAAGATTCGAGAAACTTATCTAGCAGATGCTGCCTCTGAGTTTTTTACTGGAATTGTGGATCAAGGAACTAAACGCAAAGACATTGCTTGGTTTTCTTTAGGTGGCCGTGAGATGAGTGATGACCATTGGAAAGATGAAGAAAAGCGAAGCATCACCGTATTTGTCGAGGCCGATCCTTCACGCGGTTTATTGTTTCTCATGAACTCTTCAACTGCCGAAACAATCTTTACTTTGCCTGATAACACCTGGGGTGAGGCTTATCGCTGTATTTTTGATGCTTCTAAGGAAGTTGCATCGTATGAGCCAGTGATTGCATCGCCGCAGGCAAAAATCCCTGTTGCTCAACACAGTGCTCAGGTTTGGCTAGTTACGCGTACTAGGTAGTAATTGATGTATTCCAGTAAAGTTTCGTAACGTGTTAGCAATTATTGCGCCAGGCCAAGGTTCACAAACTCCAGGAATGCTTAACTCTTGGATTTCTCGCCCTGAACTTCATGAATTAATTTCACACTGGTCAATGCGAATAGATTTAGATTTGCTTAGTCTTGGAACAACTGCTGATGCAGAAGAAATCAAGGACACGGCTAATGCCCAACCTTTAATTGTCGCCACTTCTCTTCTTGCAGCCCATGCACTTGGTATTAAGAAACCTGCATATGTCACTGGTCATTCAGTTGGCGAGTTAGTTGCTGGCGCACTTAGTGGTGCATTTTCAACTGATGATGCAATGCGCTTGGTTCGTGCGCGCGGAATAGAGATGGCAAAAGCTTCGGCTCAATCCCCTGCTGGAATGTCGGCAGTACTTGGTGGAGATCGTGAAGTTGTTCTCAAACATTTAGCACAGCTCAACCTTGTTCCAGCAAATGACAATGGCGCAGGGCAAATTGTTGCTGCAGGTGCATTAGCGGCGCTTGAGCAATTAGGACTAAATCCACCGGAGGGTTCAAGAGTTCGCGCCCTTGCCGTTGCTGGCGCTTTTCATACGCAGTTCATGTCACCAGCAGTTGAACCACTTAAGAATTTAGCGTCAACCATAGAAGTACAAGCACCAGCAATTCCCGTTATCTCCAATAAAGATGGTGAAGTAGTAATAGGTGGTGGAGAAGTTTTATCCCGCATAGTTAATCAAATCGCTAATCCAGTTCGTTGGGATCTATGTATGAACACTTTGAAAAACCTTGGAGTTACTGGAGTCATTGAACTAGCACCTGCTGGAACTCTGGTTGGCTTACTCAAGCGCGGAGTGCCCGAGATTGAAACTTTCGCATTAAAAACTGCCGATGACGTATCGGCTGCCGCAGAATTCGCAGGAAGGCACGCATGAGCATCAAATCTTTGCCTACGACCAATAGTCAGATCCTCTCGGTCGGTTCATATCGCCCAAAGCGTTTAGTTCCTAACTCAGAAATTGTTGAACGAATCGAATCAACCGATGAGTGGATTCAGCAACGCACCGGAATCCAATCACGCCGATTTGCAAGCGAAGATGAAACCGTGATTTCGATGGCGAAGGCTGCATGTGAAAGCGCACTTACTCGTGCACAATTAACGATGGCAGATATTGATACTTTAATTCTTGCAACAATTTCATATCCTTTCCAAGCACCAAGTGCGGCAACTGAATTAATTAATGAACTTGGAAATCCGAAGGCTGCGGCTTTCGATATCAGTGCAGCGTGTGCAGGTTTTTGCTATGGCGTTGCAATGGCAAGTGATTTAGTGCGCGGTGGAACATCTAAGAATGTATTGGTCGTTGGAGTTGAAAAACTTTCAGATTTCACAGATCCAAATGATCGCGCAACGGCATTTATTTTCGCCGACGGTGCAGGCGCAGTAATTATCGGACAAAGTGCAGATGCAAAAATCGGTCCGGCAATCTGGGGATCGGATGCAGATTCGCGTGATGCAATTATGTTGACACCTGCATATACCGAATTCAGAAATGCCCCAGATAAAGGTGTCGCCGAATTAGGTTGGCCAAATATCTCTCAGCAAGGTCAAACTGTTTTCCGCTGGGCAGTTTATTCAATGAGCAAAGTAGGACTCAAAGCACTTGAAGCTGCCGGAGTAAGCGTTGATCAATTAGATGCTTTCATTCCACACCAAGCCAATATTCGAATCATTGAAACCATGGTCAAAGAGATGAAGTTGCCTGGCTCGGTCCTTGTAGCCGATGACATTCGCGTCAATGGAAATACGTCGGCCGCATCAATCCCCCTTGCCATGGATGTTTTGCTGACAGAGCACCCAGAGATGCACGGCAAATTAGCCCTGCTCATTGGCTACGGCGCAGGCCTGGTTTATGCGGGCCAAGTCGTCCAGCTACCCCCAAAACCTTGAGATTTGCACCACTCTCGCCTGTCGATACTCGTAAGTAAGCGCCTGGGTCGTACACAATTACCACCTGTTGATCCAATGAACTCATGAATGAAGATAAGGAACACCTCACATGGCACTTGCACAAGCTGATGTACTAGCAGGACTAAAAGAAATCGTCGAAGAAGTTGCGGGAATTCCAGCAGCATCAATCGAACTAGATAAGAACTTCACTGAAGACCTAGAAGTTGACTCACTGAGCATGGTTGAAGTTGTTGTTGCCGCTGAAGAGCGTTTTGGCGTAAAGATTCCTGATGAGGCTGTAACAGATCTAGTAACAGTTGGCGATGCAGTTAATTTCATCGTTAACGCTGCTAACTAAGTAGCAAGTCAAAAAAATATGTCTCGTCGTCGCGTAGTCGTCACTGGACTTGGAGCCACAACACCTGTTGGTGGAGATGTAACTTCTTCTTGGTCGGCGCTTTTAGCTGGCACAAGTGGAGTTCGCTCTTTGACAGAAGAGTGGGCTCAAAGTATTCCAGTGCACTTCGCTGCGCGGGTTGCTGTTGAACCAAGTGAGCAAATGGAGCGGGTTGAATTACGACGCCTAGATCGCTCTGAACAGTTTGCTCTTATTGCATCGCGCGAAGCGTGGAAAGATGCAGGTTCACCTGAGATTGATAAAGAACGTTTAGGCGTTGTTATTGCATCTGGAATTGGTGGAGTTACAACTCTGCTCGATCAATATGACATTTACAAAGAAAAAGGCGCACGACTTGTAAGTCCGCATACCGTTCCGATGTTGATGCCAAATGGTCCCGCAGCAAATGTTGGACTTGAATTGCAAGCACGCGCCGGAGTTCATACTCCGGTGAGTGCATGTGCATCTGGTGCCGAGGCGATTGGTTACGCCTTTGACATGATCCGAAACGATCGCGCAGATATCGTCGTTAGTGGCGGAGTTGAAGCCGCGGTACACGTTTTACCTATGGCTGCTTTTGCTGCAATGAAAGCTTTATCAACTAGAAATGATGAACCACATCGTGCATCGCGTCCATATGATTTAAATCGCGATGGTTTTGTTTTGGGCGAAGGTGGCGGAATTCTTGTACTAGAAGAGTACGAACATGCAGTAGCTCGCGGTGCAACTATTTACTGTGAGATTGCCGGTCAAGGTTTAACATCGGATGGGTATCACATTGCCGCACCAGATCCTGATGGCGCTGGCGTACAACGCGCAGTCAAGTTCGCGCTTCGCGATTCAGGTTTAACAACAAAAGACATCGTGCATTTAAATGCTCACGCGACTTCAACACCTGCCGGAGATGTTGCTGAAGCAAATGCTTTACGCGCAGCACTTGGTGCAGATGCAGACCACGTCGCAGTCTCTGCAACAAAATCTATGACTGGCCACTTACTTGGCGGCGCGGGTGCAATTGAATCTGTATTCATTGTCAAAACGCTACAAGATCGCTTGGCTCCCCCAACAATTAACATTGAAGATTTAGATCCTGCCGTCACCGTTGACGTTGTCAGAGATAAACCACGCGCATTGCCTGCTGGAGATATCGCAGCACTCAATGACTCATTTGGTTTTGGCGGCCACAACGTCGTATTGGTTTTTAAGAGCATATAAATGCAAACCGCTGCGTTAGACCCACGCGATCCAGAAAGTCGAATCGCGCGTTTAGTCGATGACGGAAAATATGAATTCCTAATTCCACGCACTGACTGCGGAATGATTGCAGTAACTGGTTCGGTCAAAGGAAATAAAGTTGTTGTTTTTGCATCCGATGCCACGATTAAAAGTGGTGCACTTGGTGTTGCCGGCTCAAAAGTAATTGTCACCGCTTACAAAGCGGCAATGGGTGCTCAAGTTCCAATCATTGGAATTTGGCACTCAGGCGGTGCGCGACTCAGCGATGGCGTTGCATCTCTAGATGCTTTTGGTGAAGTTTTTCAATCGATGATCTCTGCAAGTGGTCGAATTCCTCAGCTCTCACTTGTCCTTGGTCCAACTGCTGGTGGCGGTGCATATGGTCCCGCGCTTACAGATGTTGTCGTTTTAGCACCTGAAGGTCGCATCTTTGTTACAGGTCCTGATGTTGTAAAAAGTGTGATCGGTGAAGATATTGATATGGCATTACTTGGTGGGCCCGAAGCCCATCGCAAAAATAGCGGCCTGGCACACGTTATTGCCGCCAGCGAAGGTGAAGCGATAGAGAATATTCGCGATTTAACCGCACTCTTTGCTAATCAAGGTTTCATGAGTTCAGAAGTTCACGATGTTGATCTTTCAGCATTTGTTCCTGAATCGAAAGTTCGCACCTACGAAGTTCACCCACTTGTTGACGCATTATTAGATCAGGAAACTGAACACATCGAACTGCTTTCAATGTGGGCACCAAATATGACGACAATTATTGGTCGTTTAGGTGGCGCTACTGTCGGAGTGGTCGCAAATAATCCTGCACATATCGCTGGCGCATTAGATGCAGCGGCGGGTGAAAAAGCTGCACGTTTTGTTCGCACATGTGATGCTTTTGGAATTCCGCTTATCGTTATTGCCGATGTTCAAGGCTTTCTTCCTGGCGCAGGACAAGAATGGGAAGGCGCAGTTCGTCGCGGAGCAAAACTCCTACATGCTTTTGGCGAAGCCGTTGTTCCGCGCGTAACACTTATCACTCGACGCGCTTATGGCGGTGCTTTCGTTGCTATGAATTCGAAAGCACTTGGTGCCACGAAAGTTTTGGCTTGGCCAAACGCAGAAGTTTCAGTAATGGGCGCAGTTGCTGCCGTTCGAGTGTTACATCGAAGAATTTTGGCCGACGTTGCTGAAGAGCAAAGAGATGCAATGGAGTTAGAACTTGCCGCAGAGCATGAAAAAATCTCTGGTGGAGTAGCGCGTGCAGTTGAAATTGGTGCAGTAGATCAAATCATTGATCCCAAGCAAACAAGAAGTGCAATTGCGGCGATTATTGCCGATGCGCCACACCGTCGTGGCGCACACGGCAATATCCCGCTCTAATAAAACTTCTCTACAAATTAGCCTTTAGTTTTAAAAGTTACAGCAACCGTTGCAGTCACGGTCTTCTCAATTGTTGTTGTGTCGTAAGCACCGTAGTCAGCAGTCATAGTTGAATCAGGTGTTGTGATTTGGATTGGTCCAGCTTTTACGCTAACCAATGATCCAAGTGAACCATCGACAGCTTTGGTCAAAGCCTCGGCACGAGTCTTGGCATCCTTCATCGCATCGCTCATTAACTTTGGACGAAGATCTGGCAAATTAGAGATGTAGTACTGAGGACCATAGTTGTTTACATGAATACCACTTTGAAGCAAAGTACCGATTCCCTGGCTTAACTTTGAAACTAACTGCACATCTTTTGAACGCACGGTTACATCACGGCTTGCGCGGTATGAAAGTACGCGGCCAGTTGCATTTCCATTTATATATTCTTCATTAGCTGAAGTTGAAACCGGTCCAAGAGAAAGTGCATCGGCAGGAATTCCGCCAGTTGCTAAATATTTTGAAAGCGCAGCAACATCAGAGTTGACCATTGCAACAGCGCCACCAACGTTTTGTGCTGAAAGATTTACTGATAAAACCCAAACTGCATTATCGGCAGTTGCAGAAGTCTTTGATGATCCGGTCACTGTAATTCCATCGCTGCTGCGCGATGCGAAACCTGATCCAACTTGCATAAGTCCTACGCCGAGTGCGAGCGCAACAATGACTGATGCGACCATGATTGTTACTGCTTTGCGACGTTCTACTGTGATTATTGGTGATTCGTTTAATTCGCTCATGGGTTAATTATATCCACGCTATATAGCTCTGAGTTGTGTGATTTCTTGCATGCCAGCACCCCTATATTTTTCCAACTCTTCATCCCATGGATTTCCCAGAATTCTTGCAATACTTTCTCTGATTTCATCTTCATCTAAAGCGTTGCGAAGTACGTCACTTAATTGATTTTCATTTATCAGGACTGCTCCGCTGGCATCTGTTACTGCGCGGTGAATTCCAAGCTCTGGAGTGAATCGAAATAACTCCCCGCCGCTGTCATTGCTTTCATGACTTTCAAAATTTAGATAATGCCAACTTCGCAAAACACTTGCTAACTCGGCTGCTGCTCCAGAACGATCACGCCATTGCACGTGAGTCTTAAAAGTGCCGGCTTTCATTGTCTGCGCTTGCCATTGCACTTGAATATTGCTTCCCAAAATATCTTGAACCGCCCAGTCAATGTGGCGACGCAGAGCTGAGGGCGCTGAGTGAATGGTTAAGAAACCCCGTACCCCTACGCGGGCAGAAGGTGATGACAAACGTTCCATGTGGATCTCCTAGCAAGGGCGCTAAGTGCGACCTTCCCCGACCGCCTTCACTCTTGCTAGTGCCTTAATTACATACCCTTTGGGCTCAAACTGTCCAGCCCCACTTTAGGTATACGGGGAAGTAGGCGGTAGAGTTTGCACCAGTCGGACGCTTAATCAGTACCCGTTTCATGTAACACATATTCGGTATCGCTGGCGCAAGAGGAAGACCGTGATTCGAGGATTTCTCGAAACACCCACATATCGAAGGAAAAGTAAAACATGGCAACAGGCACAGTTAAGTGGTTCAACTCTGAAAAGGGTTTCGGTTTCATTGCAGTTGATGGTGGCGGACAAGATGTATTCGTTCACTACTCAGCAATCCAAGGAAACGGTTACAAGTCCCTTGAAGAGGGTCAGGCAGTTTCATTTGAGGTCGTACAGGGTCCAAAGGGTCCTCAGGCTGATGCAGTTAATCCTGCCTAATTAAAACCGCTTTACAAATAACCCTCA
>CAINRW010000109.1 GCA_903852815.1 uncultured Actinomycetes bacterium
CCATTGGCCGCTCGGGCAACCCGCCAAGGTCGAACAAGTACTGCGGCAATTATGGATAGTGCGAAGGGAAAGGATACCTTAGGCCCGTAGGCGCCAAGACCCATCCAGTTGGCCGCCTTTTTAAGCCGACGAAGGAGCCCTCAAGTGGCAGCAGATGCAAGCTTTGACGTAACTTCCAAGATCGACCGTATGGAGTTAGATAACGCCATTAATCAGGCGGTCCGTGAAATCGAGACCCGCTTTGATTTTAAGAACACTGGTTCAAAGATTGAACTTGAAGGCGAAAAGATTCTGATCGAGGCCGACACTGAAGAGCGCGCGAAAGCGGCCTTAGATGTAGTGAAGGACAAGATGATTAAGCGCGGAGTCTCACTCAAGCATCTCGATGCTGGTGCACCAGCGCTAAGTGGCAAGATTTATAAGATCGCTGCGCCACTCAAAGAAGGTATTTCTACAGAGAATGCGAAAAAAATTGCAAAGTTAGTTCGTGATGAGGGACCTAAATCAGTAAAGACTCAAATTCAAGGTGATGAACTTCGAGTCACTTCAAAAAGTCGCGATGATTTGCAAGACACTATGACTCTTATCAAAGAGGGCGGATTTGATTTCGCAGTTCAATTCACGAATTTTAGATAATTGAATAAAAATAAATTAGGTCTGATCTTTGGTGTAAGTGCTTACGGTCTTTGGGGTCTATTTCCACTGTATTGGCCTTTGCTAGAGCCTTCTAATCCATTTGAAATTGTTTCTCACCGAGCAGTTTGGACTCTAGTTTTTTGCGTCGTGATTTTGGCACTAACTAAATCGTTAAAAGCGACGCTCACAACGTTAAAGCGACCTAAAATTGCATTGAAACTCTTTGCAACATCTGCGCTTATTTCAGTTAACTGGCTTGTTTATATTTGGGCAACTAATAATGGACATGTAGTTGAGGCCTCACTTGGTTATTACATCAATCCATTAATAATTATTGCTTTTGGTGTTTTGTTGCTCAAAGAAAAAATGCGAACTCTTCAGTGGGTAGCAGTAGGTATTGCATCTATCGGAGTTTTGATTCTGACGATTGACTATGGTCGGTTGCCTTGGATTGCACTTACTCTTGCCATCTCATGGGGAAGTTATGGATTGATAAAGAAACAACTTGGTCTTGGAGCTCTTGAGGGACTAGCGATTGAGACTGGAATTTCCTTTATTCCCTATGCGGGCTACTTGATTTACTTGGGCAATCAGGGAACCGGACAGTTCGGACACCACATAGGACTAACGATTTTGTTAATTAGTGCTGGGGCAATTACTGCAATCCCACTGCTTTTATTTAATGGTTCAACAACTCGATTACCGCTTTCAACAATTGGTTTGCTCCAATACATCACGCCAACGCTTCAATTTTCTATTGGTGTGTGGGTACGTCACGAGGCTATGCCGCCTGCGCGCTGGATTGGTTTTCTTACAATTTGGATTGCGTTGATTACCCTTGGATCAGATTTAGTACGATCAAGCCGAACGGTCAATAACCGCGTCGCATAAAGACATTAATGCTCCAGTTGCATCATTTGCAGGAAGCGGACCAAGTGCGCCGCGAGCTTCTTTAGCAATTTGTAGGAGTTGCTGACGAGATTCACCAATTGCTTTGTGATTGCGCAAAGCAACTAATACCTCTTGAACTGTTGGTTCATCTTCGATGGGCGATGAAAGTAATTGTTGTAATTCACGATCTTTAGGATCCGTGGATTTCATGACATTGAGTGTTACTAAAGTTGGAACACCTTCTCGCAAGTCTGTCCCTGGAGTCTTACCTGATTGGTTGGATTCACTGGCGATATCGATAATGTCATCTGCTAATTGAAAAGCGACACCAATCTTTTCGCCAAATAAAGTGACCGTATCGGTTATTGCGTCAGGTGCACCAGAGACCATTCCACCATAACGCGCACTGGCAGCAATGAGCGAACCAGTTTTATCTGCGACAACTTTTAAATAATGCTCAAGTGGATCTTGACCTGGGTTTGGACCTTGCGTTTCCATGATCTGCCCAATCACAAGTCTTTCAAAAGTACGCGCTTGTAAACGAACAGCTGCAGGACCTAAATCAGCTAATAAATCTGAAGATTTTGCGAAGAGAAAGTCGCCAGTCAAAATCGCAATTGTGTTTCCCCAACGGATATTTGCGCTTTCAACTCCACGGCGCAGAGGTGCTTCATCCATAACATCATCGTGATACAACGTAGCTAAATGCGTAATTTCACAAGCGACTGCGGCAGCGATTACGCCTTTTTCATTGGGATTTCCATATTGAGATGTGAGCAGAGTTAAGAGTGGACGCAGGCGCTTTCCACCTGCAGCAACAAGATGGTGCGCCGTTTCATCAACAAAAGGGTATTCACTGCGTGTGTGGCTTCGAAGCAGAGCTTCGACTTCGGCCATCTGCCCAATGAGAGTCGCCTCGAGTTCCGGCGCGACGTTAGGAATGCCAAATGATGACATTAGCGAAGGAACGTTGCCAGATTTGTAATGAAATTAAGTAGCGGTGCTGGGAACACACCAAGAACAAAAGTGACAAGGAGTGAAATAACGATAGTCAATTGTGTAAGTGATGATGGAATCTCGACGCTTGTTCCATCTTCAATTGGATCTGTAAAGAACATCAACACGATAACTCGAATGTAGAAAAATGCTGCAATGGCACTTGAAAGTACACCCGCGATTACTACTCCAGTCGCACCACTTTCGTAGGCAGCAGAGAAGATAGAAAACTTTCCGATGAAACCACTTGTAAGAGGGATTCCAGCAAATGCTAGTAGGAAAAAAGCGAAGGATGACGCGACCCATGGTGATCTCTTTCCAAGACCCTTCCAACGGTTGAGATCGGTTACTTCTCCGGCAGCATCTCGAACTAAAGTGACGATGGCAAAACCGCCAACAGTTGCAACACCGTAAGCAAAGAGATAAAAAATTGAAGCATCTAAGCCAGCTTTGTTAAGTGCAATTACACCGGAGAGCAAAAAGCCTGCGTGGGCAATTGATGAGTAAGCCAACATACGCTTTACATCTCGTTGTGCAATTGCAACAAGTGAACCGAAAACCATTGTGATGATTGCAATGAGAGAGAGCATTGGAGTCCATGACCACTCAGCATTTGCAAAGGCTGTATAGAAGATTCGAAGCATTGCACCAAAGGCTGCAACTTTTGTTGCCGCTGCCATAAATGCTGTTACTGGCGTTGGAGCGCCTTGATATACATCTGGAGACCAAGCATGGAATGGAACCGCGCCAACTTTAAAGAGTAAGCCAACTGAAAGAAATGCAATGCCGATTAGTAAGAAAACATCGTTTCCAGAAGCATTTGCAATTGCATCATGAATCCCAGAGAAAGTTACTGAAGATGCGAAACCGTAAATGAAGGCTGCACCAAACAAGAAAAATGCAGAAGAAAATGCACCAAGTAGGAAGTATTTAAGGGCAGATTCCTGTGAAGCTAAACGACGACGGCGTGAAAGCCCTGCCATCAAATAGAGCGGCAATGAAAGCATTTCAAGGGCTACAAATAAAGTAATTAAGTCACTTGCAATAGGAAAAACGAGCATTCCTGAGACAGCAAACAAAGTGAGTGGGTAGACCTCTGTTACTTGGTTGCCAGTCTGCAATGCATGACGTTCTTCATCCGAGCCAGGAAGGGCTGCAGCTAAAGCCGTGAACTGTTCAGTATCGGCGATAAGAAATACTGAGATGATTGAAATGATAATTATTGAAGCCTGTAGAAGTAGCCCTGGGCCATCAATAGTTACCGATGACATTGCCGCAGATGTTGAGCTTTCATTATGAATGCGCCATACCTGAACAAGTGCAAGAACTAAAGATCCCAGTGTGACACTGAGCTGAGTAATTGGGCGAAGTGCTTTAGAGACGAAAGCTTCGACAAGCACACCTATAAGTGCTCCGCCAAGCAAAATCAATATTGGTGAAAGTAATGTGTAATTGAGAACTGGTGCGACGAATTCCATTATTTATCACCATTCGTAGGAGCGGGATCTGTAAAGCCCATCTGTGCAATTACATGTGCAGAAGCTGGGTTAATCACATTTAAGAGTGGAGATGGATAAAAACCAAGGGCCACGATGATTGCAATTACTGGCGCGATTGCTATTTTCTCGCGAAGATTTAAATCACTCAATTCTTCATTGCCTGGAGTAGTTGGACCATGAAGCGCTTTTTGCACTGGGATCAAAATATAAAGCGCAGCCAAAACAATTCCAAAAGTTGCGATTGCTGCGTGAACTGGATATCTAGTGAAAGTTCCAACAAGAACTAAGAACTCACTTACAAAGCTAGACATACCTGGCAGGGCTAGCGATGACATTCCAGCTAAGAAAAATGACCACGCCATGACTGGGGTTACACGTTGTAGGCCGCCGAAGTCGGCGATAGTCGATGATCCACGGCGTGAAATCATCCAACCGCCCACTAGGAATAAGGCTGCAGTAGAGAATCCGTGATTAAACATGTACAGAGTTGCTCCACTGTGACCTTGTGAAGTCATAGCGAAAATTCCCATAGTTATAAAACCAAAGTGTGAAATAGATGTGAAAGCAATCAAGCGTTTCAAATCTTTTTGTCCGATTGCTAAGAAAGCTCCGTAAATAATCGAAATCACAGAGAGCACCAAAATCAATGGGGTGAAAGTTTTACTTGCATCCGGAAATAAAGTTAGGCAGTAACGAATCATTCCAAAAGTTCCGACTTTGTCGAGAACACCTAGCAGCAAAACAGAGGTTCCTGGTGTCGCAGATTCGGCCGCATCTGGCAACCACGTATGTAGCGGCCAAAGCGGTGCTTTGATAGCAAAGGCGATGAAGAAACCTAGGAATAGAACATTTTGAGTAGTTGAGGTCATTTGCAGTTGAGACAGAGCTGCAAGATCAAAGGTATGACCACCCTGCGCTCCAGACATTACATACAGAGCAATAATTGAACCGAGCATTAACAATCCGCCAAAAAGGCTGTAAATCAAAAACTTTACTGCCGCTGCCGAACGTTGGCCGCTTCCGTAACCACCAATAAGGAAATAAACCGGAATCAACATTGCTTCGAAAATTACATAAAATAAGAAAACATCAGTTGCGGCAAAAACGCCAATCATCATTGTTTCAAGAACAAGAATCAGAACATAAAAAACTTTTACCGACCAGCGTCCGCCGTGAGCTTCATTCCAACCCGCCAACACAACTATTGGTGCTAGAACGGTAGACATCAAAATGAGAACTAGGGACAAACCATCGATGCCGAGTGAAAAATTAATTCCAAAGGAAGGGATCCAGGAATACTTCTCAACAAATTGAAGATCAACGTTGTCGCGTTGAAAACCCACGGCCATTGCAATTGTTGCTGCTGCAACAATAACTGTCGTTGCCAACGCTACTTGCTTAGTCAAAGTTTCATTTGACTTAGGAAGTGCTGCGATTACGGCTGTACCAATTAATGGCAAAAGCATCAAGAGTGTTAATGAATTCATTATTTAGTCACCATCCAAATCGCACCAATTAATAAGGCGGCACCAACAAGAATTAATGCGGCATAGCTGCGGACAAATCCGGTTTGGATTCCGCGTAGCACTGAGCCTGAACCCATGGCCATTGAGCCAACACCTTGTACTGCGCCATCGATAACTGCTTCATCAGTCTTGACCAGCGTTGCCGTCAAAGCTTGACCTGTGCGCATGAATACCGCTTCGTTGAAAGCATCTTGCATCAGATCTTTTCGAGCAATCTTTGTAAATACTGAAACATCTTCTGGTGCAACCGCGGCTACCTCTTGGCGGGAGTACTTAATAAATGCAATTGCTACGCCAAGTGCAACAACGGCTAAAGCTAAACCTGAAACAAGGTTTGGATTCAAGCGTTCGGCTTCTTCTTCATGTTCGGCAAATAATGGAGCTAGCCAATTGACTAAAGCATTTCCGTTACTTAGCAAGAAACCTGAAGCTACAGATCCAATCGCCAGAATGGCCATTGGAAGCCACATAAGAAGTGGAGATTCATGTGGGTGTGCGTCATCATCCCAACGAGATTTACCAGTAAATGTCAGAATCATTACGCGTGACATATAGAAGGCGGTTATGCCCGCACCCAAGAGCGTAACGATTCCTAGGATTAAACCTTTATTTCCTGCTGCGTTAAATGCAGTTTCAATAATTTTATCTTTGGAATAGAAGCCAGCAAATGGTGGAACGCCAAGAATTGCTAAATATCCTAGACCGAACGTAATAAAAGTTATAGGCATAAACTTACGAAGTGCTCCGTACTTACGCATATTTACTTCATCATTCATTCCGTGCATAACCGATCCTGCACCAAGGAACATTCCTGCTTTGAAGAAACCATGTGTGAGCAAGTGCATGATTGCAAATGCATAACCAACTGGGCCAAGACCTGCACCCAAAATCATGTAACCAATTTGTGACATCGTAGAAGCGGCAAGTGCCTTTTTAATATCATCTTTGGCGGTACCGATTAGTGCACCAAAAATCAAAGTTATTGCGCCGACTATTACAACTAATAATTGGGCGGTAGGTGCAGCATCAAAAATAAAGTTAGAGCGGGTAATTAAATAGACACCTGCAGTAACCATTGTCGCGGCGTGAATAAGTGCCGAAACTGGAGTTGGACCGGCCATCGCGTCGCCGAGCCAGGCTTGCAAAGGAAATTGTGCAGATTTTCCAGTGGCCGCAACAAGCAACATAATTCCAATTGCAGTTAATGCTGCCGTGGATGCATGCTCGGATGCGGCTTTAATTCCGTCAAATGAGACTGTGCCAAGAGTTGCAAATGCAATCATGATGGCAAATGAGAGACCCATGTCGCCGATACGGTTCATCACAAAAGCTTTTTTTGAAGCGGTTGCATATGCTGGCTTTTGATTCCAGAAACCAATGAGTAGGTATGAAGCAAGGCCCACGCCTTCCCAACCAACATAAAGATTGAGATAACTGTTGCCGAGAACAAGAAGCAACATTGCTGCGATGAAAAGATTTAAATATGCAAAGAAGCGTCGACGATCATGGTCATGTGACATATATGAAATTGAATAAATATGAATCAAAGTTCCAACACCAGTAATTAGGAGTACGAAACAGATTGAAAGTTGATCCAGCATCAAGCCTGCATCTACCTTGAATGAGCCAACTGAAATCCACTCGAAAAGTTTCTGAGTAACAGGGCGAGCTTCATTGCTGCGGCCTAACATCTGCGTAAGTTGGTAAACACCGACAGCAAATGAGGATGCCGACATTAGAGTTCCAAGGATATGGCCCCACTTGTCAGCACGGCGGCCAGCGAGAAGAAGAATTGTTGCGCCAACTAGTGGCAATGCAATGAGATAAACAAGGCTGCTTGATGTTGTCATGGTTATCGCTTCAACAAACTAGCATCGTCAACAGATGCTGATCGACGTGAACGATAAATCGTCACGATAATGGCTAGACCAACCACTACTTCGCAGGCAGCAACTACCATCGTAAAGAAGGCGACTACTTGGCCATTGAGATCGCCATTAATCCGAGAGAAAGTAACAAAAGCTAAATTCGCTGCATTTAACATCAGCTCGACGCACATAAACACGACTATTGCATTGCGACGGACAACTACTCCAACTGCTCCAATTGTGAAAAGTAGTACGGAAAGATATAAGTAATTAGCTGCATCCATGTTTACTTCTCCTCTCCTGCACTTGTATCAACATTGCCAAGTTGGAAGTTTCCTGAATTCAACATGTTTCCGCGAGCTTCCAAAGTCGCATTGATTGAATTAAGTGCGGGAGTTCCATCAGGCAATAACGCAGGTACGTCGACGGCATTGTGTCGAGCAAAAACTCCAGGACCAGGAAGTCCTGCCGCGTTTGCAAGAGATTCTCCACGAAAACGTTGCGTTGAAAGTTGACGCTGAGTTGGGCGTAATTGAATTCTTTGGTGGTGCGCAAGGACCATTGCGCCTAGGGCTGCTGTGATCAGAAGTGCTGAAACAATTTCAAATGGCCACACGTAGGTTGAAAACAAGAGTTCTGCTAAACCTTTTACATTCCCGCCGGCGTTTGCTAAATCTAAACCAACTGCATCGCGACCGATTGCAGCACGTCCAATTAATGAAACCATTAAGCCACCGAAACCAACTGCGGCGGTTATCGCCATTGGTCGAAGACCTGTAATTGTTTCAGTCAGTGAATCTGATGAATCGACTCCAACCAACATAAGGATGAAGAGGAAAAGCATCATCACTGCGCCGGTGTAAACGACGATCTGCACAATTCCTAAGAAAAGCGCATCTTGTGCAATGTAGAAAACAGCTAAGTTGATCATTACCGCTGCCATCAAAATTGCAGAGTGAACGGCTTTTTTTACAAGAAGCATTCCGAGCGCTGCAGCTACCGTCAATGGAGCTAAGAACCAAAATAGAACTGCTTCTGGAGTCTGAGTTTGTCCAACAGAGATGGCTAAATTAATCATTACTTCACATCCTGTGATGGGTGGGATTCCTTGACATCGCCCTTGTAATAATTGCTGTCATCCATTCCTGGATACATTGGGTGCGGCGGCATCAACATTCCTTGACGAAGTGGTGCGAGTAAATCTTCTTTTTCGAAAATTAACTTCGCACGTGAATCATCGGCAAGTTCATATTCATTTGTCATTGTTAAGGCACGAGTTGGGCAAGCTTCGATACATAGTCCACAGAAAACACAGCGCAAGTAATTGATTTGATACACCTTGCCGTAGCGCTCACCTGGTGACATTTGATTATCTTGAGTGTTATTGGCACCTTCTACATAAATAGCATCTGCAGGACATGCCCAAGCACAAAGTTCACAACCGATACATTTTTCCAAACCATCTGGATGGCGATTTAACTGGTGACGACCATGAAAACGCTCTTGTGTAGGTGCTTTTACTTCAGGATATTCAACCGTAAGTGTCTTTTTGAACATCTTAGAAAATGGAATCCAAAATCCCTTGAGGTGGCCGATCAGGCCGACTGAGTCCCCAGTTTCCATTTGTGTAAATGCAACATCATTTACTGAAATCTCTTTTTTCTTTAGCGGCTCGAGTTGTTCAGACATGATCGCCTCCCTTGCCTGCTTGTGAAACGTTAATGGTTGAAACATTCATTGGAATAGTTGGTACTGCAAAAGAAGGAGCCTCAACTTCTTCTTCTACGCTTTCAAACTTTTTCTTTTTAGCATTTTCAAAGCCAAGATTTGCTGCCATAACTAAGAGGACCACGGCACTTGCAAAACCAACCACCCATATTCGTGGTGCGCCTTGCAGCGAAAGTGTGCGCAAAGTTGCGACAACAAGAATCCAAAGAATTGAAACTGGGATCAAAATTTTCCAGCCAAACTGCATGAATTGGTCATAACGAAGACGTGGAAGTGTTCCTCGTAACCAAACAAATACAAAGAAGAAGACTAAGACCTTTGAGAAGAACCAAATGCCAGTAAACCATCCGCCGAGCCAGGATTCAGTAAAGCCCAAACCAGGAAGTGCGTGATATCCGCCAAGGAATAGTGTGGTGGCAAGTGCTGATACTGCAATGATGTTTACGTATTCAGCCAGGAAGAAAAGTGCGAATTTAAGTGATGAATACTCGGTGTGGAAACCTCCAACGAGTTCACCTTCAGCTTCAGCTAAATCAAATGGTGCACGATTAGTTTCACCCACCATAGAAATTGCATAAATCGCAAATGATGGGAAAAGAACTACGCCGTACCACCATGTTGATTGTGCAGCGACAATGTCAGAAGTTGACATTGAGCCGGCGTAAATAAAGACCGCTACAAGTGAAAGTCCCATCGCTACTTCATATGAAATGACTTGGGCACTTGAGCGCAATCCGCCAAGAAGTGGATAGGTCGATCCTGAAGACCACCCTGCCAGAACAATTCCATACACACCGACTGAAGCAATTGCTAAGACATAAAGAACGCCAACTGGAAGATCAGTTAGCTGCATTGCAGTTGTATGGCCAAACAATGAAACTTTTCCAGTAATTGGAATAACTGCGAAAGACATAAAACAAGTAGTTGCGCTGATTATTGGTGCAATCACAAAAACAATTTTGTCTGCAGCAGCTGGAATCAAATCTTCTTTAAGCGCTAATTTCACGCCATCTGCAAGCGCTTGAATTAAACCAAATGGACCAACGCGGTTTGGACCAGGGCGTTCTTGCATTCGTCCAACAATGCGTCGCTCGCCCCAAACTGACATCAATGTGAGCAATACACAAACGATGAAAACTAGGAGTGCTTTGATGGCGATAATTGCGCCAGAATCTGCACCAATTAACTCTGCTGTTGTCATGCCTTCACCACCGTCACTACTGCGCCATGTGCAACGCCTAGATTTATCAGTAACTGAGAGCCACGTGAATTACGTGGCGCCCAAATTGCATCATCATGAATATCTTCGACCAATGCATTCAATGTGACTGAGCCCAGTGAAGTTGAAATCTTTAGAAGATCTCCATCACTTACGCCCAATGCCTGTGCACGGCTTGGTGAAATGACTGTAACGGTTTTACGTGCAGTTCCTGCCAAATTTTCTTCACCAGCTTGCAAAGTTCCCATGTCTAGCAATCGACGCCAAGAAGTAAGAACAAATTGATCTGCATTTAGCGCAGGTGCGGCTTGTGCGGAAACATGTGTAAATGCTGCACGTGCACCTTCCCACTTGCCAAGTGATGCAATTTCTTTAATTGCAGAAGTTACGGTTGCAAGATTTACTGATGCACCTATCTCTTCAGCAATCATCGAGAGGATACGTAAATCGCTTCGATTCAGTGAATCGCTCACTGCAGCATCGAATGATCGCGCGCGACCTTCCCAATTTAGAAACGATCCACTCTTTTCAGTTATAGCAGCAACTGGCAGAACAACATCTGCACGTTGCGTGACATAACTTGGAGCGATTTCAAGTGAGACTACAAAAGCTCTATCTAGAGCTGCAAGGAATGCTTGGCTGTTATCGCAATCAAGTGGATCGACACCTCCAACAAGAAGCGCACCGATTTCACCTGAGTTCGTTGCAGAGATAATTTCAGAAATAGATTTTCCTAGATTTGCTGGGAGTGAGTCGGTTCCCCACACAGCAGCGATATCAACGCGTGCTGCCGCATCTGAAACAGGACGTCCACCAGGCAAAAGATTTCCAATTGCCCCGGCTTCAAGAGCTCCACGTTCTCCGGCGCGACGTGGAATCCATGCAATTTTCGCCCCTGTTGATGCAGCTAAGGCTGCAACTGCACTGAGTGAACCTGCACTTTCAGCTGCACGCTCTCCAACCAAAATTACTGATTTGGCCGTTAATGATTGTGCAGCAATCGCAGCGCTTTCTTGTCCAGGTGCAGTTTTAACAAACTCTCCTTTAAGTTTTTCAACTCCGATTGAGAGTTTGGTTGCAATTGCAGTTACTTTTAATGCGCGCTTTCGAACTTGTTTATTAAGTCGCAAGAAAACAATTGGTGATTCTTCTTCTGGCTCAAACCCAACTAGAAGAACATGATCTGCGCGATCGATATCTAAGTATGTAGTTGTTGAACCAACAACATGTGCTGCTAGAAATTCGCGCTCTTCTTCAGATGAAAGACGTGATCGGAAATCAATATCGTTTGTGCCAAGAGCTACGCGGGCAAATTTGCTGTATCCGTAAGCATCTTCATATGTTGCACGGCCACCGACTATGACAGCAGCTTTTGATGCCTTTAATCCCTTTGCAGCAACAGCTAAAGCTTCTGGCCATGATGCACTAACTAATTCACCGTTAGCATTTCGAACTAGAGGTGAAGTTAAGCGATCAACTGCCGTGACATATTTAAATGCCCATCGTCCTTTATCGCAGTTCCACTCTTCATTAACAGTTGAATCATCACCAGCAAGGCGACGAAGAGTTTTTCCACGACGTACATCTGTGCGCATGTCGCATCCTGATGCACAGTGCTCACACGCCGATGGTGTTGAAACTAAATCGAATGGACGTGCACGGAAACGATATGACGCACCAGTTAATGCACCCACTGGACAAATTTGAACGGCGTTTCCTGAGAAATAAGATTCAAAGGGTTGGTTTTCATAAATTCCAACTTGTTGCAAAGCGCCACGCTCATTCAAAGTGATAAATGGATCTGATGCAATTTGTAATGAGAATCGAGTACAACGTGCACACAAAACACAACGTTCGCGGTCTAGAAGAACTTGTGAAGAAATATTTACTGGCTTCTGAAAAGTTCTCTTCGTGCCTTCAAAGCGTGATTCACCTTGTCCGTTGCTCATTGCTTGATTTTGCAATGGGCACTCGCCGCCCTTGTCACACACTGGGCAATCAAGTGGGTGATTAATTAATAGCAATTCCATCACGCCTTTTTGCGCTTTATCGGCAACTGGTGAAGTCAATTGAGTTTTTACAATCATTCCTGGTTCAACTGGAATTGTGCAAGAAGCTTGTGGTTTTGGAAATGCACGACCATTAATTTCGATATCAACTAAACATTGGCGACATGCGCCAACTGGATCGAGTAGCGGGTGATCGCAGAAACGAGGAATCTGAATTCCCAATTGCTCTGCAGCGCGGATGACTAAAGTTCCCTTTGGCACACTTACTTCAAAACCGTCGATAACAACGGTGATCATGTCAACAACTTCAGTCGTCATTTACGCACCTGCCCCAACAAATAGAGTTGACGCAACTGGATCAAATGGGCAACCGCCATTTGTTATATGCGCGATGTACTCGTTACGGAAATATTTAATTGATGAGGTAATAGAACTTGTTGCTCCATCACCAAGTGCGCAGAATGAACGACCCATGATGTTTTCACAAAGATCGAGCAACTTCGCAAGGTCTGCTTCTGTTCCTTTACCTGCTTCAAGGTCACGCAGAAGTTGTACTAACCACCATGTACCTTCGCGGCATGGTGTGCACTTTCCGCATGATTCATGTTTGTAAAACTCAGTCCAACGTAATACTGCACGAACGACGCATGTTGTCTCATCAAAAATCTGAAGTGCTTTAGTTCCAAGCATCGAACCAGCTGCTGCAACACCTTCATAATCAAGCGGAACATCTAAATGCTCGGCAGTGAAAATTGGAGTTGATGAACCACCAGGTGTCCAGAACTTCAATGTATGACCTTGGCGAATTCCTCCAGAGAGTTCAAGAATTTCACGCAAAGTAATTCCGAGTGGGGCTTCGAACTGTCCAGGGTTTTTTACGTGACCTGATAGAGAATAAAGCGTTGCACCTTTGCTCTTTTCAGTTCCCATTGCCTGATACCACTCAGCGCCATTATTAATAATTGCTGGAACTGCAGAAATCGATTCAACGTTATTCACAACTGTTGGACGTGCATAGAGCCCGGCAATTGCTGGGAAAGGTGGACGAAGTCTTGGTTGACCGCGGAAACCTTCAAGTGAATCCAGAAGTGCAGTTTCTTCGCCACAAATATAAGCACCGGCACCAATATGTAGAACTACATCGATTCCATTACCTAGATGACCAGCTTTGTATGCATCTTCAATCGCTTGATTTAAGCGGCGCGCAATATGTGTGACTTCGCCGCGAATATAAATAAATGCATGCTTTGCTCTAATTGCATGACAAGCAATTATGCAACCTTCAATAAGAACGTGTGGGTTAGCCATAAGTAAAGGCATGTCTTTACATGTGCCTGGCTCTGATTCATCGGCATTAACAACTAAATAGTGATCTTTGTTGTCACCTTGAGGAATGAATCCCCACTTCATGCCAGTTGGAAAACCTGCACCACCACGTCCACGAAGACCTGAATCTTTGACGAGTTGGATCACTGCATCTGGATCCATTGCTAAAGCTTTCTTAGATGCCGTGTAACCACCATGACGCGTGTATGCATCGATTGTGAATGAATCTTTTTCATCCCAGTGTGCTGAAAGAATTGGAGTTAACTGAGACATTTACTTAGTTTCTCCCTTAGCGATTTTTAGTCCAAGAAGTGTTGGTCCACCAGC
>CAINRW010000110.1 GCA_903852815.1 uncultured Actinomycetes bacterium
GCAGGAATAGCACCATCTCCGAGCGAAGTTGCATAGCTTGGGCATCCATAATCAACGGTTGCTTCGATCAAAATCCCTATTTTAAAATCAAAACAGACAATAGCTTTAGGAACAACGATTACTGATGGTTTGGAACTTTCTTGAAATAGACCCGTCTTGATGAACACACCCACTACACCCATTGCACTAACAACGATTGCAAGAGAAATCAGAAAACTCTTTCTGCGAAAGATAGAAATAAACTTCGACATTATTATTTCTTTTTATATCCCTTTGGGCACACAGGCTTCACCGCAGTTACTTTCTTAACCAATTTGCCTTTAATACATGTGATGGTTGATTTCTTTATTACCGCCGGAGCACTCATAGTTGGTGAAGGCTTCACAGTTGGTGCCGCTGTTGGGACTGAGGTATTTGTATCTATAAATTGTTTGACCACGATTGGAACGTAACCAAACTCTAAGCCTTTAGGTGGTGTGACCATCAACCCTGAATCAAAGGCGGCGAGTGATCCCTTACTTGGCTCAGCCATTTGGGGTGAATGCGCCCAATCCTTTTGCATCTTAACAATGCTGGCTTGCAATGCCATTTTCTCTGAATCATTTAGCTCAAAACGCTGCAAAGCTGGTTGATCAACAAATTTATACCAGCGATAAATTGCTGTACTGCCATCGTTTAGCTTCGTTGTTAAATCCTCCGATGCCTTAGGCGATGCATCCCACCAACTTGGATACTGATAAACAAAAGATGATTTAACTTTCGGATTCCCAAATGATGCTTTAACAAGTGATGCGGGTGCCTGCGCGGCAGGAATCTCTATTTTCGCCCCACCTGTTTCTAAGAAGTACTGCGGCAGTTTTACTAATCCAGTTTTTCCTGGCGCCGAAAAGCCATAAGCCGTACCAGCATCTAGCGTCTTGGCTGCCACTAAATCTGAAACTGATTGCAAAGTTTTTCCTTCTTGATATGCCAAAGGTGACGTTCCATCTAGTTTTACTTTGTAAGTTGCAGTACCACTAGGAGCATTTTGCGAATCCAAATTCACGGCATTGCTGGCGTAGGCCGAGAAATCTCGAGAGATTGCAAAATCTCCATTTGAATCTACTGGGTATTGCAGCTGCGGAATCTTTGTATATACCTTTCCATCTGAATCTAAATATTTATAGTAAGGAATTGAATTCCATTCAGATGCTAATCCACCAACTTGCCCGGATTTAGTATCTAAAGACAAACCCTTCTGGGTTGGATTTCCAATTGCACCATCGGCCCAGAACTGTGGAGCAACAAAAACTAGTGGTCCTTTAAAATTGCTGGTGTTCATAAATAATGTCCAGGAGTTACTTCCAGCATTGGAACCAAAAGCATGATCAAAGCGAGGAAGAGTTAAGGAATGCCAAGTGATTCCTAATTGAGGTGCGGTGAGATCCTCTTTAAAAGTCATTCCATCTGGCGGCATAATTATTTGATTGCTGATTTGAATTAAACCGGTTCCAGATCGCGGTGTTGGTTGATCTCTAAAAAATCCCCACCCTGGAGTCGCCAGTTCTGATGAATAACAGTTCTGTGTTGCATTTGCCATATATTTTGGGAAAACGGTACGGAACTTTTCATTTCCCCACCAACCTAAACTTCCTTCTAAAGTTTGGAATAGGAATAACCCATACGTTCCATTGTTGGGATTTGATGCTGCGTTTCTTACCCACGTATCAGTACCTGTTTTGCAAAGTTGTTGCGCAGTACTTGCACTCACATCAGGATTATTTGGAACAATCCACGTTGAACTTAAACCTAACTGGAAATTATCCACTTGTGTCTCTGTGAGCGGCCACAGTGTTGAGTACCAACCGAAACCAGAGCGATAGCCATCTGGAATTGGGCCACCTTGAAAATTAGCCGTTACATAAAAACCTGGACCACCTGTTGGCGCGGTAGATCCCAAAATTCCGCCTTGACTGTTGAAAGATGCTGCTCGCGCAGGAACTGGATCACTGACCGGCAGTAATTCAGCTTCTATAAATGGATGCAATGGATTTACCGCATCATTACTGTTTGGAACATTGCCAGAAGAATCAAGTGAATTAAAGTTGTATGACTCTTCTAGATAACCATCATTGAGCGAAAGCACTTGCATATCGGTTTTTACTTGCGCGACAGTTCGTACGGATCGCCAGATCATTAAATTATCGATGCAGCCATTGATTCGCTCGTTAGCACCGGAGTCGTACTGTGCGCCTAAACGAAATTTTGTTCCTTCTTGATTGAGAACATAATTTTTTCTAGTTCCGACATTTACTCCATCAACATAGAGGGTGCCATCTCCTGAAGCGCTGTGAGTTAATGCAAAATGTGTCCACTTCTTAACCGGCATCTTCACACCAGTATCTGACCACGTATCACCTGCGCGGATTGTTAGCGATGGATCTACGCCAAAATAGAAACCATTTGGTTGCCCACCTTGCGACATGATTTCACCGTAATTAACTGAATCTTTAGAAAGGTAGAAATCAAATTCAACTGTGAAATCTCGCTCCAAAGGAATTAATTTTGATCCAGCTTCAAAATATTGAGAATTACTGAGCGCCAAACATTTATCACTTGGTGCAGCGTGCGTTGCAATAACTTGAGTTGGTAGAAATAAACCAAAACAGAGTAGCGCAGTAAGTAACTTAACTAATTGACTGCGCACTTGTTCCAAATCCGTCATAAGGCTGGGCTGTTCTCATCTGCAAAATTCGCTTCTGAATGTGTTCGGTTATTGCTCTAAATTCGAACTGTGCAGCCTCATTAAATAGCACTGCGTGATTGAGATTGCCCTTGCGCAACGTTGCCATCCAATTTTCTTCAAATGCCAACGATCGTTCGCTGCCGATTAAATTAAATTGCAGACAACCTTTCATAGTTGGTTTGGCTGGAATCAAAAGCACTTCAAAAATTCGAGAGATCGGAATAACCTCTAAATTTGAGCCATCTACTGAAGAAAGTCGGCCACGAAGCGTCGTCCAGTTAATGGTGACATGTGTGTCATTGGCCGCGATATTGCCATCAGCTCCGTGGGCTTGCATGTGGCAATCGTATTGCCAACTTCTTCTCGGTCAAGCGCGTTAGTGATGGTGTCTATACATCTATGCGGAAAACTCTCAACCAATGAAGGAGGGTTAATGAAAAATAATCAGGGTAGCCCAGGTCCCAATAAAAATGAATGGTCCAAAAGCTAAAGAGGTTTTCGAATTCGCACGTTTAGTTATAAGCAGGAACAGTGCATATAAAGCAGCACCGAAAATCGAAATTATTGCTGCAGTAGAAATTCGAGTAGGTGTAAAAATCCCAAGAACTAGACCGGTTAAAAAGAATAATTTTACGTCCCCTGCACCGAATCCTCCTCTGGCCACAAGATAGAGAATGAAAGCGCCAAAGAAACTGAGCACCGCGTTGCTTAGTGGTACCACAAAGAGAGAAAGTTGATGATCAATGATTGCGCTTATTAGCAACAAGGCCAGCGTCGAAAAAATCGCTTGATAAAGAATTCGATTATGTAATCGTTTGCTTTTAATATCTTCGCGAAAGAGTGGATCAGAGACAAGCGAAAATGGCATCAAGACAACTGTGATTAAAGAAAATTTGAACTTAGCTATGACATCTACGGGGA
>CAINRW010000111.1 GCA_903852815.1 uncultured Actinomycetes bacterium
GCCACAACTACCAAATCTTGAAGAAACTTTCTTTGAAATGACAGGTGGAAAATAATGTGGAACGTAGCTTTTGCCGAACTTCGTAAGCTTCGACGCCCAACGCTTTTTCTCGGAACAATGGGTGCAGTTGTATTTTTCTCTGGACTCTTCTCAGCTCTTCTTTTCCTGCTGATTGACTCACCAGATGGAAATTCTGATCGCGGAAGAATGATCAGTCGAGAAGTCTTAAGTCTTACAACAGGTGGCGTGCAAGGTTTTAGCAGTGTGGGTGGTTTCCTCGGAATCATCGCGCTCTGTGTTTTTGCAGCACAAACCGCTCAGGAATATACCTATGGAACTCTTCGTAATCTCCTAATTCGCCAACCAGGAAGATTACGTATCCTGTTGGGCAAATTGATTGCAATGAAAATATTTGCTCTAGTAATGATTGTTTTATCAGCCATCGTTAGCATTTCAACATCCGTGATACTTGCACCAGGTGCAAAGGTTTCTACAGATTTGTGGTTTAACGCAGACGGTCGGCATGCAATATTTACAACATTTATCAATGTAATGGTTTCCGTGATTGGTTTTGGAATCATAGGAATGGTCTTGGGTCTCTTACTTCGTTCGCCAATCAGCGCAATTTCTTTTGGAATTCTATGGCTTCTAATTATTGAGAATCTATTAATTGCAGTTAAGAATTCTTTAGAGAATTGGTTACCAGGAGCACAGTTATCTGCAATCGCTTCGGGCGGAGTTACAAGAGTGAATGTAACGGGAATAACCTATTCACACGCGTTGCTAGTCGGTGGAATCTATGTTGCAGTCGGTGCAACCATCGCTTCTGTGCTTTTTGTACGCCGTGATGTAGCTAATTAAGGACACTCGCTACAAATCCCCGAGATTTCTAAGGATTAGCAATTATTCTGCCTCCGGAGGTCTACATTTGAAATTAAATCGAGCGATTTCCTTTGCTCTCGTTACTGTCCTGACGCTAACAACAGCGCCGGCTTTAGCGAAGACCCCAAAACCAACGTTGGCGCAGATTGAAGCTGCAAAAAAAGTTGAAGCTGCAAAGAAAAAAGCTGCAGATGCACAAGCAGCCAAACTTGCCGCAGCAAATCAAACTTTACGTGCACTAACTGCAAAAGCTAAGGCTGCCAAAGCTCTTTACGTGAAAGCTAAGAATGAGTTAGCCGTAGCAAGTGCTGCAGCTAATGCTGCGGCGAGATACGCCCTTGAAACTGCGGCTGCAGTTAATGAAGCACATCGCGTCATTGGACGACTTGCATCAAATGCTTACATTATGGGCGGAAGTATGACCGACATCGAGCCTTTACTAAGTGCTAATGGGCCGCAAGATTTAATGGATCAATTAAGCACACTAAGTACTTTAGGAAATAAGAACACAGTTGCTTTAGAAAGATTTAAGGCAGCAGAAGTTGTTGCACGTGCCGCAAAAACTGCAGCCGATGAAGCTAAAGCCGCACAGCAAGTTGCTACTGACAAAGTTACTGCGGCAAAGAAGATTGCCGACGAAGCAAAAGCGGAGCAAGCAATTGAGGTTGCAAAACTTCAAAAAGTTCAAGATGAATTAATGAAAGCGTTACAGAACGCACGAAAAGTTCGAACAACTTTGCAGCAACAGCGCGAACTTGCCTTGCTTGAAGAAAGTAAAGCAAATACAGCCGCAAGTACACCTGGGCAAAAAAGTATTTGGCCCGATCGAGGCTTTAAAGGCCGATCAACAATTAGAACGACGCAAACTCAAAGAGATAAAGCTGTTGCTTATGCGCGTGCTCAAGTTCTTGCGCGTAAACCTTATGTTTGGGGTGCACAAGGACCGAAATCTTTTGACTGCTCCGGATTAGTATTTGCCGCATACAGAGCCGCTGGTTTGAGTTGGCCAAACTGGGATCGTTTAAATGCTGCGCTTTATTCGACATATACAAAACATGTAACGCTTAAAGAATTAGTCCCTGGAGATCTGTTGTTCTACTCCTATAACGGAAGTATTTCCAGCATTCACCACATCACTATTTACGCTGGAAACGGCATGATGTGGGAAGCCAACTCAAAAGGCAGAGGTCTGCTTTACTCAAATATGTACAGTATTAAAGGTCTTATGCCATTTGGTGGTCGGGTCTAGTCTTATCGCATGAGTTCAAGTTTGGTAGCAATTCGGGCGGCAGTGCGCCCATACCTAGAAAAACTTGAAGCCGGTGACAAAGTTATAGTTGCGGTTTCTGGTGGTGCTGATTCCTTGGCTCTTGCTTATGCGATTTCTTCCGAATGCCCAAAACTTGCTATTAATTTTTCAGCGGTAACAATTAATCATCAATTACAAGATGGCGCAACTAAACAAGCTTTGGCAGTTGTAGAACAAATGAAAACTATTTCTGTCGATTGCGAAATCATTTCTGTCGATGTAGAAATCACTGAAGGTTTAGAAGCATCTGCACGTAAGGCACGTTATGGAGCACTTGCAAAGTTAGAAGCAGATGCAATTTTTTTGGGGCACACCCACAATGATCAAGCAGAAAGCGTCTTACTGGGGTTAGCCAGAGGTTCTGGAACGCGATCACTTGCTGGAATGGCGGATGTGAATGGAAAATACATTCGCCCCTTCTTAGCAATCACTCGTGAACAAACTGAAGCTGCTTGCAATGAAATTGGTTTATCACCATGGCACGATCCCCATAATAAAGATGAACAATTTGCAAGAGTGCGGGTTAGGACCAACGCGCTGCCAAACTTAGAGAAAAATATTGGACCTGGAATCGCTGATGCTCTCGTACGTAGTGCGCAGTTACTTCGAGACGATGCCGACGCCCTCGACCAATGGGCGGAAAGAGAAATAGCTTCCTTAGATTTAATGGATTTAGATTGTGAAAGGTTGGGCGCACTTCCAAGGGCTATCCGTAGCCGAATTGTGCGCCGTGCCATTTATGCCACAGGCGCCCCATCCGGCACGCTCACGGCCGAGCATATAAGCGTGATTGAGGCGCTAATTTGTGCGTGGAAGGGTCAAGGCCCGGCAAATTTGCCTGGCGGTGTGAAGGTTGAGCGAATTTCGGGCAGACTTTCGCTCTCACGCCATCAACCCTAGGGAGCACCGTGGATTTAGAAGCAGTCAAAGGCGATATCGAACGCGTCATCGTCACCGAAGAAGCTTTGCAATCGCGCATCAAAGAACTTGCTGCACAGATTGATAAAGATTATGACGGCAAAGATTTATTGCTCATCGGTGTATTAAAAGGTGCAGTTATGGCTGTTGCCGATTTGTCACGCGCACTTCAACGTCACGTTGAAATGGATTGGATGGCAGTTTCGTCATATGGCTCAGGAACAAAATCAAGTGGAGTCGTACGAATTCTCAAAGATTTAGATCGCGATATCACTGGCCGAAATGTTTTAATTGTTGAAGACATTGTTGATTCCGGTCTAACACTTTCATGGTTGAAAGCAAATCTTGAATCTCGTGGCGTTGGAAGTGTTGAGATTCTTTCAATTCTGCGCAAACCAGAAGCTGCCAAAGTTCATGTGGACGTTAAATATGTTGGATTTGAAATTCCAAGTGATTTCGTCATTGGTTACGGTTTAGATTTTGATGAGAAATATAGAAACCTTCCATTTATCGCGGTGCTTGCCAAGCACATGTATTCCTAAGAATTCATTCCCCAACGAAACGAGTAAAGTAGAAAATGTCTGAAGTTAAGCCGCCAAATAAGAAGAAGCCTATTAAGAAGAGTTTTTCAGGAAGTTCTAATCCAAAGAAGCCTGCGACTCGAACAAGTCGTATTTTCCGTGGACCTCTCTTTTGGATTCTTGTTGCCATCTTTGCCGTTTCAATTTTCGGACAAATCTCAGCTGCCGGAAATCGATATACACAAATTGGAACTTCCGAGGCCTTAAGTGCAATTGCACAATCTTCAGTTGAATCAGCAGAAATTATTGACAAGGATCAGAAGATTCGCTTGGTCCTTAAATCAGGGGCGGCAATAAAAGGTGCAACAAAAGTTGAAGCATCATATGTAATCCGCCAAGAGCCAACAATTGTTGATGCGCTAACTGCAAACCCCCCAGCCAAAGGTTGGAATGTTCGGGTTCCATCTCAATCACTATTAGTTTCATTCTTAATGTCAATCGTCCCATTCCTATTAATTGGCTTCTTGTTCTTCTGGATGATGGGCCAAGCTCAAGGCGGAAACAAGGTTTTCCAATTCGGTAAATCACGAGCAAAACTTCAAAATAACGATGTACCAAAAACAACCTTTAAAGATGTCGCGGGTGCAGATGAAGCAATTGCAGAACTTGACGAAATAAAAGATTTCTTGGCTAACCCAGATAAGTACGGAGTACTTGGCGCAAAGATTCCTAAAGGTGTGTTGCTGTTTGGTCCTCCAGGAACAGGTAAAACTTTGTTAGCTCGCGCGGTTGCTGGCGAAGCGAATGTTCCTTTCTATTCAATTTCAGGCTCAGACTTTGTTGAAATGTTTGTTGGAGTTGGAGCATCTAGAGTCCGCGATCTATTTAATCAAGCTAAAGCAAATGCACCAGCAATTGTATTTGTTGATGAAATTGATGCTGTTGGACGTCAACGTGGTGCCGGCATGGGTGGCGGGCATGACGAGCGCGAGCAAACCCTGAACCAACTTTTAGTTGAGATGGATGGCTTTGAAGAAAATACAAAAGTTATTTTGATCGCTGCAACTAACCGACCAGACGTACTTGATCCTGCACTTCTGCGCCCAGGTCGTTTTGATCGCCAAATTGCAGTAGATCGACCAGACTTAAAGGGTCGCGAAGCAATTCTTACGGTTCATGCTAAAAATAAACCTTTGAGTGAAGATGTAAAACTAATTGATTATGCACGCCGGACTCCTGGTTTTACTGGCGCTGATTTGGCAAATGTGCTCAATGAAGCTGCACTGCTTACTGCCCGAGAAGAAAAGAAAGTGATTACAAATAAAGAGTTAGATGAATCAATTGATCGCGTAATGGCTGGCCCACAACGTAAATCAAGAATTATGAGTGATTCTGAACGTCGAGTAACTGCTTACCACGAAGCTGGACATGCACTAGTTGCACATGCGCTTCCACATACAGATCCAGTTCATAAAATTACAATCATGCCGCGTGGTCGTGCATTGGGTTACACAATGGTGTTACCTGACGAAGATAAATATTCAACAACACGTAATGAGTTACTTGATCAACTGGCATATTCATTAGGTGGTCGTGCAGCTGAAGAATTAATTTTCCACGATCCTTCAACTGGTGCATCAAATGACATTGAAAAAGCAACCGCTTTGGCACGTGCAATGGTCACTCAATATGGAATGACAGAAGCAATCGGAGCTATCAAATTAGGTGGAGGAAGTTCTGAGCCATTCTTAGGCCGCGACTATGGCCATCAGCGTGATTACTCTGAAAACATTGCAGGCGTTGTTGATCATGAGATTCGTACACTGATTGAAAATGCACATCAGGAAGCGTTTGATATTTTGGTTGCGAACCGCAAAATTCTTGATGAAATGGTTTTGCAGCTCCTTGAAAAAGAGACCCTCAACAAAGAGGAGATTGCAGAGATATTTGCAAAGGTGCGTCCTGTAACTCCCCGACCTGCGTGGACCGGCTCTCCAACTCGCATTCCTTCAACACAACCACCAATTGAAGTTCCTGGAAAGGTTGTTGTTGAGGAAGAGATTACAGAAGCAAAGAAACCAACGCGTCGAAAGAAGCCAGCAAGTGACGATTAGCAAGGTAACAGTTTCTGATGGTCGCGCATCTGCTCCATATGATCAGGTGCGCGCCGAGAAAGCAGTGCGAGAACTCTTACTTGCTCTAGGTGAAGATCCAGATCGCGAAGGTTTAGCTCAAACGCCTGCCCGAGTTGCCCGGGCAATGAAAGAAAATTTTGAGGGTCTGTGGCAATCTCCAGAAGATGTTCTAACAACCACTTTCGATATTGGCCATGAAGAGTTAGTAATTGTTCGTGATATTGAAGTCTTCTCTCATTGCGAACACCATTTAACACCGTTCCATGGTGTCGCCCACGTTGGTTATATTCCTAGCGGAAAAATAACTGGACTCTCAAAGATTGCTCGCCTAGTAGATATGTATTCCAAGCGCCCACAAGTACAGGAGCGGTTAACTACTCAAATTGCAGATGCAATGGTGGAGATTTTAAATCCACTCGGAGTAATTGTAATTATTGATTGCGAACACCTTTGTATGTCGATGCGCGGAGTTAAGAAGTCTCATGCCCGCACAACTACTAGTGCGGTGCGCGGTGTATTACAAAATACTGCCACCCGCGCCGAAGCAATTAGTTTAATTACACATAGGTAAAAAAATGATTGTGATGGGTATCCTGAACGTCACCCCTGACTCTTTTGCAGACGGTGGTCGTCATAATGAATTCACTCAAGCAGTTAATCGTGGGTTAGAAATGATTTCTGAAGGTGTGGACATTATTGATATCGGAGGAGAATCAACTAAACCTGGGGCAGAACGAGTTTCCGAGGAAGAAGAATTAGCTCGAGTAATTCCAGTAATTGAAGCGTTATCGAAACACAATGTGCAACTTAGTATTGACACAATGCGTTCAAGTACCGCTAGATTCGCGATTAATGCTGGAGCACACATAATTAACGATGTAAGTGGTGGGCTGGCCGATGAGCACATGCTTGCAACGGCTGCCGAATTAAATACTCCTTACATTGCCATGCATTGGCGTGGTCACTCTAAAGATATGAATTCACGGGCAGTTTATGCAGATGTTGTTGCAGAAGTAATCTCAGAGTTAGCTGCACGCATCAAAGCCGCACGTGAGGCAGGAATTGCTAAAGAGAAAATAATTATCGATCCAGGCATTGGTTTTGCTAAAGAGGCGGAACACAATTGGGAGATCATTGACTCCATTGATCAATTCGTTGCCACGGGTTATCCCGTCTTAATTGGGGCATCAAGAAAGAGATTTCTCGGCGGTGATAACCCTGATGATCGAGAACTAGCCACTATTGCACTTACTCAGCGATTGGCCCTCTCAGGAATTTGGGGCGTAAGAGTGCATACTGTCGCACCACATAAGGAAGTATTGGGCGCATGAGCGATCGAATTATTCTCAAAGGTGTTCACGGCTTTGGTTATCACGGCCTATTTGAACATGAGCGAATCAATGGACAAGATTTTTTCATTGATGTTGAGATGGATGTTGATTTATCTGCGGCCAGCAAAAGTGATTCAATCGATGACACTGTAAATTATGCAGAAATTACAAATTTAGTTGTATCCGAAATTACGACGAACCCAGTCAATTTAATCGAGAAACTTGCAGGAAGAATTGCAGAAAGAATTTTGAAAGAACACATAAGAATTGACTCAGTCACCGTCACAGTGCATAAACCACAAGCTCC
>CAINRW010000112.1 GCA_903852815.1 uncultured Actinomycetes bacterium
AATTCCTTTGAGTTTCAATCTTGCGATCGTACTTCCCAGGTGGGATACTTAATGCTTTCGCTCAGACACCAACTGTGTATCGCTGATGTCGAGTATCCATAGTTTAGGGCGTGGACTACCAGGGTATCTAATCCTGTTTGCTCCCCACGCTTTCGTGCCTCAGTGTCAATGCTCGTGTAGTAAGCTGCCTACGCAATTGGTGTTCTACGTCATATCTAAGCATTTCACCGCTACATGACATATTCCGCTTACCTCCTCGAGATTCAAGACCTATAGTATCAACGGCAGTTCCCAAGTTAAGCTCGGGGATTTCACCACTGACTTACAGGCCCACCTACGCACCCTTTAAACCCAGTGAATCCGGATAACGCTTGCACCCTCCGTATTACCGCGGCTGCTGGCACGGAGTTAGCCGGTGCTTATTCCTCTGGTACTGTCAAATTCTCAAGAATGAGAGGTTTTCGCCCCAGAGAAAAGAAGTTTACAACCCGTAGGGCCGTCATCCTTCACGCGGCATGGCTGGGTCAGACTTTCGTCCATTGCCCAATATTCCTTACTGCTGCCTCCCGTAGGAGTCGGGCCCGTGTCTCAGTGCCCGTGTGGCTGATCATGCTCTCACATCAGCTATTGATCGTTGGCTTGGTGGGCCGTTACCCCGCCAACTACCTAATCAAACGCACGCCCATCCGTTACCGAATTTCTTTGATGGCCAAGAGATGCCTCTCAACCATAATATGTGGTATTAATCCAAGTTTCCCTGGGCTATCCCACTGTAACGGGAAGGTTGCGTACGTGTTACGCACCCGTTTGCCGGTCGCCACCATCCGAAGACGTGCTGCCCCTCGACTTGCATGTATTAAGCCTGCCGCTAGCGTTCATCCTGAGCCAGGATCAAACTCTCCATTGTAAATAATGTGAGATTGAACTTGATTTGCTCTTTGTTCTTTCTTAATATAATATTCGTGACTTCCTTACTCCTGTTTTAACACAGAATGTTATTATCTCCCAAATTTCAAAGATCTTTCAGCTTCTCAGCTAATCCCTCATTTTCAGAGGGGTTGCAAAGATAGCCAATATTTTGTTGTTTCCAAATCTATTATTCTAATCTTTTAAAAATTAAAACTAAATTTCAACATTACTTTATTTTTCTAAGAACTGCCCACATTTGTTAGTTGCGGGTTGCAAATATAGCTTGATTATTCTATTCAATCAAATTTTTTAACCAAAATATCTAAAAATAAACTCAAACTAAATTCATTTAACACTACTCTAATCATCCAAACTCAATTAAAGCAATAAATGTGGCATATTTACAGAAACTGATTAATTGGATACAATACAGACTTTAGAAATAAACCATGGGCAGGTGTTGAAAAATCTGCTTTTGATGAGTCTTTAGATTCAATTATAGACCTAAATTCTTCTAAATTAATTTTCCCCTTCCCAACCATTAACATTGTTCCAACCAATCCTCTTACCATACCCCGAAGAAATCGGTTTGCTTTTACATAATAAACATACCCATCTTCTGTTTTTTCCCATTCTGAATCTTCTATCCCGCAAATGAATGTGTTAACCTGTGAATTTTTCTTTGAAAATGCAGTGAAATCTCTCGTTTTCTTTACAATATCTGCAGCCTG
>CAINRW010000113.1 GCA_903852815.1 uncultured Actinomycetes bacterium
CCAGCTTTTGTGTACGTAAGAACAACGCGATCGATAACTTGCTTCAAAGACCATTCGCGATTTTCAGCACCAACTGCGCCACGGAAATACTTTGTTGTAACAATCGTTGATGCGTTGACTGACCAAGTATCTGGATATTCAACACCGCGTTGTTCGAAAACAGTCTCACCGGTTTTCCAGTTTTGCTGTACTACATCTCTGCGCTCCCACTTAACTTCATCGTATGGGTGTACGCCTTCGTTGGTGTAGATACGTTCGATAGTCAGGCCTTTACCTTTTACAGTGTTGTGGGCCTTGATTTTCGCTGGTCGGTTGATGACCGTCTCTGACATTGTGTGGTTCCCCGTCTTCTTTAGTTGTTCTGATTAATTAAGTTGTCATTGCCTTGTTGTACATTTGGGGAAATGCGTGAAGGAAGAGCGCGAAGTAAAGCAATCTCGCCTTCAAAATCTTCAAGGGAGGCAAAGTTACGATATACCGAGGCATAACGTAAGTAAGCCACCTCATCGAGTTCGCGAAGTGGGGCCAAGATGGCCATGCCCACTTCTTGAGCTTCAATCTCTGCCGCACCTGTTGAGCGAAGAGTTTCTTCGACGCGTTGGGCCAGCAAAACTAGATCATCTTCATTGACCGGACGTCCTTGGCAGGCTTTGCGAACGCCAACCAGAACTTTCTCACGGCTAAATGGCTCAGTAGCGCCAGAGCGCTTGATGATATTGAGCAGAGCTATTTCTTGAGTAGAAAAACGTTGTCCGCACTGTGGGCACTCGCGGCGGCGGCGAATCTGTGTGCCATCTTCGATTGGTCGGGAGTCAACAACGCGTGAATCGTCATGTCTGCAAAATGGGCAAATCATCTCGGCGTGTCTCCCTTCGAAATACTAGAAATTCCAACTTTTAGATGTATTGAGCGGACCGGCAAAACTACCCTAAAAACACTAGTAATGGAAGTTTTACTGCTTTCGACCCCTACATATAGTGGGAACTATAAAGCATTTCTTGAGGCTTTTCTTGTCTAGTAGGTAAACACGTGATTAACGGCGTGTCGAAATCCCCATCGTGATTAATTGTTGGGGATGCGAAGTTTTTGCCCCGCTTGTACGTCATAGCCATTCAAGTTATTTACTTCGCGAATCGATTCAAGCATCGCCTGTACATCACCAGTTGAGTAAGCAGATGCGATCGACCACAACGTTGCTCCGGCTGGAACAACAACGGTTGCATATGAAGTGGGTGCCACAACTTGATCTCCACCGGAGGATTTGGCGGCAAAACCTGCAGCCAAAACCACGGTAAGAGAGGCTACGACAAGGGTGCGAGCTAGTCGACCACGGCGAGTTAAGCCAGCGCCGGACGGATTGGTCGATGATGCATATGGGGCAGAAAAGCCTTGAAATACCCTGGTATTGCTAGCTAATGTCGCTGTACTCATGATCGTTCTCCTTGGGGAAGGTGTTCGAACAACTGTTCGAACAAGTGCAATTAAACACCCCACCACTGACAAATAGCAAGTTATTTTCGAACATATGTTTGAATTTTTTCCCTGGCTGTGTCACCCTATATCCATGAGCACACAGACCCCTTCGACGGCCGGACTATCTGCCCGCCAAGCCGAAATCCTCAATGTTATTGAAACTGCCATGGCCGAACAGGGTTACGCCCCCACCATGCGCGAGATCGGCGCTGCTGTTGGTCTGACATCTACGGCTTCAGTTAAATACCAGCTAGAAATCTTGGAAGAAAAAGGTTTCATCCGCCGCGATGAAAGCAAAGGTCGCGCACTAGAGCTAACTCCAGAAAATAACAATGGCGCACCTGTGGCTAAAACTAAATTTATTCCACTTGTTGGCCGCATTGCTGCCGGTGGACCAATTACTGCCGAGCAAGAAGTTGAAGAAACTTTTCCGCTACCCGAATCACTTGTTGGTAAAGGTGATTTGTTCATGCTCAAAGTTGTTGGTGAATCAATGATCGATGCTGCAATTTGCGATGGCGATTACGTTGTGATTCGCGCGCAAAAAGATTGTAACAAAGGCGAAATCGTTGCGGCCATGATTGATGGCGAAGCAACAGTGAAAACTTTTTCTAAAAAAGATGGACACATTTGGTTGCTGCCAGCAAATGATGCTTTCGAGCCAATCAATGGCGATGACTGCGAAATTTTAGGAATCGTTACCGCAGTCCTTCGCTCTATTCGCTAACTATTTAGCCGCTTAATCATTTCGCTCATCTGTTCTATTTGCGCGCTTTGTGTGGCAACAATTGCTGCACCAAAGTTTTTAATCTCTTGCTTGTTAGCATCCTCAATCATGGTTGTCATATGAATCGCTCCCTCATGATGATTTGTCATTCCGGCAAGCCACAGCAAATCAAACTCTTTCCCCTCAGCTAAATTTAAATCTGATAGATCGCTTTCGGTGAGCATCCCACCCATTGAATCCCCCATCATGTGACCCATTTCTAGATCTTCATGAGCATCTTTTAACCAAGCCTTCATAGTAATTATCTCGGCGCGCTGTCCATCGCGAATACTTTCAGCTAAAGCGCGCAGTTCTGGGTCATTACTTTTTCTTAGCGCTAACTCTGAAATATCTACAGCCTGTTGATGATGAGGAATCATCATCTGCAAGAACATTGTGTCTGCGCCATTTAGCCTTGATTCCCTATGAGAGTTTTGCGATAAAACAATCCCTAGAACCACCAATATTAAAAGCGCAATCGCCCCCATGAAACTGCCCAACTTCTTACCGATGGTGATTTGCATGATTGGCTCCCGAGATAGATTCCCTAAGAATACGAGTCGTAAGGGTTAATTTCCTGCCGAAGTTGCGCGTGTAACTATGACTCGAGCTTGATCCCCGTAATGCACGCTACCTGGTTCATACACATCGATTCGCAAAATCTGCGGTTCGGCAATTGCGCCTTTTTCAACTAGTGATGCCAGTTCGCCTGCAAAGTTCTTTCCTTCAAAGTGTTCATTATTTACACCCACAACTAACCAGCCGTTGTTAGCTAAAAGCGGCAATAAATTTCGCAAACATTCAGGACCTAAATGACCATGAGTAAAAGTTCCAGAACTAATCAATGCTTCATACGGTGCATTTTCATTAGCGACATCGCGCGTTAAATCACGCTCATATAATTTGCCATACACAGGCGAAGAATCATTGCGCTGTTTTAATTGTGCTTGACCCAGCATCTCCGGCGAAATATCCATACCATCTAGTTCTACCTCGGGGCGAAGTCTGGATAAATACATTCCTGTCAGCCCTGTGCCTGTTCCGATATCTAAAACGCGATGAACAGAATCGGTGACAACTTGATCAAATACCTCACTGATTGCTTTGGGATATCGATATTGCTTAGCATCAACAAAAGATGAGTCATACGTGGCTGCCCATTTGGCATATAGGCGCTTGTTATCTTCAGGGGTCTGTACGGAATACGCCTCATCTAGGCCAAGAACGTCATCACTCATGAAGAAAACTTAAACAACTAGGCCAACAACTTCAATAGTTTGAGCGTACTAAAAAGCCAGTGCCCGGACTACCAATCGATGACTTGTTTCTCTTCCCACAAAACTCCAGTCACTTTTTCCTGATCACTTGAACCGGCCACATTAAATTCTCGTGTTGCTAACCAGATTGCAGTTTGTGCGCCTTGTTCGGCAGATAGAGGCGCATCTGGTCCGCCCATATCGGTGCGTGAATGATTGGGACACACGGCATCTACCAATAAACCGCGGGCGCCCAAACCAGTTTCGTGTGCCAAATTTCTAACCAATGCATTTACGCCAGCTTTGCTAATGCGATACGGGGCAAGTCCCCCAGCATTTCCAGGTCCTGACATCCGGCCAAGACATGCAGAGAAAACAATGACTCGACCATTTCGTGCTTCGGCCATTGGCGCAGCCAAAATATTCATTGCACAAAATACAGAATCCAAATTAATGGCCATGACTCGTCGCCACTCTTCATTATTTGTGCGAAGTGTTTTCGACATTTTTTCACTCATCACACCATGTGCAAGAACAAGAGTCTGTGGAGTTCCAAAATCTTCCAGAATTTGCATGAAGCAATTCTTTGCAGCATCAAGATCGGCTAAATCAACGGCTCGATAGTCGCAACCCAATTCTTGAGCCACACGTGCCAAACGCTCGACATCTTTTGCTACCAAGACAACTTTATTTCCCTGCGCCACCAAAGCTTTGGCGACTTCAAAGCCAAGTCCGCGAGACCCACCGGTTATAACTGCTAATGACATTTGGTAAACCTACTGCCACATATTTAAAGCCGCATCTTTAGTTTGCAAGCCCTAAAGTATGCAAGTGCTCCGTATTATTTATATTCCTTTCGATCATTTGCATCGACAATTCGGCGCGCTCAAGTTGGCCGATAAAAAGCACGATGTGATTGTCCTTGTCGAAAGTGCCCGTATGACTTCAGGGCGAAAGTGGCATAAGGAGCGCTTGTTCTTTCTCATTTCATCAGCCCGCCATTTTGCGCAAGAGTTAAGAACTGAGGGTTTCACCGTTGAATATATAAAGGCAGCGACGACGATTGATGGTCTTACAGCAGTTGCCTCAAAATACAACGGGCTGCCGATTATCTGTGCCCAGCCATCCTCTTTTACTCAAATGAAACAACTTCAAGATTTTGGCGTTGAATTCATTGAAAACGATTTCTTTCTTACCCCCAGATCACTTTTTACCCAGTGGGCAGATAAGCAAAAAAACTTTCTTATGGAGAGTTTCTACCGAGCCCAACGAATCCGCTTATCCATCTTGGTTGAAGGCAATGAACCAGCTGGCGGTGCTTGGAATTTTGATAAAGATAATCGTTTACCGCCTCCGAAAAAATATGAAGGACCTAACTATCTTAAACACGCTCGCGATGAGATTGATTTAGAAGTAGCAAAAGAGTTAGACCACACACCCACAACTACATGGGCCACAACTCGCAAAGGGGCTTTAGCACAATTAAGAAACTTCATAGATAACCACTTTGCCGAATTCGGTCCACTTGAAGATGCAATGACTACCGATAACTGGGCGCTGCATCACTCACTTTTATCTCCATACTTAAACAACAACTTGCTGCACCCTTCTGAAGTTATTCATGCCGCAGTAAAAGCTTTCAATACTGGAAATATCCCGATCGAATCGGCCGAAGGTTTCATTCGCCAAATCATCGGTTGGCGAGAATATGTAAACGGCATGTACTGGTTTCTGGGTTCTGATTATCGAAATAACAATCAACTCGCTGCTAATAGAAAACTATTACCACTTTTTCGTGACCCCGATGCAACCCAGATGAATTGCGTGAAGCAAACTGTCAGCGATATTAATTCAAGAGCGTGGGTTCATCACATTCCTAGATTGATGGTGCTTAGTAATCTGGCAGTGATCACCGGTACGAACCCACAAGAGTTTTTGGATTGGATGCGAGAAGTATTTATTGATGCAAGCGAGTGGGTGATGGTTCCAAATGTCATCGGCATGGGAGTTCATGCCGATGGCGGACAAATGATGACTAAGCCTTATGCCGCGGGCGGTGCCTATATTTCTAGGATGTCCAACTACTGCAAGGGCTGTGTTTACAATCCAAAACTGCGCGTCGGGGACACGGCTTGCCCATTTACTACTTTGTATTGGGATTTCTTGGACCGCCAAAAAGAGAGTTTTGTTAAGAATCATCGAATGAGTCAGCAAATCTTCGGTTTAAAGCGTTTGAGTGATTTACCTGAATTAAAGTTAAGAGCCGTTGAAGTACTTGAAGGTTTAGAAAAAGGCGAGATTTAGATTATTTTCGGTTTAAAGTTCGGAGAGATTTCTTTAATGCTTTACGTTCAGCTTTTGCGACCGGATCTTTCTTCGTAGGAAATGCCCACTTCAAAAATACAATCAAAATCCCTAAGCCAAAAAATCCCGCAAAGCCTTGCAGAAACAACGCGTTATTAATTCCCCCAAGCATCTGCGAAATCTAACCAATTATCGGAAGTATTTCTCTTTGAAATATTTCCCTTGACCTTAAAAATATCCACAGAGATCACTTCAAAGATTTCCAATTCATCTTTTGGCCATATCTTTCAAACGCCTGAATTTCTTATCTCTAATCACTAATTACGCCGCCAGCGTTTTGATTGATTTCCCAACAATTGTTGGGAATAGAGAAAGGAAGTGCAAATGAATGAATCTAAATGATTTTGTAACGCTTTTTGTTGCAATAGCCAATCTCATGCTTAGAGCGTGGGAAATGCGAAAAGCCCGCCGGAATAATTCCGACGGACCCGATCAGTTAAGAGACTGAGTTCGCATAAGGCAGTTGGGCCGGGATTGGCACCCCGGCTCGACTTCATTAATTAAAGCAGAAAATCCGATCACTCAGAGTAGTTTTAAGCAAAAGCCTCAGAAGTTGTAACCACATTGGCATTTCGCCCCGGCAATTCATATTCAGTAAATGATGCATTTAAGTCATCAACTAAAACTTCCGCACTCACATGTTGGCCTTCAAAAGTGTAATCAGTTGTCGTGTGCGCATCTTCAATCAGTGTCACGTCATAACCACGATCTAACGCACCATGTCCTGTATGGCGAACACAGTTATTTGTCTGTGCTCCACAGGCATAAATATGGCCAACATTTAATCCCGCCAATACTTCTTCCAGATTCGTAGCTTCAAAAGAGTTGCGATACAACTTGCCAACTTTGGCCTCTGACTCTAACGGCGCTAACTCGGGAACAATCTGCCAGTCCTCTGAGCCAATTGGCATCCAGTCATCTGAATGCTGAATCCACACCACTGGCACTCCAGCTGCGCGAGCTTTGCCTACCGCTTCATTGATATTTGCTATGACTGCATCTTTATTAAATGCACCGTCGACAACTTGATTCTGAACATCGATTACTAATAGCGCCGAATTTGGGCGAGAAAGTGTGGTCATAGTCGGATTATATTCGCTCTCTGTTGCGTTAGCGGAAAAAGTACCATAGTAACCATTCATCTAAATCTCACCTGCAATTTACCTGCAACAACCAACGACGTTAACTGACTACGGCACTATCCCCACATGGAATTTTCGCATTCGCTATTTAATCTATCTGCCCTTATTCACCGTCATCACGATGCCGATCATCATGCCCTTCGTGAACCGAACGAGCGCGCGAAGTTTTCTCGCTCACGACGGGCAATTGAAAAACTCGACGAACTTCTACATCGCGAAAATAAATCTGCTTAATTTTTACTAGTTTCATCTGCTCGTAATTAATCTACGAAAATTTAGGATACAGAGCTGGAGCGACGGTTACTCTCCAGCCCTGTCCCACGTGATTCCCTCGTACAAAGCGCACCCTCGAAGATGCTGGGCAAATACTCGAACATGAAGGTTACGGCTGGTGGCTATTTGGTTAAACAAGCAAGGAAATGCAGGTGAAATCCAGTTGCTAATCCATCTGGCCGAGCGTGAGTCCTGCCTTTAGACCGCTTCTTTCGAACCCGCCCGAGCAACGCGCGCCAGAAGGCCGGCCAGAATCAACAGCCCCATCGGAAGCATCATCGCCGTGATTAGCGAAGTGGCATCTGAAATCGCTCCGATCAAAGCCGGCACAAAGGCAAAGCCCAGAATTGCAATCAGCAATGCACGTGAAAGTGCAACGGCAATTTCAACTCCCTGAATATTTCCAATCGCTGTAATGAGTGCAGGGAAAAGCGGACCGACACCAGAGCCGGCAAGAAAATAGCCCAACAAAATTATAAAGTAAGCAATTACGTGATGTGATTCTTTAAGACTTACACCAACCATCATAGAAATAAACCACAATGACCCGGCCATAATTCCACACACGCGAATAACTTTTTCAGGACCATATCTATGAATGTATGTGTCACCTAATAAGCGACTCATGATCATTCCAAGCTCAAAAGCAATATAGGCACCAACATAGAACTGCCCCGAAATATCCATGACATCTCTCAAGAAAAGCGCTGACCAATCTGTGGCACCAAATTCAGCACTGTTAGAACAAAGCATTCCAAATCCGATGCCCCAAATAATTAAGGCCTTGCCACCAAACCATGGCAGATTAATCTTTGTTGATTTCTCGGCACCTTTAACTTGTCCAGTAAACGTCCTAGCCGACAGAATCAGAACAACAAATGAAATAATCGCTAACCCGGTTAAGTGATATGAATATTTGACGTGACCAATAAGAAATGAACCAAAGAAGGCTGCCGATAAAGTTCCAATTGACCAATATGCATGAAAGCCTGACAAATACTTTCGATCACTTTCACGCTCTAGCTCTTGCGTCATGATCGTCATTGGATTATCTAGAAACATGTAGCCCTGGGCAAAAAAGAAAATCCCCAAGAAGATAAAGAAAGCATTAGGTGCATAGGCAACAGTTAAGTAACCCAAAGGAAACACGGCCGTTCCCACATAAAACACGCGCTTTGGGCCAAGTTCACGGACTAACCAGCCGATTATTCGAGATGATAAAAATGCACCCGTTGCCGCTCCCATCAGCGTGCGACCTAAGACCGCATCGCTCATGTGTAAGGCAGATTTAATTTCAGGAATTCTGGTTGACCAACCACCCATCAATACGCCCAACATAAAGAAATTTAATCGAAGCGCCACGGCCTTGCGCGCAATGGTTACTGCCATCGATGTACCTTCTCTCCAAGGTGTTGGCGTCTTGAAAGTCTAAATCCTTTATTCAAATTCCGACCTGAAAAATCCTTGAGTCGCGATTAAATCTAGGTAAAGGCAACATAAACTTGGCAGATGTATACAAGCTTTGAAGATCGCTTAGCCCTTTTGTACCAATTTAGCGATGGTTCGCTCCCCTTCTTCAACAACATGAAGAACCCAGTAAACATAAGTGGTGCTGGTTGGTCTCTTACTCTCGGTGATTCGTCCATCGCAGCTTTTAACGCCGCAATAATTCACACATCTCGCAAAGAGGCAGTCGATGAATTAATCGCAGCCATTGCACTTCACGGACGCGAGACAAGCATCAGACTTGTTGGCCCAGGAATAAATCACCTTGATGCATTTGCGCAGCATGGTTATAAAAATTTAGGTGGCACGCCATTTATGTTATGGAGCGCCGACAATACTATCGATGATTTTCAGCTTCGCGATGATTTAAGCGTTCGTCGACTTGTTCCTGCTGACACACAAACTATGTGTGTCATTTATCGCGATGTGTATCAGATGAATGATGAAGCTATGCAGACTTTCGAGCAGATGCTCTTTGCAAGTGAAAACGACCATACCTATGGCCTATTCAAAAGTGACGAAATGGTTTCACTGGTGACAGCCATGGTTTATCACGACACAATCGGCATCTGGAGTATGGGTACCCCTACCGTTCACCAGAAAAATGGCTACGGTGAACAACTTCTAAAGTTCGTAATGCAGACTCACAAAAACTTGGGTTCAAAAAACTTCTTTCTTCATGCAAGTGCTGCAGGCAAATTCCTCTACGACAAATGCGGCTGGATCACTCTTGATTACTATCCATACTTAGTAAAAACATCGGCACATTAAATAAGGCCCCACATAGTGAGGCCTTATTTAAACAACAAAGATCAAAAACTAAAGTTTAAACAGTCTCCATCAAATGCATGATTGAGTAACTCTTGATATTAAAAACTGGCGACTTCTGCCATTTTTCAGATTGTAGATCATATTTGGCTGGGCTCTTGTAGTAACTATCAATTGATGCACCCAAATCAGTTGCGCTCTTATGGCTAACCGCAATTACCCAGCTGCCAACGTTATCGCCAGAACCAACTTCCCAAATATCAACTTTCTCTGCACCGTTTGAAAGTGCAGCTTTCTTCCATTCCTTCAAACGTGCAAGCTGCTGTGTACGAGTCTTTCCTTCACGACCTTCTGCGACCATTGTCTCTAATGTGTGTGCCATCGACTTCTCTCCTAAGTGTCAGTGGGTTTCTTCCCAACTGCATTTAGTATATTCAAATCAATCAATTCTCCATCGCTTAACTGCTGATCCGGCAAGCCTTTTAATACGTGCACTTTTGCCGCTCCTACCACCACCCAATGATCCTGCCCACTGCGTTTTACTATGGCCGTTAATTCATCGACGCCAATAAGAATGGAATCATTGGGAACATGCAGCAAGGTTTTAGCCGCACTTTCAGGGATCCATTTAAAGAACTTATTAAAGTGCGGAATCACTCGAATTTCCGGAAGCAGATTCAAACCTGCACTCGGCGCTTTCTTCAATAAACGAAAGTTAGGAACATGCGAGCTCAAAACCATCGCACCCGCGCTACAGCCAGCGAGTGATGCACCCGTGCGCCAGTTTTCCGCCATCGCCGCCCACACCGGAGTGTCAATTAAAACCTCAGCCAAATGATGCGGATCTCCCCCAGACATATACATCAAGGCACTGTTTGAAATCGCATCCACGTACTTCTGATTGAATGCATCTTCGCGCGTATAGATAGGCAAATAAATTGACTCAACACCCAATAGATCTGCCTGGGTTTTGCCTAAATCTTTCCAGAAATCTAATCGCTCATCACTCTCACGCCCGGCAGCAGTAGGAATCTGAACATAGATCGGCTTCTTGCCATTCTTGATTCCATCTTCAATCAAGGATTTCTCGAAGGCAGCCATTGCCGGCAGGTACTCACCAGATCCAACTAAAGCCAATGAGCCATTCATGCGATGAAGTGTATTAGCCGTTGCTTTATTATTAGCCTATGAGCGAACAAATCGACCAGTTCTTTCGCCCTGATGGCACTCTGATCAGCATCCCCGTAAAACCTGCCAAGAAAATTGCCGTTCTCAATCACATCGCCAAAGAGTTAGCGCCTGAAACTAAATATCCCGAGAAAGAACTCAACGCCTTTATCGCCAAATATCACGATGACACTGCAGCAATTAGACGTCACATGATTGAGTTTGGAATCATGCAACGAAATTCTGAGAGTGTGTACTGGCTTCCTTTGAGATAGCCGAATACAAGATTACGCTTTAACCTTGGACGATAACCTGAATAGGATTCAAGGTTTCTTCGAAAGGAAACACACGATGGACGAGAAAGAATTAATTCAGCAGTGGAACAAGCTGCGGGCTCAGATAATTCAGGCACAAGTGGGTCCTGCGCTAGTGCTGATTGCAATTACCGTCTTGTCATCGCTCCATATTTTTCACAAGGCACCTGATTCAGCGAAGTACTTAGCGTTAGGCGTAGCTGCTGCTACAGGATTCTTGGCGACGATTAGTCAGTATGCAGCCATCCGTGAGGGTGAAGCCCTTGTCGCTGATCTTAAGAAGGTTAAGAATCCGAGCGCTCTCACAAAGAAGATTGCAAATTCCCGTGAGTTCCTCTCACTCTCTGCTATAGCTGTTGTCGGTCTCGATATCGCAATATTTGCACTCGTCGTGTGGGCAGTGCTCGGTAAGTAAATGAAGATTGGTTTCGTGATTATTGCAATCTATGCGATTGCAATTATTTATCTAGCAACCCGCTTTAGCGGTTCGAAGAAGAAGCCTAAGCGCATAACTGGACGTGGCGGGGATTTCGAGTAACCGTTTTTTCTGACTAGTTACTTTCCCGCTTTACACTTTTCTGAACAATATTTCACGTTCTCCCAATCACGGGCCCACTTCTTGCGCCATTCAAATTCGAGATTACATCGCAGGCAGATTTTCGGAGCGAACCCGTTCTTAGTCTTTGCCTTCATGTGATTAGCGTACAAAGAAATGCGTGGCTGTTGGTTAGCACCCACTAACTAAATCTTTAAGACCTGTATTTTCCAATTAGGCCGAGACCTTTTTGCCACCAATTTTTCAAACTCTTCAACCGGATCACCTTGATTTTTCGCCCACTCAGATGTGGGATCTTGCCATTGCCAATCAACTGGCATCGCCCTGACTATCTTTCGAACATTGAGAAAACTGAGCACCAAAACATGGCCCTCGTAATCACCATCGAGTTCAAGTTGGGAAACTTTGCACCGCTCGCACCACCACGTGAAGCACTTTAGATTTCCGGCTTTCATTTTGTCGGCAAGGACATCAAATGTTCTCTCAACAATTGATTTTTCAAAGGCCACACCAATGAGCGAGCTTCCAATAAAACGAATCGCATATTCCCCTGAATCGGCTGCAGTAACCTTTTCAAAGTTCTGGGGCTCAAATGCCTTCGGAAACTTCTCGAGTGCAAAAGCTTCGCTAACTTCATCAAGATCTGGCTCGCCAATCATCAAGTAACCAACAATCAGCGCATGCTTATCCCAGACCCATGCAGAGCCATCCCAGTACTCCTCAAGTATTTTCTCTGGCTGCACATCAAACCTATAGATCCTTGAGACGTTGTTCTGCATATCGATTTTCGCGAAATATCGCATTGCATTCTCCTACTCTCCTATTTAGCCAATTCACAAGCAAACTGCGCCCACACTTCTGGAGTTCTGGTGTCAGGTAAATACCCACCGGCTCCCCCAAGCAACATGGGTGTATCTGGATAGAGCTTGCGCATCAAAGTGGCAACACCGACATATCCCTCAACGCTGTATTGCAGATTGCTGAGTGGATCTTCTGCGTGTCCATCTGCACCGCAAGCGATAAAGAATATGTCTGGCTTGAAAGCATCGAGTTTATGTATGAACTCTGCGACTCCACTTTCAAGATCACCGTCACCTTTACCGACTTCTCGCCCACCATCGAATGCTGGGACCAACGGATAGTTGTAGATGTTTTTCTCTGGGTTACTTTCATTTCCGGTTCCAGGGAATATTCCTTTCTCGTGAATTGAAAAGGTAAGCACCTTTGGATTATCGGCCGTTAGATTCTCGGTGCCATCACCGTGATGAGCGTCGATATCTAGAATCGCAACATTTAATCCGTAATCCTTGGTTGCAATGTCAGCAGCGATTGCAAAATCTGCGAAGATGCAAAAGCCTGATGAGTGATCGAACTGTGCGTGGTGCTTTGCCCCAGGAAAGTGAATTGCGGTACGGGCTTCTTTGTTTAGCAGTGCATCCAAGGCCGTTAATGTGCCACCAACAAAGATGGATGCCAGCTCTGCCATGTCTTTGCGTGGTCCTCGCCAATCATTACTGATGTGTTGATTCAAAACCTCATCAACATAACCAGGTGAATGGACTCGTAATAACTCTTCTAACGTTGCCGGCCTTGGCTTTACTTCGGTAAATAAAGATCCCAAATCTTTCATTAGATCTTCAAATAGCCGATGCGCGTTAATAAAGCGCCGACCTTGCGTTGGATGAGTTGGATCAAAGATCCAGTTTGCATATTGGTCACTATGAACCAGGACCG